>FR901492.1:0-29562 GCA_000438355.1 Clostridium sp. CAG:273
TTTTACAATTATTTTACTTAATTTACTCATTTTTACTATATTCTTTTTTAATTATCTTATTTTCTTGCTTATTTTTGCCACAATAACTGTCATGTCGTCTTTTTGTGTTCCATAATCATTATCTATAGATTCTTTTAACAATATATCTGCTATCTTCTGAGCATCATCTGTTTGCATATCTTCTAATAAATATTTTACCCATACTTCTTTGTTTATATATTCGTCATTAGACTCTATTACACCATCACTACACATTACTATAATATCCCCATCTTGTAAATCGCAGTCATATACTTCTAGGTCCATTTTTTCTATAGCTCCTGCTGGAAGTGTATTTGCTTTTAGTAATTGAACTTCTTTATTTCTTTTTAAATATGTAGGACATGCCCCATTTTTTACAAATTCCATAATTCCACTGTATAAGTCTAATATTTCTACATCTAAAGTTGCATACATATCGTCTTTTTGAGTTATCTCTAAAATAGAATTAATAAGTTTTAATGACATTGTTTTGTCAAATCCTGCTGTTAGTAATCTTTCCAAAGTTTTAATTGCAACCTTACTACTTTTCATTGCTTCTGGACCAGAGCCCATTCCATCACTTATTGCTAATAAATATTTTCCATCTTCTAATTTAGTTTCTAAGTTTGTATCTCCAGATACTGGTGAACCAGCTTTAGTAGTTTTAGAAATACCAATTTGTACAGAAAATTTATCTTGTGACATATATGTAAATTTGCATTGTTCCTTGCTTTCACGTAATCCACATTCTTGATGCTGTATTATAAATTTGTCTTTTAAAATTCTTTCTAATATAGTCTTAATTCTTTTTATATTGCATTTTTTTCCTTCTAAATCATCACATAGGTTATGATATATATCTATAATATATCTACCATTTTTTAAGCGCTTTATGTTTAAATTTCGTATGTCGAATTTCTTTTCTTGGAATGCTCTCATTAATTCTTCTCTTTTATCTGCAAATTCATCTTCATTGTCTTTCTTTATTTCATCTGCTAAATCTGCAATAGCTTGCGATACACCTTCTAGCTGGTTTGAAATATTTTCTTTATTTTGTTCTATTTTCTTTTTCCATACAAAATTCACTCTACTTAATCTATAAGATGAATTTATTGCATTTATCATTTTAGAAATGTCTGCTTCCACCGCTTTGTTTTTTTCATGGAAACCTACTATATAATTATTATGAGCTTCAAAAATGCTAACTAAGTTTTTTTCATATATAACATCATTTTTTAATAGTTCTTCAAATATTTCATGTAAAATGTTGTTATTATTGTTATATATATCATCAAAAAGAATATTTTCTTCTAAATTTATTAAGTTATTTTTCAATTCTTCTATAAAAATATTTTCATTAGAAAGCTCTTGTTTCTTTAATTTTTTATCTTCTTTTTCTGTTGTCTTATATCCTTTTGCTAAATCTGCAATTGTTTCTGACATACTATTTAATTTTAAAATAGTGTTGTCTTGGGCTTCCCCTATACTTCTTCCTGTAGTTTCTGGTAATAATTTAGTCTTTCCATATAAATCTTCTATATTAATTTTTAATTTTTTAGGTATTGCTAAAAGTCCCAAGCATGCGATTAAAATTTCTTGTATCGTAATTATTGGAACTGTATTTCCGTTTGCAACATATGTAAGAATGACATTTCCTAATATAAATCCAACTACTACACCAATTCTTCCAAATTTATTTAATATTCCTGCAATTAGTCCAGAAATTGCATATGCTGCAATCATCATAGGCTCTGTTCCACTAATAATTCCTAGTACAACACCTATTGTAATACCACCTGTTGCACCAACTAACATTCCATTTTTCCAGCCAAGTATTAATACTATTAAAATACTTAAAATATTTTTTATGCTAAAACCAAATATACTTAAATCTCCAACTGCACATACTGCAATTGCTAGAAGCAAACTTGTTCCTATAACCTCTTCTATAGTAAAAGCTTTTTTATTTCTAAATTCTTTTAGCATAATTATTGAATTTGCGAATATCTTATAAAATATAAATGTAATAACCGCTACCATAATAGCAAGTAATAAATCATATAAAAGAAAACTTCTAAAGAACATTGGTACTATTTGAACTATTAAAACACTTGCAAATAAGTGTACTCCTAGTCTTTTTTCCTCGTTCGTATCTTCTATTATATTATGTCTTACAAACAAACTACTTGCAAAAAATACTAGAGAAGTTAAAACATATGTAAGAAGCATATTTGGACCAAATTTTATAAAAGTTCCTATTAATGTTAAAATATAAACTATTCCGACTGGATTCCCATTGCTTAACATTGCTGCCATAAATGCAATTGCAAATGGACTAAGCCCTAACATAATATTATGTGACGAAAATCCTACCATTGACACCATAAAAGCTATAATATAAATTATTATGTTATTTATAGATAAAAGGCTTTTTATTGCTATTTTCATTTTGTCTTTTTTATCATAAAAAGCTTCATTAAAATCTTGTCTATTATTAATGTTCTTTTCTACATTCTGAAACATAATGGTCACCCCTACTTTTTTTCAATTATTGTTCATCGCTTGTTTATTTTAATATATCTTTAGTGTAATTTCTGTCGATTTTGCCACATAATTTAAAAAAGTTATTTACATTTTGTGTACAATTTCGTTATTATTGTTCAGAACTTAACATTTTATTGCCATAATTTTATAACAAAATGACTAAAATTACAATACGAGAACGAAAAAAGAGCTAAAAAATAGACCATTTAAGTAAATTTCCTCTAATTCTAATACATATTTTTTATAAAAAATTCAAAGCATAACATAAAAAATAGTCCATACTTTTGTATGAACTATTTTTTATTAAGTTAAGTTATTTTTCATAATGTCTTATTCTTTTTTACCTATAACTTTCTTCTTAATTAATACTATTCCGACTACTAAGATTGTAGCTGCTGCAATAGCAATTATTATATAAACATATGTTGCACTACCAAATGGTGGTAATATCATTACTCTTTCTGCTTTAGCTGCATCTACTTCTGATGGAATTTGTGTTGGGTCTTGGTTACCAGCTACTGAGTATGCCATTCTTCTACCAACGCTATTTGTTGTTTTAACAATTTCTGCAATATTATCATATGTTAAGTCATCTGTATCATTTTGTGCTGTTATTAATTGTGATAATACTAATTTAGTGCTAATAGATGTATCTGCTGAATTTGAATTTTTAGTTTGTGGTACTAAAGCCTTTTTCAAAGTTTCTGTTTGAACTATGCTGTTGTATTGATTTACATCTCTTCCTCCCACGTTTTTCTTAATTACTCCTGCTACTGTACCATTTACCAATTTACTACCTTCGCCGTTTTGTCCATTTATTACTTCATCTGTAGAAATAATTGACCAAACTGGTGAACCACCATCTTCTTTATTGTCTTCTGCTCTAAATTGTAGGTTGTTATTTACATAGTCTATTACTTGGTCTGCACTAGTTGTTACTAATCTACCCTTCTTTTCTTGCTCATTGTTTTGGTCATCTGCTCTATAATAGAAACCTTTACCATCGAAGTCTATTTCGCCTGCGTTTGTTACTGTAAGAGTATATTCAATTCTTATAGTAGCACCATGCATTAACTCTTCATCCATATTTATTTGGATTAAACCATTATAACCTTTTCCTGATGCTTGTGATGTAAATTTGTCTGTTATAAGTTCTTTTCTGTATTCATAGTATTCTGTACCATGTCCGCCTTTATCGTCCTTATATCTTTCTCCGTCTTTTTTCTTGCTATAATCTGTCTCATAAATTGTATCTTTTTGTTCTGTACGTTTACTAATTATATTATAAGCCTTTCCATTTACCCAAGATAGATATGGTCCTTGTGTTGTACTATCTACTATAATTTGTCCATTTGCAAGTGTTAATCTAACATTTGTAACTTTTTTGTTTAACTCAAGTTGTGCTTTTGGTCTTTCAACTAATCCAAAGTCTACGTTATTTAATGAATATTCTGTGTTGATGTCATTACCATCTGCATATAATTCATCACTATTACTGTTATAATTATTGTCTCCTCTATCTGACTCTCCTTCTACATTTGAACTTGAGTTAGAATTCTGTCTGTTATACTCAACTTCTGCAACAATTGCACCAGTCTCGGCTTTCATTTCAGTATTTGGATTTGGTGTTGTATGTTGAGATAATGTATATGCTAATTCATTTGTTACACCTTTTCCATTGTTGTTACTATAATTGTTTATTTGTTCTCTTCTTGACCAAATATCTTTTGCATCTGAATAGTTGTTTTCATCTTGATCTGCTTTAGCTATATCATATCCATATAGTCCAGTTTCATTTTGTTTTTCTACATCTCTATAGCCGTCATATCTTCCTTCTTTATTTGTGTCCGTATATGCATCTGTTTTTCCGCTTTGGTCAATTCCTACTTGATATGTTGTAGATTTAAAATCTTGACCATTATATGTTGCATTATGTTCATTACCGTAGTTAAATCTTACTATATAGTCACCTGGTATAAATCCTGTGAATTCGTAATTTCCTTTTCCTGTTGTATTTTCATTTGCTGATGTCCATTTTCCACCTTCATAAATTTGAACTACTCCGTCTTTTAGTTTATAACTTCCATCTGCTTCTTTTATTGGGTTTCCTTTATTGTCTAATTCTATTTCATAAAGTTCTACCCAAATATTATTTACAGTATTTTCATTTTTCTGTCTTGTACCATCACCTATAGTTGCTCCATCTACTGTTACATTTCTTTGGTCTTCCCAAACTACACCATTTAATTTTCTTTCCGCTTCATCATCTACATAAATATGTAAAGCTTTTGCTCTGTCTGTGTCATCTTCGAAGTTACTTTCATATCTTTCTTCTTCTAAATCATCTGCTTCTAAGTTACCTGGTTTAGAATCTATGTCTACTAGTCCTGCTGGATCATTTGAACCTACAGTTCCGTAGTTTGGTAATAATGTATTGTCTTTATAGAAAGTTGTGTAACCATTAATTTCTGCAAAGTTCATTTTGTCTTCGTCATCATCATTTTTGCTTTCATTAATTATTACTTTTCCGCTTCCATCTGTCTTTATCTTAAATGTTAAATAAATATATGCTTTTTCTCCTGCAGCTAATTTCTTATCTTCTAATCCTTTTACATATACTGCATCATAATTAGCTCTTAATCCAGTATTACCATCTGTTATTGTTCTTTCTGTTATATCGCTTTCTGTATCTCTGTCATATTTTGTACGGTTAGATGATTTTATATCTTTTGCATTTTTTATTTCATCTGCTGTGGCTCCATTTTCTATATTATCCATCATATTGTAATAATCTTCTGAACTTATATAGTTAGCCCCCTTATCATCACCTGTATTTTCTGCTTTGTCTTTATCTCCTATAATTCCATCTTCATATGTTACCCAAGATAAGTCTTCCATGTATTCAAAATCTTCATCATAGTAATCTACAACTTCTAACACTTGACCTAGAATTGTTTGTGATTGGTTTTTAACAGAAATTTTATAAGTAATATATACATCTAATGGTGCACCTGTTCTACCAGGTTGTGATACATATTCATAGTCTGCTCTATATATTGCTCTATTATGTACAGGTTCATAGTAGTTTGCATAATCTGCCATTCTTAAGTGGATGTCCCAACGTTCTCTAGCAGTATCTGTAAACAATTTATTTAATGCTTCTTTAAATCCTGCTTCGTCAAATACTCCATTATGTGTATATTCTTTCTTTAAAGAAGATATCTCAGATGGTGTAATTACACCATGCCCATAGCTGTCATAGTCATATACTTCTGTTTTGCCATTAATTTTAACTGTTGCCTTGTAAATGTCTTTCTCTAATGCTAAATCAACTTCTTGTCTTCTCCATAATCCTTGATTTACATACAATTGACCTGGATAAATATTTTTATATGTAATATTCTTATATTTTTCAATAGGTTCTTTTATTGCATCTGGATCTGAAGCTGTTGTTTCAACTTTTTGTGTAACTCCATTTATAACTTCAAATTTTATGTATTTATATTCTCCTGTACCTCCAGTTAATTGTGTATGATCTTCATATGTAGAAGCATTCTCATCAAATGTTTCATCTGAATAACTGTTTTCTGGATATTTGTTACCACTTGATACATATGTTGTAAATTCATCATATACTGGATATAAGTCATAACTTGAATCATCTTCTATATTATTTATTGTGTAAGAATTTATTTTGCAATCTTCTATAAATTGTAGCATTCTCCAAGTTAAATCTTTATCTCCTCCAACTATATTAACTATGTCATTATATATATCATCTTTTAAATTTTCAGGATATTTATGATTTTTCTCTATATATTCTTTAATTTTTTGGCTTATCAATCCTTCTTCAATTTTTTCATCTGGATTTACAGTTACAACTCCATCGTCATTTACAGTTACACTTCTATCTACTATCTTTCCATCTTCTATTGTTAAGAAACTGTCTACTAATCTTGTTCCAACTTGTTCGTATTTTCCATCTTTTTGTAATTCAAATCCTAATAATTCATATATTGAAAATGCTTCGTTATACTCTCCTACTTCTTTAAGCGAATTTGTTGAAGGATAATTTTTTGGATATGAACCTATTTCTTTAAATCTCTCTGTATATCTGTCTCTTTCAGATTTTTTCTCTAATCCTTTCGATGTTTCTCTCCATCTTTGCCTCATATCTTCTGGATTACTTGGAGTATCATATGCATCTTGTTTTGTCATTTCTTCTACAGAAGCATATGAATAATCATCCAATTTGGTTAGATATTCTGTTGGCATATAATCTTGTCCATTATATGTAAATTTAACGACATATTTTCTGTTTAATGTAAGCCCTCTAAATTCATAGTATCCATTTTCATCTGTTAATGTTGGATTTATTCTTCTCTTATAGTCATTCTCATAAGCTTCTCTATCACCATTAAATGCTTGATCTATTATTTGTTGTTCACTTAGCCCTGGAAATTCTTCTTGTAATGTTTTAAGTTTTGCTAATTTTCCATTTCCATCTTTATCTAATACAATATTTCCTTTTTCATCTGCTTGATATAATGATACTTGAATATTTGGTAGTTTATGTTCTGTTCCATCCATAACTCCATTAGCAACTTCGTCTTTTGTTTGTGGAGAATCTTCAAATACAAATCCTCCCATTTTCATTGTGGTTGTTACATAGAATGGAATTTCAAAATCCTCTTTAATAATTTCTCTATAATAGTCCAAATATGTTAATCCTTGACGATGTTCTTCTTTAATATATAGTGTAAAGTAACAACCCCAATGTGTATAACAATAGTCATCATATTTTCCACAACCATGTTTATGTTCATGTACACTATGGTCATGTGGGTTATCATCTACTACATATGATACGCCATCTCTTTGACAAGCTAAGAAGTGAATATTTAAATAACTATATTCTACATGTAGTTTTAATGCTGCTGGTAGTTCTTTATCATAATCTATTTCTACATAAAATTCTTCATTTGGTGCTGGATAGTTTCTCCATTGGTTATAGCACCAGTAGTCAACCATGTTAGGGTTTTTCTTTCCGACTGGTGACTTGTAATCCCAAAATTTTGGAGCATCATAACTGCTACCTACTGTTTTACCTTCCCTAGGAGGCTCTCCTTGAAATGGTAAAAGTTCTTTTGCATTAGGTCTTATAAATGCTGCTATATCTATTCTCTCACCACTTTCTGTCAATAAGTACATATCTGAAATACCACTCATTGCATATTGTGAAACAGGATAATAACCACTTGCACCTGGTTTACTTCCCATTTCTGATTTCCAACCATATACATAATTTAACTTAAATGGTCCTATTTTATGTAGTTGTTTTTCATTATCTGAATCAACTTTAATATTAGATTGCATTTCTTTTAATTCTTCTTCTGTTGGTTCAACTGTCATTTTTCCAGCTTCTTTTTGATGTGTTGTACCATATGTTGGGTCTGTATAGCTTGTTCCATGTATATCTTCTTGCATTTTTTGATATACTACTGATTGTTTAAGTATCATTTCACCTTCTGATACATACTCTTGATATACATGTCTATTTTGTAAAGGAATTCTTGATAAGTTAGATTTCCAAACAGCATATTGTTTACCACCTGACCAAGAATCTGGGTCCATCTCTGCCATACCTTGTCCTGCTATTTTTGCTGGATAAAAAGATACTATATATGCTATATCATATGTATTATTTACACGTTTTCCATTTACTTCTACACTTTCTTCTGTAACATGGTTACCTTGGCAATAATAGTATGGATTACTAAATTTTGGTTTTCCTGCATATTTGCCACTAGTAAATTTTGCATTACCCCAATCGCCTTCCCAAGGTGCACATTGTCCACAACTTCTATCACATTCTTGTCCATCGTATTCATATATATCTTCTTTAGTTAAACCGGAAATTTTAATTGATACTCCAGGTTCAATACAGTATATTTCTTGTTCTTTACCTTGGTCTGATATAGGTCTCCAAATTCCATCACCCATTAAAGGTTCTTGTACAACAAATATGTCACCTGCATCTTCTATAACGTGATCCTCTACTGCATCACCTGTAGTACCACCTGTGGTTTCTCCAGGATTTATCACTTCATTATTAGCTCCTTTTATATCTGTAGATGCTACTTCTGGTGTCTCTAATTGTGAAGTTAATGCTATACTTATACCTATTGATGTACAAACTAACATAATAGCAATAAGTATATATTTTATTACCTTTTTCATTTTTTATCCTCCTTTCTTCCTATTTTTTATTTAAAACTTTCTTTTTTATTATAATAATTCCTGCTACAACTATTCCTAATGCTATAACAATTATTATTGAATATCCTACTATCTTACCAGTAACTACTGATAATACAATATCGGCTTGTCCAAAGTCATCTTCTGACTCTAACTTATTTGCAGGTTCTGAGTCAATATCTTGTAATCCCGCATCATTTGTTGCCTCATATATTTCTGAAGTGTTACTCATTATACTTCCTAAACTTTCAGGTGTTAATTTTTTAGTTAATACTAATTTAATTTCTTTACTTTCACCTGGATTTATCTTTTTATTTGCAAGACTTGAAGAATATATTGTATCTCCATTTTTTGATATATACCAGTCTGGGTTTACTTCTGAACTAAATGTCACATCTTCTGGTAAATAGTCTATTATTTTATTTGCATATCCAGGTATCGCACCTTCATTTGTTACTACTATTTTGTATTCTACTACTATATTACTCTTTCCTGCATTTTGTCTTAAAATTTCTACTTTAGTAAATGTTTCATTATCATAATCTGTTTGACTTGTACCTATTGTTGGAGTTGTTAATGTTATTTTAGTTATGAATTTGTCCAATTTTAAGTCAAATTTTTCTTCTCCATATACTCCTATATCAATATATCTAATATTTTTATCTACAACTTTAATTGTATCTGTCATTCCTACATTAGTTTTATTTCCATCTAGTACTACTTCCATATTAATTGCATCTGAGTTTGATGTTGTAGGTACTCCATTTTTTTGATATGTTGTTATTGTATATCTTGAATTATCGTATACGAATACTACTAAGTAATTGTTTGGTTGTAATCCTGTAAATTCATATTTTCCATTATTATCTGTAGTTGCAATTTTTCTTTCTTCTGTCTTAGAGTCTGTTACTACTTGGTTATTTTCTTTATATAAAAGCATTACTTTTACATCTGATAATTTTGATTCATCATCTTGTCTTTCTCCATCCTTGTTGCTATCTACCCATGCTACTCCAGATATTTTATATCCATTTTTTTGTGTTTCTATTTCTTCTTCTGCAGTTGGTTTATATTCTAAATAATGAGTTACTTCATTTACTGTTGTTTCGTTTACTCCATCTGCATATGCTATCGCTTTATTTACAATTGCTTTTCCGTCATCATCTGGATTTTCTAGCTCACCTGTTACATATATATATACCTCTGCTGTCTCGCCTTTAAATATTTCTGGAATTTTTACTGTTACTTTTCCGTCTTCGCTTTTTATTTCAGCAGCTACTATCATGTCTTCCCCCGAATTATTATAATTTTTAATTACTGCTGTTGCTGAATTATAATATACTTCTGGTGCTAAAGTATCAACTATTGTTGCATTATATATATTTGTACCTCCATTTGCTGTTATTCTAAATACATATCTAAAAGCTTCTCTTTCTTTAACATATTGTTCTGCTGGTTTTACTTGTTCTACTTTCATTCCTACATTTCCAAAATGTATCCATCTCTCATTTGAATATAAAGTAAATCCTAAGTCACTATCTATACTTGCTTTGGTAGAAAATTCATTTGGAGTATTTGCCCCTAAAATATATTTTACATTTACATTTACTTTAGCATTTGTTTCTAAGTCACCTAATGTAATTACTATTTTATCTGCTTGAGTATTTATTCCATCTGTTTTTACAGTGTCTCCTATTTTTACTGTTACTTGTTCTACTTTTGCACTAGTTGGCATTGGTATAGTTAAAGTAGCATTTTTTATTGTATCCATTGTTTTATTATGAAATTTAACTTCGTAATTTACTGTTTCACCATTTAAATATGTTCTATTTTCTTGTGTATTAGGTGCATTTATAAATTCATATTTTCCTATTTCTTCTACTTTAAACTTATACTCTTCTGATTTTATTTCTCCTTCTATATTATCTGCAGAAACTTTAGCTATTACATTCATTACTGTTTCTTCTGGATACCCATCTTGCGGTATATTTGTCTCTCTATTTGTTCTAACCTCAAATATTGCTTTTGCTGTACTTCCTGCTTTTATTGTTCCAATATCTATAGTATCACTAGTTTTATTTGTTTCGTCATATACATTTGCACCTTCATCAAAAGTTACAAAATATGCTTGTTCTGGTACATCTACTGTTAACTTAGCATTTACTGCATCTAAATCTCCAGTATTTTTAACTTCAACATAAAGTCTTACATATTGTCCATTAAATACTCTTCCATCTGCTGCTGCACTTGATGAAAGTTTTATTTCTAATTCAGGTCCTTTTCCTGTTGTTAGATTTAATATTGGTGCTTGTTTACTTTCAGCCATTGTTGCTTCTGAGGCTTCATTTGTATAATATGTTTTGTACATTGTTGCTGCATTTTTGTTGTAACCAATATTATTTGGTAACTCTATTTCATAGTTAAATTCGATTGTTCCTGTTGCTTCTATTTTATCTTTTAATACTATTAAATATGATTTTGCTTTGGTTAAATCTGTTTGAGAAGTTGTCCATCCATTTGATGTATCTTTTAAATCTTTATTTGCATCTGTTTTCTCAGAATAATAAACTTCTATTTTAGATGTATCCATACCTAAAACTGAAATTGCTTTTGATACACTAAATGTTGTTGTATTTTCTAAATCGTCTGTTGAGTCTATTTTTTTGTTTCCTTGTGAAGGAAATCTTCCTAATATACATACATTACTAATTGAATTTGTATTATTATTTGTTAATGTTCCTTTAACCGTTGCTATTCTTTTATTAGCAAATGGTGCTATTTCTACATCTACAGACTCATCTGTAATTGATAGTATTCCTGATGCTCCTTCTTTATAATTGTCAATTCCTGCTGATACCATAACACCTGTTGGAACTACAAAATTTACATCTGTTTTTACCATTCCTTTTATTTCTTGTGCATTAGAATTTGCTTTTGCTCTTACAACAGAATTAGTTGCATTGTTTATATTTGCTCCTTCTGGTGTAATATTACTTGTTTCATACAAATCTGTATTTTCATTTGTATAATACATAACTATTTGTTCATTTTTTCTTGGTGTTAATTTATTTAAAGTAACATCTGCACTTATTACTACTGTTGCTCCTTGTATTTCCGTATTTTCTGTATTGTATTTTGTTTGAGTTCCCTCAAATTCTATTCTTATTACCTTTTTGCCATTTCTTTCTATTAATTCTGCTTTTTTATATTTTAATTCATCTTCAAATAGTAATTTACTACTTTTTATTTCTATTGTTTCTATGTATTCTGGTAATTCAATTTCTATCATTGGATTTTTATATAATGCATTGTATACATTTGATGTATCTAATAAAGCTCTAATTTCTACATTTTCATTTTTTACTAATGTAGATAAGTCCGATTTATTTATAGTTAATTTTGCTTTTGATACAGGTTCTTCCATTTTAATTTTTATATTACCACTAACTGCTTCTGTACTTGTTTTTAATGCTACTTCACTTGACAAATTTGAAACTTCTCTTATTTGTGATTTTGAGTAATCTAATTTTCCCTTTATTGCTTTTTCTATTTCGATTTCTATTTTTCCTTCTATAATAGGTTTAGATGTTTTTATAGTTACTTGGTTTACATCTTCTTTAGAAATATCTAAAATATATTTTCCTGTATTATCTTTTTCTGTATCTTTATTTATTTCTCCTATTTTTGTTTTATCTGTTTTAAATACTTCTATCTTTCCATCTTTGCCTAACATTTTCTTAAAAATATCTTCGGCAACTTTTATTTTTTTATTATATGTATAATTTGTTCCTCCGACTGTAGTACTTATGTTTTTTTCATCATTAATTTCAAATTTATCTATTGCTTGATTTAGTTCCAATTCATTTTCTATACCTGCATAAGCAATATCTATTATATAATTTTCATTATAAATTGTTTCGTTCAATCCATCTTTTTTATCATAATTTGCATATATATAACCTTTACTTATTTTCTCATTTGATGAGATTGAAACTGTATTAATATTTCCAATTTTGTCTTTTAGTGTATAGTCATATGCAAAATCTTTATTTATATTAGTCTCTACGTTATTGTATAAACTCATTTTTACATTTAATTTTAATGTTCCTTTTACTTCATTGCTTAAAACATAATCATAAACTTCTTTACCTTTATAAATGAAGTTTACTAAAATTTCATCTACTGAATTCTTTTTCCAACTAATATTATTTTGATCATTAGGATTATTTGTTAATTTTATTTCTAATTTTCCATTTTCTTTGTTATATGTATAATTGTCTTGATTAAATTCTACACCATTTTCTTTTCCATTTGTAGCATTTGTATTATTTACTGTAACTTTAACCTCTTCTGGTTTAGCTTCGTTTATTAATGGAACTTCTACTGTAGTTATTTGTTCTTTTACTGGCATTGAATTATCTTTTACTTTATTAGAAATTAATGATTGAAATATTACACCATATTCTTCTCCAACATTGTATGGAATATATTTTGATAGTTGTGTCGTATTTTCTATTTCTGCTGTTCCATTCCATTCAACTTGAGTTTTAATTGTTTTTGTTACAGCTTTTGTATTTCCATTTATATCTATATAATTAGCTGTTAAAATAACATCAGTAACTTTAGAGAAATTATCTGCCTTTACATTTTCTTCATTTAGAATTTTAATTGGCACCTCTATAGTTACTTCCTCACCTTTATTTATTGAATTTAAAGTTATTGTATCTTTATTATCATTAACTTTTTGGACGTACTCAGATTTAATCTTGTCACTATCTATTATAAAGTTTGCGTTTGAAAAATTAACTACAATATCTTTTAAATACCCTTCTTCTTTTACTTTAAGATTTAAATATATCTTTCCTTCTTCTGTAGTTTTATATTCTTTTCCATGTACACCATCATCAAAGTAGCTATTAAATTCTACTTTTGAGTTGTTTGTTTTTGTATTCTGTTCTTCTAATTCTCCTCCATAAGCTATAACTTCTCCACCAAGTACTAATAAATTAGAAAATACTAGTATTGTGGTTATTATTGCTGATGTTACTTTTGTTATTACTTTTCCCATAGTGACCTCCTAAACATAATATCTCATACTTTATTATAACCCATTTTTACTTTGTTTTCAATGGTTTTAGCATTATTTCATAATGTTTTTTGCATATTTTCCCTATTTTTATAATTATATCCTATTGTAGCATTTTTCGCTTACATTTCAATATGTAATATATTCTTATTTTCTACATACAATTTTTATATTTACGGAAGGTCGTTTTGCCTTTTTTATTAAATTTTAATTACAATTTTATTACTATATTACAAAAAAGGTTAATAGTATAATAAATATAAAACTATTAACCTTTTTTATTTTTGATATTCTGCTAATTTTATACTAATCTAAAAACAAAATATTTTACTTCACTATTTCTCCCATTTCATTAATTTATATAACTTATTCTTTATTATTGTTTTTGTAATTTATATACATTGTTTCTTTATTATTATTTTCGCTAATTGATTGTGTCTTAATCTATTAAAGTTCTTTAATATTCTTCCAATTTTTTTATAATCTCTTCTTTTGTTAATTTTCCTGATTTTTCTTCACTTCCAACTTTCTCTCTTATATCTCCATATTCATCTACAAATATAGTACATGGATATCTTTCTATTCCATAAATATCTAAACATTTTTTTCCTTCATCTATTAAAACTGGTACCTCAATATTATTTTTTTGTATATAAGCTGCAATTTCTTCTTGATATGTCTTATATTCTGAATTTTCTCCCAACGTTGGAGAAACTATTGTTAAAAATATTGCATCATTGTATTCTTCGCTTAATTCATTTATTATAGGAACTTCTTCTTTACAAGGCGTACACCATACTGCCCAATAGAGTATGACAACTTTTTTTCCTCTATAATTTGATAAACTAACTTTATTTCCATTTTGATCTATTAGTGTAAAATCTGTTTTTTTTGTTTCAAAATCTATTTTACTTTCATTAGATACATTTCCCCCTGTATTATTTCCATTACTTTCGCCAGAACTGTTTTGAAAATCCCCTTCATTCTCTTCTTTATTTACATTTAATGCATTTTCCGAATTCAGATTTTGTAAATTACTATTTTTTCTTAAATTAATAATATTAAACTCATCTGCAACTATAAATACTATAAAAATAATTACTATAATGAGTAATAAAACTAATAAAAACATTAAACTTTTTTTCTTCATTTCTTTTCTTCGTATAGTTAAAGTTATTTATTATACGAATTCCTCCTTTATTTAAAATTTATTATAATTTTTATACATTGCTGTAATTAGTGTTTTTTATATCATTCATTTTAATTAGTATATTTGAATTATAATTCAATTTAAATTTGTCGTCAACATTCACATTTTACTTTTTATAGAATATACTATTATAGTTTCAAATATATATTATTTAGAGGAGTGATTTAATGAATAACATGGACATGGCAAAATTAATGAATATGTTGTCACAAATGGATAAAAGGGAATTGGAACAAGGACTTACAAAAGTTGCTCAAATTTTGAATTCACCTGAAAAAGATAAAATTATAAACGAAATTAATAAAAACAATCCAAATCATTAGAATTATTACTATAATAAAATATAATTATATTTTATTATATAAAAATGAATTAATTTGTTCTAACAAATTAAAAGAAAGGGATTTTTTATATGAATGAAGATATGTCTAACTTAATAAATAAGTTTAGTTCTATGTTGAAAAATAATGAACTACCTCCTGAATTATCTAATGTACTTCAAAGTGTTACAGGTAATTCTGTAAGTAGTAACACTAATAGTAATCCTAATCGAAATTTTAGCAGTAAATATAACAAAAATGGCTCTAATCATAATTATAATAATTCTATAGGCAATAATTTTTGTAATAGTTCTAATGATAATTTAAATAATTCTTATAGAGATATATCTTCAGATTCAAAAAATTCTGCAAATATTGGAAATATAGACTTTAGTAATATTAATATAGATGCGATAAAAAACATACTTGGGCAAAATAGTAATAGTGATAGTAAGAAAAATAATGATTCTAGCTCATTTAATATTGATATAAACACCATGTTAAAAATGAAATCTATAATAGATGCAATGAATAGCCAAAAAGATGACCCAAGAGCCAATCTTTTAAAGTCATTAAAACCATATTTAAAAGAAAGCCGAAAAGAAAAAGTAGATCAATATATTAAAATTTTTAGTATGGAAAAAGTATTTGAACAATTTAATCCTCTTGGTGGTGATAAGAAAAATGATGTATAATTATCCATTTTTTTCATTTCCTTCTTTTAGAAATTATAATTATTATCAATCACAACACAATAAATATACAAATAATACTATAAAGAAATTTCAAACAAAATCAATGATAAATGAAGAAAAAAATAGTTCTAATAATAAACATCGTAATTTTAATACTTGCATTGATTCTTCTAATTCTCATACTAATACCAATACCAATACTGATACTAATTTAAAGAAACACCCAGAAATAAAAAAAGATAATAGTGAAGTTTTTGAAATATTTGGTATAAAGCTTCATTTCGACGATATTTTACTAATTTGCCTTATATTTTTTCTATATAGTGAAGGTGTTAAAGATGATTATTTATTTATTTCTCTAATTTTGTTATTATTAAGTTAAAAAAAGGTTTCCATAATAATATTATGAAAACCTTTTTTAACTTTCTTTTAAATCTCTATTCTACTATAATTTCATCTTTTTCATTTACATATGCCTCTGTTTTTATATTACTTGAATACTCTTCTGGTATTTTTATTTCCATTTCTTTTACTATATTTGCTATTCTAAGTTGCGGAGCTTCGATAGATGCTGCTGCTATAATTGCCTCTTTGTTTCCTTTTGCACCAGCATGTGCTAATCCTCTTAATATTCCTACAACTACTACATTTTCTCCTGCTACAACCTCTGCTCCAGCATTAACATCTCCTAAAATAACTAAGCTTCCCTCAAATTCTACTCTTTGTCCAGATCTTAGAGAACCTCTATGAAATTTGGTTTCAGATGTAGCAATATCCTTTTTAAACGTCTTTTTTATTCCATGTAATCCTAATATTTTAGGACTATCAAAATCCACTTTAGTATCTATTATTGATTTTACTAAATTTTGTATTTCTTCCATTTCCTTATTTTTCAATACTTTCCCTGAAATAAGTAGTGGTGTATTATCATCTTTATATAATTTTTTAAATTCTTTTAATTTCTTTTTTAAATCTATTAAAATTTCTTCTTGGGTTGCGTCTTCTGCTATTTTTACAATAACTCTTCCTTGCCTTGTGTTAATACTAATACAACTCTCCATTACTACCAAACCCTTCTTTATATTATTATATATTTATATTTATTATTTAACTGTATTAATTTTACATTTGTATTTTATTGATTTGTACATTTATATTTTATAAACTTTATCTCTGTACTTGAGTACTTGGAATTGCTGTCATGTCTTCTTTTACTTCATTTGCATTCATTCCGAAATATTCTGCCATTATATCTCTTGCTGTTTCTGCAGTAAAACCTCCTGAACCTGCATTTTCAATTAGTACAGTAACTGATATTTCTGGATCATCAAATGGAGCAAATCCAACAAACCATCCATTTACTTTATCTGGGTCACCTGTTTCTGCAGAACCTGTTTTTCCTGCAACTTCTATATCGAATCCTGCAAATGTAGAATATGCTGTTCCTCCATCTTCTGTAACCCCTTTCATTCCTTCTAATATTGCATCTATGTTTTCTTCTTTTATATTCAAATCTTCTACCTCTGTCGGAGTATATCCAAGTCTTTCATTAACATAATTTTCTAGTTCTTTTTTATCTACTTCTGTTCCATCTGGTTTCATTATATTTTTTATTAATGTAACATCTACTCTATTTCCGCCATTTGCTAGAGAACTAATGTATCTTGCCATTTGAATAGGAGTAAATCCATTATCTCCCTGTCCAATAGCTGCTGAAAGTGTATATCCTGGTGTCCATACTTCTCCACGTGCTTCTACTATTTCTGGTCTTGAAATTGTTCCTATTTCTTCTCCTAATAATTCTATTCCTGTTTTCATTCCCAATCCATAATATTCTGCATATTTAACAATATTCTCTATTCCTGCTCTATACCCTGTCTCATAAAAGAAATAGTTACAAGATTTTTGTATAGCTTGTGTAACATTTAAATATCCATGACCTCTACGATATGATCTCCAATACCAACAAACTGGATTTCCAAATTTTGGATAAACACCAGTATCATTTATTTTAGTTTTTGTAGTGATTGCACCTGTTTCTAAACCTGCTGTTGCTGTAACCATTTTATATATAGAACCAGGAGAGTAAACTCCACTAATAGCTCTATTTACTAAATTTTTTCCCTCTTTATAGGAATCATACTGTTCTTGACTTATTCCATCTATAAACAGTTGTGGATTATAATCTGGATAGCTTGCCATTGCAAGAACTTCCCCAGTTTTAACATTCATTACTATTACTGCTCCAGCATTAGCAGGGCTTGTTTTATAAAATCCACCATTTGCAATTTTATCTATGTTTTTCTTTAATGCTTCTTCTGCTACTTTTTGTAAGTTTGCATCTATTGTAAGAACTACATCCGAACCTGCTACTGCCTCTTCTGTAACATATTCTTCTGTAACTGTTCCATCTACTGCCATATCTATTTGTTTTATTCCATCTGTACCTTTTAAATAATCTTCAAAAATATATTCTACACCTGTTTTACCAACTATATCATTTAAACTATATCTATCTTCTTTCCCTTTTAGCTCTTCTTCTGATATTGGTCCCACTTGTCCTAAAATGTGTGATGCTAAATTTCCAGATGTATATTTTACTTTTGATCCTGTAGCTATTGTCATACCAGGAAGATCATTACTTTGTTCTCTTATTTGTATGGCACTTTGTCTACTAATGTCTTTTGCTATTTCTACAGGTTTTATATTACTATAACCTGTTCTTGTTATTTCGTACCTCACTGCCATTATCTTTATTGCTTCTTCATCATTATTTGTAATATTGTATTTTTTCTTTAAACTATCAAATGCTTCTTGCGCATTTGCATTTTCATCTATTTCTAAACTTAATTTCCAACTTTTTAGGTTTTCTTCAGGAAGTGTATATCTTACTGGATTTACAGCTATTGGCAAGTTATCTATGTATTCGTCTTTATTAGACTTTAGTATGTTTATTGTTTTTAGTATAGTATTATTTAATACACTATCTTCTATTTTCGTTTTGTATAATTCTAGAGAAAATGATGTCTCAGATGTAACTAGTTTATTTCCTGTACTGTCTAAAATATTACCTCTTGCTGCTTTTAGCACGGATTCTCTTGTAAGCCTTGTATTAGAGGTTTCTCTATATTCTTGTCCATGTACAATTTGAAGATTGAAAAGTTGAAGTATTAATATTATCCCAACAATATATATAAAAATTGTTACTATATTGTATCTTATTTTATTATTATCATTTTTGCCCAACTTTTCACCTTCTTTCTTTATCTGTTTACAATAATTGTTTTATGTATATTGATTGCATGTTTTAAATTTATTTTTAGAAATATCTCGTCATAATTGTTTTAGATTTAAATACATTTTCCATAGCATAGCCTAATTTATGTAACAATGGATATAAAATTATAATTAACAGTGAGTTATATAGCATTTCTATTAACATTATTTTAGAAAATGACCATAATTCTATTTCAATTCCGTCTTTTATTATTGTAAAAGCATATATTCCAACTTCATATATAAATGTTGATATTATAACCATTAATATAATTGTTAATTTGCTATCTTTTGAAAAGTTCTTGTCACAATATTCTGCAATCAATCCAATTGCTCCAAGTAATATTCCTGAAATTCCTATAGATTTACCTATAAGTAAGTCTATTAATATACCAAAAATTAACCCTAATATTAATCCTATCTTCTTGCCTGCAAATAATCCTACAAATAATATAAGAATTACAAATAAATTAGGCATTATTCCAAATATATTAAACCAACTAAAAAAGTCAGCTTGTAAAAAATAAATTATAAAAAAAGCTAATATTATTAATGCAATTATTCCGGCTTTTTTCATTTTACTTCCTATTCTCCTTTTATTTGTAAAATATTATTACTTATTTGTAATTACTAAAACTGTTTCTAATTTAGAAAAATCTACTGCTGGATTTATCATAGCATATCTATCTGTAATATTTTTAGTATTTACTATTTGTGAAATTGTTCCTATATGAATTCCTTTTGGATATATTCCACCAAGCCCTGAGGTTTCCACATTATCCCCTTGTACTAATGTTGCTTCTGTTGGTATGTATGTGGCTTTTAACATAGATTTGTCATCCAATGTTCCACTTACTATTATTGTATCTCTAGTTGTACTTATTGTACTACTAACAGAACTTGCCGTATCTATTATTGTTTGTACTTTAGCAGTTGTATCTGTAACTGAAAGTATATGTCCCACTAATCCTCTGTCAGATATTACTGTCATATTTGGTTCTATTCCATCATTTTTTCCAACATTTATTATTATTGTATTTGAGTAATTACTTATATCACGATTTATTACATATCCTGGAACTGTACTATATTCTTTGTATTTATCTTTTAAATTAACATATTCTTTTAATGTTTCATTTTCTGCTTTTAAAATTTCATATTCTCTTAAAGATTGTTCTAATTCACTATTTTTCTTTTTTAAGTCTTCATTCTCTGCTTTTAAGTGTTCTACATCTGAGAAAAAGCTATTATTTCCAGTTATTTTATTTTTTAAATATGTAAGCCCATTTTGAATAGGCATAACTAAATAGCTAAAAACATTTTCCGCAGAAGATAATTTTTGTGTATCCATATTTGACAATACAACTAATAAAATTAATACTATGATTGTTATTATAATACCTATTAGTCCTGTTTTTTTCTTTTTATACATTTATTAATCTCCTATCTCTTTTTAATATTTAGATACACATTGTTTGTAATAATCTTCTTTAAATTTTATATTAATTTTTATTTTTTTGTTATTTTTTTGTTATTTTTTACTCTTAATTATCAATTATTTATTGTTTATTTTTACTTTTTATTATTTATCTTTTATATTTTATTATTTGTTCTATTTTATCTTCTCCTTGAACTTGTTAATACAGTTTTTAAATCTTGTAAATTCTCTAATGTTTTTGCTGTTCCTCTTACTACACAATCCAATGGTTCTTCTGCCACATATACAGGTATTTCTGTTTTCATAGATATTAATTTATCTATATCTTTTATTAAAGCTCCTCCACCTGCAAGCACAATACCTTTTGCCATAATATCTGAGGCAAGTTCTGGTGGTGTTTTTTCTAATGTTACTCTAACTATATCTACCATTTTATTTATAGACTCTGACATAGCTTGTCCTATTTCATTTGATGTTACATGAATTGTTTTTGGAAGACCTGTTCCTAAGTCTCTCCCTCTTACTTCCATATCTTGTTGTGCTGTTGGTGGTATTGCACAACCTAAGTTAAGTTTTATTTGCTCCGCTGTAGAAGCCCCTATTGCCAAGTTATCTTCTCTTTTTATATAGTTTATTATATCTTCATTTAATTCATCTCCTGCAACTCTTAGTGAATTGCTAACTACTATACCTCCAAGTGATACTACAGCGACTTCTGTAGTTCCTCCACCTATATCTACAATAAGATTTCCACTTGGTTCAGCAATTTCTATATTAGATCCGATTGCTGCTGCCATTGGTTCTTCTATTAAAAATACTTCTCTTGCACCTGCTTGTATAAGCGCTTCTTCTACTGCTCTTTCTTCTACTTCTGTTATTCCTGATGGAACACCTACTACAATTCTTGGTCTTCCTACATTATATTTTTTGCTAATCCTTCTTAAAACTTCTTTTAACATTAATTGAGTCGCCGTAAAATCTGCAATTACTCCATCTTTTAATGGTCTAATTGCCTTTATTTGTTCTGGCGTTTTTCCTAGCATTTCTTTAGCTTCTTTCCCAATAGCAAGTAAACTATTTGTTTTTAAATCTATCGCTACAACTGATGGTTCTTTTAAAACTATCCCTTTATCTTTTATTGTTACTAATACATTTGCAGTTCCCAAATCTATACCAATATCTTTTGAGCCTAATTGAAATAAATTCATATTAATTTTCAAGTCCTTTCCTATAAAAAATACTTTCATAACTATCATGTCCAATAACTATATGGTCTAACAATTCTACTCCAAGTAACTTTGATGCAGCTATTAATCTGTCTGTAAACTCCATGTCTGCCTTACTAGGCATTGGATCACCACTAGGATGGTTATGTACTAAAATAATTTTAGGTGCTTCCATTTTTACAGCTTCTGCTAGTACATCTTTTGGTGTTACAATTGCTAAGTTTGCAGTTCCGTAAGAAACATCTAAAATTTTATCTACTATATTTTTAGTATTTAAAATTAATACTTTTACTATCTCTCGTTTTTCATTTTTTAATTCATCTATTAACAAATTTGCTACATCTTGTGGACATGTTATCTTTACTTTGTTGTCCAAAATTGGCCTTGACATTCTCTTGTTTAATTCTGCTACTGCTTTTAGTTGTATAGCTTTTATTTTTCCTATTCCTTTAATTTTAGTTAATTCATTTATTGAAATATTTTGTAAGAATTTTAAATTATCTCTTTGTTCTTTATTTAATTTTAGAATTTTCTGAGCAATAGTTACTGAACTTTCTTCTCTAGTACCAGTTTTTATTATTATTGCTAATAATTCTGCATTAGATAATGAATTTGAACCATACATTTCTAACTTTTCGTATGGTCTTTCAGATATTGGAAGCTCTTTCATTTTTATTGACAATAAAATCAATCCTTTCTTAAATAAATAGCCCCCAATAGTATTTGACCTAATTTAATTTTTATACTTAATACATAATTTATTAGCGCATAAATCTGTATAAAAATATTGCTATAACTATTCCTAGTATACTTGCAATATTTATTTTAAACATTAATCCAAATGTTATATTTATTACTTGTAAATCTAAATTTACTGGAGTTGAAAGTCCAAATTCTTGTCCATATGATAACCATGATAGCCAATCTACACTTGCTGCTAATTCTCCTATTAACCCTCCTAATACTATTCCACATAATATAAATAAAATTAGTATCAAAGTACTTTTTCCCTTCACAGCGTTTCTTCGTTCCTTTCTATATTAATATTTTCTTATGTTTTTTCACGTTAATATTATATATGCATTTTTACAAATTTTCAATATTAATTAGTAAAAATTAATAAAAGTATTTATTTTTATTTTTTCATATGATATATTATTGTTTATTCTCATTTTTGTAAATTTAAATATTACAAAAACAAGTTATCTTTAATATAATATAGTATAACTAATTTCCAATTTTTTATCATTTATATTTTATGATAAACGTAGTATAATTTAGTTGGAGGCATATATAAATGAAATTTGAAAAGATTAATGATGATAAAATAAGAATAATTGTAACTTCTAAGGATCTTCAGGATAAAAGTATTGATTTCCATGATTTTATGGCAAATCCAATTGAGTCTCAAGAAATATTTTTAAATATGTTAGACGAAGCCGAAGAAAAAGTAGGCTTTGATGCTAAGGATTATAATTTAAGAATAGAAGCTATTGTAATGTCTGACGAAAGTTTTATTTTGACAATTACTCGTGTTAGTTCTCCCAAGGTTGCTACTCCTAAAATAAAAAGGAAGTTTACTACTAAGAGAAAATTTACCGATACAAATACTTCTAATGCAATTTATTGTTTTAGCACTTTTGAAGATTATTGTAACTTCTTAGATGCTATACATTCTTGTTCTGGCTCTATACATAATATTGCAAAATCTGCTATTTTGTATAAATATAGAAGCAGTTATTATTTAGTGTTATCTAACATTAACTTAAAACACCCTAACAAATTAATTTTCAATTCATATATTACTGAATTTGCAAGATATACAAATAATTCTGATTTATTTGTATGTAAATTAAAAGAGGTTGGAGATTTAATTATAAAAAATAATGCTCTTAAGTTTTGCTTGGGAAATAAATCTAGAAAGTAAAATAATGACTATGTATTTTCTACATAGTCATTATTTTATTTAATATACATAATTTTGTGGATTATATAAAACTCCGTTTTTTCTTACTTCAAAATGCAAATGATTTCCTGTTGAATTACCTGTTGAACCTACTTTTGCAATAACTTGTCCTTGTGATACTTTTTGTCCTACCTTAGCTATTAATTTACTACAATGTCCATAAACTGTTTCTGTACCATTTCCATGAGAAATTTTTATACAATACCCATAACTTCCATTCCATCCAGATAAAGTGACTGTTCCTCCTGCTGCTGCTTTTATTGGTGCTCCGTAAGATGCTGCAATATCCATCCCTCTGTGTGGTGAACTTCTTATACTTTCTCTACTTCCAAATCTAGATGTTATAATTCCTCCTGTAAGTGGTTTTTGTAATGTTACTCCTATATTTACATATGCTGATGAACCACCTGATGGAACCGCTGACACTCTTTTAGAAGCTACATATACTTTCTTAGGAATTACTTTTTCATATAATTTAGATACACATGTATCAACATCTGTGAATTCTTTTTTAGTTTTATCATATTTTTCTAATATTCCAATGTCATTTTTATTTGCACTATCTTTATCTTTTAATTTTTTTACAATGTCTTCTGCTTCCTTAAAAGTAGACACATAATATTTTTCTTCTTTATTGTCTGTAATAGCATAAAACCTATAGTATTCTGTACCATTACTTGTTACTTTAGTATAAATCTCGTCATCATTTGTTTGTACATCTTTTTTTAACAAACATAATTTATATTTTGGCATACTGTCTATTTGTGCAAAAACGACATCATCTCCATTACCACTTTCAACATACTTATTTATTCTTTCTTGTAAATTACTTTTGTCTGATGTATATCCTATTAGTTCTCCATTTAGACTAACTTCATATGTTGGTTTATAAAATATAGTAATTGCTGCTGTTATTAAGATGATAGATGCTACAATTAATACAATTAATTTAATTGAAGACCTTAAAAACATAGCAAAACGTTTTAACATATTTTCAAGCACTCCTATCCATTTTATTGTATTATGTATTTTATATGATTATTTTTTTTTATGCAAAAATAATAGGAACTAAAATAAGCGATTTATTTCAGTTCCCCGTGATTTATCTCGTTTTTTCTTTAATTTACTCCGTTTTTCTTTAATTTGCTTTGTATAAGTTCATAATAAATGACTACAAAATATATTTTTTTATTAACGAGATTCCAACTACTATTATTAACATTCCTCCTAGTATTACTGTAACATATATTAGTATTGTCTCTCCTGTTATTATTGATACTATTAATTCTGATTTTGCATAATTATTTGTTTCTTCTATTTTTATGTTCCCTTCGTCTATTATTATTTTTTCGTCTATATCTCTCGTTGCTAATACATATGTATTATTTTCTATTTGTGCCATGCCGCTTTCATCTAAGTGATATGTTAATTTTAATTTAACTACTTTTTCTTCATTTGGTCTTAGATATTCTTGGAAATTATCATATATTATATGTCCGTTTTCTCCTACATACCAACCTTCATTTCCTTCCTTACTAAAGTTTGCTCCATTCGGTAATAAATCTATTATTTGGTCTATTGTTGCATTATAATCTCCAATATTTGTTACTTTAATTTCATAAATAATATCTAATTTTGTGTTTTCTATATTTTTGCTCGGTAAATCCAACTTTGCTATATTATTTGCCTTTTGATATATATCATGTTTTTTTACTGTGTTTGTTGTTTTGTCTGTTGTAATTATTTGAGTTATTCTTTTTTCTATTTGTAAATCTGTATATGTATATTGCATCTCCACTCTGTTTTTGCTAGTTTCCTCATCCTCTTTTGTATACTCTACTGTGTCTCCTCTTTTATCTTGCTGCTCTACCACTATTTGTGATAATAACTTATCATGTGTTTTATCATTTTTTGTTACTTTTAATACTAGTTGTAATTTTTGTACTCCTGTATTTAATTCTGGTTTTTCTTCTTCTTTTTCTTCTGTGTCTTCTTCATGATTTTCTTCATACTCATATCTTTTTGGATATAACTCATTATTTATATCTGTTTCATATGAGTATTTACTTGTTGTTACTTTCTTTCCATCTAATTTCCAACCATTTGCTTTGTTTATTTCATTGTCTTCTATATATTCCATCCCATTTGATATTGTACTTGTTACTTTTTTTGCATATCCACTTCCTAGTCCATTATTTTTTATTCTTATTTGTATTGTTACTATATCTCCGTATTGCATTGGCACTGGTTGTTCTTCTATTGTTACTGTTTTTTCATTTACTTTTACTACTCTACTTTCTATTCCTATACTTGGTGGGTCTGGTTTCTTTATTTCAAATGTTACTTTGTTACTTTCCACTTCTGTATAATTTCCATCTGTTTCTGCATATCCTACTACATCATATTTTCCTATGTCATATGGTCTTTCTATTTCTTCATCTGTTCCTGCTTTATAATATTTGTATGTTACTTCTGATGTTGTATTTTTCTCTACTACATATGGTTCTATTAATTCTCTATCATATTTTTTACTTTCACAACCTATTACTAATATCCCTGTTTCTTTTGATATTGTTACCATTATTTCTCCATATTCTGGTTGTGTAAATGTATAGTTTCCTACATCTTTTCCACTTAATATAATTTCTTCTATTGCTACTCTCCATGTTCCTGTATCTGGGCTTTCTGCTTCTCCTGTTTTAGGTATTGTTGCTACTACATCGTCTCCTTCTACTAAGTTGTCAAATTCTCCTCCTATTATTTCTACTGTTGTTTCTTTATTATATATTCTATTTTTTCCAGATAAGTTTATTATTCTTAATGGTCTTGATGTTATTTCTACCATTATGTCTCCATATTCTGGGTGTTTTAATATGTAGTTTGGTGAATCTTCTCCTATTAGTTTTATCTCTGCTATTGATACTTTCCATTGCCCTACATTTTTACTTTCTGCTTCTCCTGTTAATGGTAGTTCAAAGTATAAATTGTCTCCTTCACATACTCCTATTAGTCTTCCTCCACTTATTACTACTGTTGTATTTCCATTATAAACTTTATTTGTGGCTATTATGTCTTCTATTGTTATTATCTTTGGTGTTATTGTATATTTTCCCCATACTCCTGTTTTATATTCATTTCCTTCATATACTACTTTTAACTCATATTCATATTCTTTTACGTTTTCTGGGTTTTCTTTTATTCCATCATAGTATTCTACTATTTCTGCATTTCTTGGATTTTCGTATTTTACTCCTTGTTTTTCTGAATTATATATATCTGCTGCATCTGTTACTTTTAATCCTTTATATGCTTCACATATTGGACAACTATCGTATGTTGAGCTATATATTGGATGTTCTAATCCTGCATCACATTCATAATATATATTTGTTATTTCAAATTCTGTACTATATGTATTTCCTGCTTTATCTACTGCTTCTAATGTATGTTTTCCATTTTTATTAAATGTATGATTTCCATTAAATATTACTTCTCCATCCATTTTAAATGTTGCTACACCTGATGGCACATCATTTGCTTCCAAATCTAGTGTTAATTCGTCTACCACTATTGTCTGCAAGTCTCCTATTACTTGTATTGTTGGATTTGTTCTATCTATTAAGTATGGTCCTGTTACATTATCACTTGTTATATTTCCAACATTGTCTTCTGCTATAATATGTAAATATTTTTCTGTTTCTGTATCTATTGTTAATTTTCCATTTACACTTGCTATATTTTCACTCCATGTTGTTGGTAAATTTTTATTATCTGTTATTGCATATTTATAATGTTTAAATCCTGCTCCTCCATCTGTAATACTTACTTGTACTTGTGTTTCTCTTGCCCAGTCACTTGTTTTTGGATTAACTGAAATACTTGGTGCTGTTTTATCTATATGATATGGCCCTGTTACATTGTCACTTGTTATATTACCAACATTATCTTCTGCTATAATGTGTAAATATTTTTCTGTTTCTGTATTTATTGTTATTGTATCATTTGCTTTTGCTATATTTTCACTCCATGTTGTAGGAGTATCTTTGCTATCTGTTACTGCATACTTATAGTATTTAACCCCACTTTGATTATCTAAAATATCTATTTTAACTTCTATTTCCTGTGCCCAATTACTATCTTTCGGATTTACTGTTATTGTTGGTACAGTTCTATCTATATTGTTTATTGTTACAATATAGTCTCTACTATTTCCTACATTATCAACTAAAATAAATTTATAATTTCCGTTATTCGTTGCTGTAAAGTTAATATTTGTAGTTGTAACTACTTGTCCATTTGGTAATGTTACATTTTTTACTCCAGATTGAGAATCTGTTACCTTTAAAGCTATATCAACATTTCCTTTTGTCCATGAAGATGGTGTTATTTGATGTGTTGCATCAGGCGGTGTTGTATCTGAACCCACATTAAAGTATACTGTAACTGGAACAGACATATTCCCCTTATCATCTGCTGCCCATAATTGTATCATATGTTGACCTGTAGAAATTGAAGTAGGAATAACAAAGCTTGTATTAAAAGGAACTGCATTTCCATTTGGTCTATAATTGTTTCCAATCGTAATTTCAGCTCCTGAATCTATTGCATATTTTACTGTTAAAACATCACCTACATCTATATCATTAACAGTTCCGGTAACTTTAACTGTTTGTGTTGGATAATATGCTTTATCAAATGAACTTGTTACATTTATTGTTGGAGGCGTGTTTAGTTCTCCTACACCTATAATAACAGAATATTTTTGAGTTTCACCAGGTCCTATAGATCTGTTTTTCCATGAATATGCCATTCCTGAATCAGTATTACTTCCATCATAAGTATAGCTCGTATTCCACATATTTGCTTGCCTGTCATTATATGTTCCAAACCAATATGTATCAACATTTGTTACTCCATAAGAATCTCTTCCTATAAATCTAAAAATATGGCTTCCATCACTCATAGTAAATCCTCTGTTACCAGAAATATTATCAATTGGTGCACGGTCATTACTTGCTATTTGTATGTCTGCATGAGTAGCTATACCTATTGTTGCAGACGAATTATTATTGTTAGTTACAATATATTCTACTTTTACGTAATTTCCATCACTGATATTTGTTAAATTAGTTATTAAATTTACACCATTTAATGATCCAGTTCCATTTTTTATATTAGTTTCTGAACCATTTACATTTAAAACTGTATCATATCCATGATCATTATATGTAGTTTGTACTCCTTCTCCCCAAATGTTGAAATTAGACTCACTCATAAAATATGCATCCATAGTGTCTGCATATATTTCTTTTTCATATATAAAAATCAATGTTGATATTAAAAAAAATGTAATAAAAATTTTTATATATTTTTTCATAACTTCCTACCTTTCGCTAATTATATAATTATATAATAACAAATATATTAATATATAACAATGGTAGTAACACCCATATATTACTAGTATTTCCAAAGTTAATTTACGGAAATACTATTTATGGCACTTTTATTTTAAAATATTA
>FR901492.1:29579-32821 GCA_000438355.1 Clostridium sp. CAG:273
TATTAAATTTTTATTATATTTTCTTTACAAATTTATAAAACACATAAAACCAGTAGCAAAAAAATTTACTGCTGGTTTTATGTACACTATATTTTTATATTTCTCTATAATATTTTCATCTTATTCTAATTCTATTATTTATATTTTATCATATCTTATTTTTTACTATTGTTGTAATTCTGTTTTTACTACTTCTATCTCTGTAGTAGTTGCTGTTTGCGCTGGTTTATAATATCCTTTAGATTGAGCCACCTTAAAAAGTTCATATTGAAAACTTTCGTCACTATTTCTTATTTGTTGAAAAGTTTGTCTTAACTGTAAATTAGCAGCTTCGCTTATTGCTGTTTGATATGCTGTAAGGTCTGATTTTACAGAGCTTAAAATATCATTTACCATTGTTTTCTCGTCCATAATTACCTCCTAACCATTTAAAAATGACATTAATTTTTGTTTTGTATTAAGTGCATCTTGTGCAGATTTAGTAAACATCTGCTTAATTTGTGGATCTACTGCTTGTGATGCATATGTGTTTAATTTTTGATATGAAGTTTCATGTGCACCTATTAAATGTCTTAGATGTTGTAATTCAATTTGATTTAAATTTGACATTTTTATCATTCCTTTCATTTATATTTATAATTTTATTATTCGTTTTTTTATAAGTTTTATGCATAAATTTAAATAAAAAATGTACTTAAAATATTAATTTTTAATACTTCAAGCACATTTTTATTAAACATAATTTTAAAGTTTAATAGCCAAATTTTAATTTCTATATAATCTCTAATCCAGCAAATTTAGCCATAAGTCTTTTGTGTCCTACTTTATCAAAATTTATATCTATTTTATAATCTTCTCCCTCTTCTTCTACTTTATTAATAGTTCCTTCACCGAATTTTTTATGATACACTCTTTGTCCTTCTTGATATTTTGAAATATCAAAACTATCTTTTTTGTTTAATGAAGATAAAAAGCTTTCTGCTGTTCTATATTGAAAACCTGCTGTAGCTGGAACCTGTTTTTTTACTTCGTAGCTGTTTGTTTCAAAAGTATATGTTTTTACTTTTGACTCTCTATTACCATATTTCCATCCATAATCCGAATTTTCAAATTTATCTTCTACTTTCTCTTTTTGCATTTTATCATATCCGTTTAAAAGCTCTTCTGGAATTTCTTTTACAAATCTTGAAATTGCATTATAACTTGTAGAACCAAAAATTGTTCTTCTTTTAGCACAAGTCAAAAATAAATGTTCCTTTGCTCTAGTAATTCCTACATAAAATAATCTTCTTTCCTCTTGAAGTGCATTTTCCTCTCCTATTGATTTATATCCTGGGAATATTCCTTCTTCTAGTCCTACTAAAAATACTGTAGGAAACTCTAATCCCTTAGCACTATGTAAAGTCATTAATGTAACAGAATTTTCTGCATCTTCAACATTGTCTATATCACTACTAAGTGTAATGTTTTCTAAAAATTCCCCTAATGTATTATCTGCAAATTCTTCTTCAAACTCTATTGCAACTGTTAGAAATTCTTCCAAGTTTTGTATTCTAGACTCTGCTTCTACAGAATTTTCTAGTTCTAGAGCTTTTGTATATCCAGATTTATTTAATGTTTCTTTTATTAATTCAGAAATGCTTAATTCATTTTGTTTCGTTCTTAATTCTTCAATTAAATTAATAAAATCATCTGCATTTGCTTTTACACGATTTAATCCAAATTGTTCTGCATTTTTTATTACTTCATACATAGATATTCCATTTTGTTCTGATATTTGTTGAATATTGTCTAAACTTGTCTTACCAATACCTCTTTTAGGTTCGTTTATAATTCTTTTTAAAGAAATATTATCTGAAGTGTTATATATTAATCTTAAATATGCAATAATATCTTTAATTTCTTTTCTTTCGTAGAATTTTAATCCTCCGACAATTTTATATGGTATATCTTCTCTTCTTAAAATATCCTCTATTGCTCTTGATTGAGAGTTCATTCTATAAAGTACAACAAAATCTGAATATTTATAATATTCTTCTGTCTTTAAATGATTAATTTGTTTTACAACATATGATGCTTCATCATATTCATCTTCTGATTGATATATAGAAGGAAGCTCTCCTTCATCATTTGCTGTCCATAATTTCTTTTCATATTTATTTTCATTATGCTTAATTACAGCATTTGCAGCTTTTAAAATATTCCCTGTACATCTATAATTTTGCTCTAACTTTATAATTTTTGTTCCAGGAAAGTCTTTTTCAAAATTTAATATATTTGTTATATCTGCACCTCTAAAGCTGTATATTCCTTGGTCATTATCTCCTACAACAGTAATATTCCCATATTTTGAAGCAAGTATAGAAACTAACATAAATTGTGCTTTGTTAGTATCTTGATATTCATCTACAAGAACATATTTAAATTTCTCTGTATAATATTCCAATACATCTGGATTTTCTGTTAATATTTTGATTGTATAATTAATAATATCGTCAAAGTCTAGTGCATTATTTTCTTTTAATCTTTGTTGATAGAGCTCATAAATATTTCCTATTGTCTCTCTTCTAAAATCTCCTGCATATTTAATCTTATAATCTTTTGGCTCTAGCATTTCATTTTTTCCATTACTAATCTCTGAAAGTACAGCTCTGTCTGTAAATAATTTATCATCTACTTTTAAATCTTTTAAACATTCTTTTATTAAAGTTTTTTGGTCTGATGTATCAAATATTAAGAAAGAATGATCAAATCCAATTCTATCTATATATTTTCTCAAAATTTTTACACAAATAGAATGAAATGTACCCATCCATAAATCATTTGCTGCATCTCCAATAATATTTTGTATTCTTTCTTTCATCTCATTTGCTGCCTTATTTGTAAATGTTATTGCTATAATATTCCATGGTTTAACATATTTTTCTGAAATTAAATATGCTATTTTATGTGTTAAAACTTTAGTTTTTCCGCTTCCCGCCCCAGCAATTACTAAACATGGTCCTTCTGTACTTATTACAGCTTCTTTTTGTCTATCATTTAAACCTTCTATTAAATCCTGCATTTACTTCTCCTTACTAACTTATTATTTGTATTTCATAATTTACTAATTTATTATTTAAAAATAATATTAATATTTTCTATATTCTATTATTTTTATAGCATGATTTATATTATAACAATAAAATATTTTATTCTCAAGCGAACAATATCAAATAAATATTAATTCCCATAAAAAATTA
>FR901492.1:32869-36949 GCA_000438355.1 Clostridium sp. CAG:273
ATTAAATTTTATATTTTATTTTGTAAATTTTACTTTCTAATATTAAATTTATATAATAGTTTTCCACATTATTTTTTTATTTTAATATTTATTTTCACAAAATATAATTACTTGTGAATAATTATGCAAATGACATTGCTATAATTCCGTATTATTAAACCTATTATACTGCCTAATGCTGTAGTTCTTCCACTATATAATTTATTCGATTCTGGGACTAGTTCTCCCGATACTATATATATCATTGCTCCTGCAGCTAATGACAGGCAAATTGCAATTATACCTTTAGAAATATTACCAGCTACTGCTCCAAAAAAAGCTCCAATTCCAGTAGTTATGCCAGAAAGTATTACATAATATACTACTTTACTTGCTTTAATCCCTCCGTTCTTCATAGGTACTGCCATTGAAATTCCTTCTGGTTGATTCCAAGGTAGACAGTTATTCGAATTTTTTGAATAACTGAATTTTGTCTTGCTTTTCTTAAAGTTTTCCTTTTTGAACTATTCAAATTTTTCGAATAGTTCAATATTATTTAACTTTTTAAAATTAAATAATAAATCCACCTGTTTATCCTGATGTATTTCTATTCTGTTAATAAGTACTCTCATAATTTCCGGAGTTGGTTTTTCAAGTTTTAGAAACTCTTTTACAAGTCTTTCTATCTCGCTGTCATTATCTTCTACGCACTCCTCTTCTTCTTTTTTTAATTCTATGTACTCTGTTTTTTTTTCTCTTTCAGCTTTTTTTAATTTATTAAAAAGTCTTTCGTACATTTCCTCACTAAGTTTGTTATTTAGCTTATCAATATACATTTTATCAATATTATTATTTATGAGTTCTATTTCTTTTTCTATTTTGTCCAACATTTTTTTGTAATCATATTTTCTTTTACTTTGTTTAATGTTCAACATAATTTTTTTATTGTCAATATCAGTAAACAATTTTCTTATATAATCAATTATCTGTTTTTCTAATCGTTCATAACTAAAGCCGTGAGATGTACATAAATTTAGCTTTGAATTTCTACGGTAATTATTGCATATCATGTCTAATCTTCCATCTTTTCTTGTTCTAACTCCGATTTTGTGCTTACATTCATAGCATATTAGCAATCCATCTAATAAAAAATGATTCTTTTTTTCGTTTCGATCATATTTCTGTACTATACCCATTTTTTGCACTCTGTCAAAAACATTTTTATCAACAATAGGCTCGTGTGTATTCTCTACTATTTGCCATTGTTCTTCTGGATTTGCTCGAAGTTTCCTATTTTTATAACTTATCCTACTCCTTTTGTTTTGAATTGTAACTCCAATATATGCTTTGTTTTGCAATATTAGTTTGACAGTTTTATTTTCCCAAAAAGTTGCTCTATTATACCTAATTTGGTTAGTTGTTGGAATATTATTGTTATTTAGATAATCTCTTATTATACCTACATTATTTCCAGCCAACGCCATATTAAAAATAGTTCTAACAATTTCCGCTTCTTCCTTACAAATAACTAAATGATTTTTATCTTTCGAATCTTTCATATATCCTAAAGGTGTTTTACCTCCAACCCACTTTCCTTGTTTCTGCATTGTATGCAATGCCGTTTTTATTTTTTTAGATAAATCTTTTGAATACATATCATTTAATATTGATTTAAAAGGTGCAATATCATTATTTCCATTATTTGTGGCAAAAGTATCTATGTTATCCGTTACAGAAACATATCTAACATTATTTTCTGGAAACCACTTTTCTATATATTCTCCTGTTTCTATATAATCACGACCAAGACGAGATAAATCCTTTGTTACAACCATATTCACCTTACCTAATTCTATATCTCTAATCATTCGCTTAAAATCTGGTCTATTAAAATTTGTTCCTGTGTATCCAGGGTCTATGTAAATATCTACGAGTTCATACTCCCAACCTAACTTTTCTACATATTCAGTTAATAATGCTTTTTGATTTGTTATACTTTCACTTTCATCATATCCTTTATCTATATCTTCTTTTGAAAGTCTAATATATATTGCAACCTTGTATATTGTTCTCTTTATTTTTTCAAGCATTTATCCTCCTTCCTATGCTTGATAAAAACAATTTGAATTCAATTTGAATTATATCTATTTTTTCTTTTTAATACAATGTTCAACATATTTATTTTTTATATTATTTCGTACTAACTATTTTGAATTCAAATTTTAGGTATTTTTATAAAATCTTATTTTCCTTAATAGTGGAATTTTTTTCCAAATGGCTAATTAAGAAGTATGATATTATTTTTTCTAACTCATCACCTTTTTCATCAAACTGCTCATTAATTTTAAATAAATCGCTCATTTTTCCTCCTGTGATTCTAAATGATTTATTCAATATATATGCTTAATAAATTCTATTATTCTGGCTTTAAACATATATATTGTTAATGTGAAGAGTTAAAGGACACATAACTATACTTTCATTTTATTTTAATAAGCATATAAACCACCACTCCTTCTTTATTTATATTGGCAAATTTTAAAATCCCTCTATTATATATACATTGGTTTACTTTAAATTTTTCTACCCCAATTTTTAAATTTCTTTAAAAAATTTATTTTTATACAATGTCTATATACCGTTGACTCAAAAATCACAACTTAATTTCGAAATAATTTTAATTTGCCTCCTATTATATATACTTACATTTTTACAAGAAAAACCGACCCTATTATTAATTTTTCATAAATTTTTCACTAAATAGAACTTGGGTAGGAATATGATAGCTTACGCTCTCATACACCTACCCTCTTTAGTTAAGTTTGTCCTAAAAATCGACATAACACTTGAAATAACTTGATTTAATCATTTAAAAAATGTCCTATTTTTAAAGCTTCAAAACTACTAAAAAAGGACATTTTAGACTCATATGTTTTTTATTATCTATACTTGATTTTTACAGAATTTTTTTACAATTTATTTTTAAGAATATTCTTTTTAATAAGTATTGGTAGTTCTCCAAAAGAGTTTTTTCATTTTAGAACAACCTTATCATTATTTTATAATCCGTAATTATTTATTATATCCTTACTACAATCAATAACATATTTAAGAAAATTCTTTCTAGCAATATTCGAACCAAAAAAACCAGAATTAGGATTTATGTCTATAACTATATTTTTATTTTCTTTATTTATAATATCTGCTGAGTATGTCTCAATTTGAAGTGAATTTGTTATCTTTCTAAATAATTCCATTAATTGCTTATTTTTTATAACCTTATTATTATCATATACTATATTATTGATACAATATAACTTCATTTCTTTTCCGCCAGTTATAATCTTCTCACAGTAAAAATCACTAATATTAAATTTACAAAAAAATTTAACTAATGTATTTTCAGAGTATGCTATAAGATTAATTCCTACATGGGAATTTTCTTTACAAAAAATAGGATACTGTATTTTATTTAAGCCATTAATAGTAACTATTTCTGGAATATCTATATTATTTTTATTTAATACTTGTTGCACTTCTAATTTAGTGTAATTATGTAAGAAAAAATTTTTATTTATAAAATAACAATTTTTGTTTTTTAAGGCTGATATAACTTTATTATTTAAAGATAAATTGCATAAAAAATAAATTATATGATTATTGAAATTATATTGTTCTATTGCATCTAGGTTTAAATCTTCTATATAATAAATATTTGTAGGTATATAACTTTCATCTTTTAGCTTTATATAACTATAATAATATTTATCTTGTTTAGATATCAAAATATCCAGTTGTAATTCATTAACTATTTTCTCTATTTTAGGCTTTATTCCATTCCAAGTATCTTTTAAATTTTGATATGCTAATCGTTCTTTGACTTTATCTATTTCAAACCACTCTGTTTTTTCTTTATCTTTTTCAGCAATTTTTTTATTTGTTCGTCCTGTATCTATTCCGATAAAAAAATGATTTTCTACATCTTCACCTCCTGAGCTCTTATATCTTATTATACTTATTTCCTCTCCAAGTATTTCAACTTCATGTCCAGTTTCCTCTATTGTTTCTCTCTTTGCACAATCCTTTATTGTTTCCATTTCT
>FR901492.1:36987-43358 GCA_000438355.1 Clostridium sp. CAG:273
GAAAGAGTAATTACCATTTCTTAATACTAATGCAATCTTCTTTTCTTTCATATTTATTAAAATACAACCTGCTTTTTTTACTATATTCATAACTTTCTCCTATTCTTAAAATTTTTATAAAATTAAATCTGCTTCTTTATCCTGCTCTTGTCTTTCTTTTTGCTTTATATAGTCTATAAATTCTTTAAAAGACTGTTCATTTAATTCTGTTGATGCCGCACCATTAAAAGACCACCCAACTTCCGATAATAAGCAGCCATTTTCGCTATGCCAATGTTCAATTCGCTTTTTATCCTTTTCCATATCTAAAGGTGTTATTCTTTGTAGTCTAACAGAATTAGGAGTTATTACCTCTGCTAATTCTGCGTTTGGAAAATGGTCTTTTATAATATGCCACTCTACTGGACTATGTACTGCATCTAAAATAAAATTTTCATTTTTGTTTATACCCAATAATATAAATTCTGTTATTTTTTTAGGATCTTTTTCATATTCTTTCCTGTACCAATTTGCCCAATCATCTCTACCTGTTTTGGCTTTATAAATTCTTGCTAACTCCTGCTTTTTAGAAAATACTTTAAATCCAAATTTAGGAGGTATAGTATTACAGAAATAGCTTTTTCCTGCTCCGTGTAGTCCAGTCATACCTATTAACATTATCTTTCCATCTCCGATTCTTTTAATTTTAATTCAGTTTTAAATTGTTCTAGTTGTCTAAGTATGCTGCTTTCATTTGTATTCATTTTGTTTAGTCTTCTTTCAATTTCAGCTATCCTATTAGCAATATTATTTTTACATTGTTCAAAGCTGTGTTTTCTACCAAATTTTAAAGCTTCTTCAAAACTATTAAAATTACTATTAAAATGTTTATTATCATATAATAATATAGGATTATTAATAATATTTCCTCTTTCATATACTTCTATTTGAACTCCCTTTTTCTCTTGTTCTTTTGCTGTTTTTGGAAATTGAATATATCTTTTATCATGCGACTGCAAGGTTATAAATCTACCAATTCCTGTTGCTTCTTTCATAAGTATATATCTTTCAAAACAAGATAATATTGATTCTTCTCTACAAGTTGCCAATAATCTTATTATTATTTTATAGCATTTAGGTGATGCAATTAATTGATCTACTATTTCTGCTGAATTTAGCGTTCCTTCTCTAATAAAGTCGTACCCACCTAATATACTATCTTCTATCAGTAGTCCCATTACCTTTCCTGTCGCTTTATCTGTAATATCTGCATATTTATCCGGCTGTTCATTTGCTATTTGTTTTGCATTTGGATATAATCCTCTATATGTGTCTCCATCTAATATTACTGGATTTACTCCTATTTTTTGAAAATCTAATCTGCTTTTGATAACTATTCCACTTTTTCCAGCTCCAGGTTGCCCACCAGTTAATATAGCTATTGGTGTTCTATTATCGGCAGGAGTATGATTATCGAGTACTAAATTCTTTGCATCTTTATAAAATTCATAGAATTCACATTTGGTAAGTCCTGTTATTTCTTTAATATCTTTCATAATAACCTCTAATTCAACAATTTCTTTATTTTCTCTCCATATTCATTTACTACTTTATCAACTAAAGAATTATCTCCCAAATAAATTCTTTCTCTTTCTTTAATTAACTTGTGAGACAATTCTTTATCATTCTTTAATTCCAATCCAATGTATAATGAAATCATTTCTATTGCTACTTCTGTTTTAACATTATTAAAGTTTGAATTAAGCATTGCTTTTCTCCTTTTCATTTTTTTCCAATGTTAGCATTCTTTGCACATAAGCTAAGCAATTTGTTTGTTGCACATTTGGTATTGAATTATATCTGTCTAAATTCTCTCTTAGTTCCTTTAAATAATTTTTAGAATGCATATTATTCCAGAATTCTAACCAATTACTTATATCTCTTATATTTCCTATTGGACTAAAACCTTGAGCTGCTAAAAATCCACACAAACTTATGTCTCCATTAGGCAATATAATTAATGCTCTTTGACTAGCCTTGCAACCTTTAGTAAAATTAAATGGCAACTTTAATCTATATGTTATTTGTTCATTTTCATTCAAATAATGACCAATAATATATTTTCCTTTTAATTCATCTTTTAACTGATTTCTTACATAATCATAATCTTGTTTCGACAATGTATTATCTGTAAGTAAACTTCCTCTTCCAGATTCAATAAATCTTCTAATCATCAAATGTGTATGATTTTCGTTTAATTGTTTTGCTAACTTTATCACGTCTTCCATATTAGATTTCATTATAACAGCATTTATTCTAACTTTTATCCCCTTTTTTTCTAGATTTTTTATTCCTTCTATTGCTTTTTTATAATTTCCTTCTCCTCTTATAGCATCGTGAGCTTTTTCGGTTCCATCTACACTTACTACTGCTTTATTTAATCCCGCTAATTTTAGTTTCTCTGAAACATCCTTAGTTGCTAATGTTCCATTAGTACCTATTGATGTATATAATCCAAGTTGATGTGCTAATGAAATAAAATCATATATTCTCTTATGTACTAAAGGCTCACCACCAGTAAATCTTATTTCTTGCATTCCTGCTTTAGAAAATTCAATAATTAAATTAAATATTTCTTCATCAGTTAATTGATTTGGTAATCTAATTCCTGAATTATTTAAGCAGTGTTTACATCTTAAATTACATTCATGTGTTATCTCTATATAAGCAATATCAGCAAAGCTAAAGTGATTTTCAGCTATATTATTGTTTTTTGTAAATTTTATCACAGGTTTTTCTTTTAGTTCTTTGGTGCAGGAATCTGTTGGAAACATTCCTTCTTCTAAAATTTTCTTTGTTTCACTTTTGTCTAAATATTCTCTTTGTCCGTTTTTTAAATTTAGTAGTGTTGAGCCAAAAATTTCTTCTCTCATATTAATATTGTACTCTATCATTTTTACTTTCCTCCTTCGTTAAAAATTATATCATTCTCATTGATAAAAATAAATATATTTACATAATTTTTACTATGAATAACTTATTGAAAAAATAAAATATTTCGAAATATACTTCTTTTGATATAAAAATTACTTTATTCTTTCCATATATCACTATAATTCAAGAGTATTTTATCTACCATATATTATTTTTCAACTTCTTTCCATTCCCTTAAATAATCACCTATAACATCTCTAAATTCTATTTCTAACTTGTCTTTACTCTTATCATAACAAATTTGCAATAACTCCAATTTTATTAGCTTGTTATCATAAAAACCAAACTCAATCTTTTTCTCTCTAATTAATTGATTCATAGTATCACTAAAAATTTTCATATCTGTTTCTGTTTTATTGCTCTTTTTCATTATTACCTCTTTTCCTGTTGCTTAATGTCATATTTGTCACAGACATCGGGGTAAAATCAATATAAATTGTAAAAAAGGTGGTATAAATTATGGCTGTCAGGAAATTAAATAATAATTTAAATGTAATTGGAGAGAATTTAAGAAATTATAGAAAAGAAAAACATTTATCTCAAGCTGATTTGACAATGGAATTAAATTTACTCGGAATAAATCTTCATAAAAATGATGTTTATATGATTGAAAATAATAAAAGAAGTGTTAAAGATTATGAAGTATGGGGCTTTATAAAAGTACTTAATATATCTTATGATGAATTATTTGCTGGCATTGAAGATAAATTAGAAAGTTAAATTTTTTACTTTCTATATAAATAAAATAAAAAAATCCTCCTCTTATCATTATTTATAATATTCATATTTATATTATTAATCTTTATAATATTTTCTTTGACTTTTTTGTCAATACCCTATTGATTTTTTATACAATAGGGTATTGATTTTTTTGTATATAAGGTATGTATTATTTAATACATAGGGGGATTGTTTTCATAAATTTAATTATTGTAATATTTGTACTTTTCCTATCATAAGTCAACAACATAAATGTGTCTAGATATAACTACTTGTTGTTCATTTCTTATTAATTTCGCATAAATATATCCTAAATTTTGTAGGTGTAAAATTCATCTACTAACTGTTTCATTCCTTACATTATATAAGTTAGCAAAATATCTATTTTGTGCATGACAATATCCGTTTTTATTACTAAGTGCTGTTAGTTCTCCATAAAGTATCTTTTCAGCAGGTTTTAAATTTCTATCATATCTAATTTTGCAGGTATTATTGCATAGTAATTTGCTCTATTTTTTTCGTTCATATCATTCCTCCATCTCTTATATGTTTAATTCTCATTATTTTACATTTTAAGCCATTTTTTGTTTCAAATTATATAAATTTATTAGTTCTAAAATATTCGAATTCAAATCGTTTTATCAAGCATATTTCCACCACTGTCTACTTTGGAATATTCCTTCTGGTACATCATGTAAACATATAGCAATTGCTAATGAAATTCCTAAAGTAACAGATGTTCCAAAGCCAGACCCTATTGCTAAACCCTCAGGAAAATTATGAAGTGCTAATCCAATTCCTACTACTATACCTGTCCTTAATAAACTATTATTACTTTTACTACTTTTATTTACTTTATTGCTAATAAATAAATCACATATAATCATTAAAATAATACCAATTATTATTCCAATCATCGAAACAAATAAATTACTTAATTCAAATGCTTCTGGAATTAAATCAAAACATATAATAGCAGTCATTAATCCTGACGCAAAAGATAATATAAATCCTAATACTTTATTAGAAGGATTCTTTAATTTTACTCCTATTATTCCACCTATTGTTGTTCCAAATGTTCCAAAAAATAATCCTACTAATGTGGTTTTTAAAATATTTTCTATTACAGTCACTTCCCTTTAATAATTAATTTTTTTATTATTAAACTATATGATATTAAAAATTTTTTATGATTATTTAACCATTTAATAAACACTGTTATTTATTAAAAATTTAATAATATAACTTTAACTTCAAAAAAACATATTTTCTGATTATATTACTATTGAAATAACTATAAAATTTACATTTTTAATGCTTTTTAGTATCCTTCGAAGTAATTTTATAAAAAACAGACATACTTATTAATTAGCAAGTATGTCTGTTTTATTAATCTTTTATTATTAAAACTTTTCTTATATATTATTAACTTATCTGAGATATTTCATAATTTGGAATGTTTTTCTATTCCTCTTCTCCACCTTGTAATTTTTCTGCCCTATCTACTGCAATTAAATTATCTATCATTTCATCCAAATTACCATTTAAAAAGTCGTCCATTTGATATATTGAAACTCCTATTCTATGGTCTGTTATTCTTCCTTGTGGATAGTTGTATGTCCTTATTTTTTCACTTCTATCTCCACTTCCAACTTGAGATTTTCTAGCATTTCTTACTTCACTATCTTGTTTTTGTTTTTCCATATCATATAATTTAGTTTTAAGCATCTTCATAGCATACTCTCTGTTTTGAAATTGTGACCTTTCTGTTTGACACTCTACTACTATTCCTGTTGGTTCGTGTATTAATCTTACTGCAGATGATGTTTTATTTACATGCTGTCCACCTGCACCTGATGCTCTAAATACTTCCATTTTTATGTCTGCTGGATTAATTTCTATTTCTACGTCTTCTACTACTGGAAGAACTGCAACTGTTGCCGTTGACGTATGTATCCTACCATTTGCTTCTGTTTCTGGAACTCTTTGAACTCTATGAACTCCACTTTCGAACTTTAATCTACTATATGCACCTTTTCCACTAATCATAAATGAAATTTCTTTATATCCGCCTATTCCTGTTTCATTCTCGTTAACAATTTCTAGTTTCCAATGCTTTCTCTCTGCATACATAGAATACATTCTAAATAATGTTCCTGCAAACAAAGCTGCTTCTTCTCCTCCTGCACCTGCTCTTATTTCACATATTACATCTTTATCATCATCTGGGTCTTTTGGAATTAAAAGAATCTTTAACTCTTCTTCTATTTTAGGCAATTTATCTTTATTGTCCAATAAATCTATTTCTGCTAATTCTTTCATTTCTGGGTCTTCTAACATTTCTTTGGCATCTTCTATTGCTTGTTTTACCTTTTTATATTCTCTATATTTCTCTACAATTGGTTCTATCTCTGCATGTTCTTTCATGTAATTTTTCCATTCGTCTTGCTTAGAAATTATATCTGGATCACTTATTTTTATTGTTAAATCTTCGTATCTTTTTTCTACTGAATCTAGTTTTTGAAACATAAAATCCTCCTAATTAATTTTAACAAATAATATTATACCTTATTTTACTTATAATTACAACACTTTGTGAAATAATGAAAAAACTGATAAAAACATTAATAGTTAAATAAATATTTAATTATTTATCTAACTATTAATTATTTTATAAT
>FR901493.1:0-1813 GCA_000438355.1 Clostridium sp. CAG:273
TAAATATTATTTTAGTTTTGTTATTTATTAAATAAAAATTAATATTATAAAATTTAAACAAAAGGAGAAAGTAAAGTGAAAAAAATAGCTATAATAGGAAGCGGAAGTTGGGGATGTGCATTAGCAATTCATGCTGCTAATTTAGGTAATAATGTAACAATATGGTCTTTTTCAGATGAAGAGGCAAATATAATAAATAATGAAAGAAAGTGCAAGTTCTTACCAAATGCTAGGATGCCAGAAAATATTTTATGCAGTACAAATATAGAAGAAGTAGTAGTAGACTCAGATATTATTTTACATGTGACACCATCAAAATTTGTAAGAGAAACTATAAAGAAATACAAGATGTATGTAAAAGACCAAATTTTAGCTGTTTGCTCAAAGGGTTTTGAAACAGACACTCTATATACTTTAAGTGAAATAGTAGAAGAAGAGATGCCAAATGTTAAATATGGAATTTTGTGTGGACCAAGTCATGCTGAAGAGGTGTCTTTACAAATACCAACAGCAATTGTTATTGCTTCAAAAAATGATGATGTTTTGCATACAATACAAAATGCCTTTATGGATGAACATTTAAGAATTTATACAAGTACAGATGTAAAAGGAGTTGAATTGGGTGCTGCTTTAAAGAATATAATTGCATTTTGTGCAGGAATTGCAGTGGAACAAAATTTAGGAGATAATACATTGGCAGCACTTATTACAAGAGGCTTGAAGGAGATAACCAATTTAGGTATTGCAATGGGAGCAAATAAAGAGACTTTTTATGGATTAACAGGTTTAGGAGATTTAATTGTAACATGTTTAAGCGAACATAGTAGAAATAGACGAGCAGGAAGATGTATAGGAAGAGGTCTAACAATTGAAGAAACTAAAAAAGAAATTGGTATGACAATTGAAAGTGTTGATAATATAGATGTTGCACATGCTTTAGCAAAAAAGTATAATATAGAAATGCCTATTGTAAATGCTGTGTATGATGTTTTATATAATGGTTTAAAGCCAAGCGAAGCAGTTACAAGATTAATGACTAGAGAAAAGAAAAGTGAGTAAAAAATATTTGCTTGTAATTAATAGAATATAAACATAGCTACAAATAAAAAGTATAATTTTACTTTTAAGAGCTAAATAATAAAAAGAGTTAATATATTTTTTAAAGTATATTAACTCTTTTTTACCAAGGAAACCTTTCATATAAATATCTAATTATTTCATCTGCATTATAATCTGTAACATTTATAAATAAACCTTCATCAATACTGACCCACATATTTATATTAAATTTATCATTGTTTTCAATAAGAGCGCCTATTATATCGGCAATTTCCAATGGGTTGCGAAAGTTTATTTCCCATTCTAAAGTTCGTTTATTTACATTTGCTAATTTATTTTTGCTTTTATTAAAATTGTTGTTTGAATAACTGTCTTGTTTATCTTTTGTTAAAGATTTAGAACCAGAAAAAGCTTTAGGGCTATTAAAATTTTCTGAATTTTCATAGCTTTCTATTTTTGTATTTTCTTCATAATTGTAAAAAAAACTATTTAAGAATTTAAATATTTCTCCAATTTTGGAACTATATAATCTAACTGTACTTTCCATAGTAAATATCAAACATACCTTTCTATAATTTATATTGTTTTTATAAAATTATTATAAATCAATATTATTATAACTATACTTAGAATAAAATGTAATTTTTTAGGCAAGAATATTATAAGAAAATATTTTAAAAAGATGTGATTTGTTGTAACAGTTATACTCTAAATAAAGAGAATTAAATAAGACTGCAACAATATTAAAATTAAG
>FR901493.1:1831-9052 GCA_000438355.1 Clostridium sp. CAG:273
AAAATTAAGATTATAAATTTATTCAAATATATAGTTTAATTAAAATTAGAAGGGATGAATTTTGTATATGAGAAAGAGTTTAAAATATATTATATATTGTATTATGATGTTTATATTACTTTTTACTTTAACTGGATGTTCTAATCAAAATAACCAAAATAATCAAGATAATTTAAAATCCAAAGTAAAAGAAGAAATATCATATTTGGATAATAATTTAATATCTACATTAAATATTGTAAATAATCTTTCGTATGATAATTATAAAGTGTCTAGCAAAAATATACAATCAAACAAAAGCGATAATAATGAGAAGCAAAATAATAGTACAGAACAAGAAAGTCAACCTTCAGGAGACTTAAGTCAACAAGGAGGAAAGGCAGAAAGTAACAGTCAAAATTCTGGAAATTCATCTCAGACTCAAAGTATAATGACAATGGAGAAAAATGGAGTCCTAACAAGCAGAGATAAGAAAACAGATTGGGATTTACTTAAAGGGCTATTAGAAGCATTATATTCTTCTTGGAGTACAATTGCATTAGATATGAATGGGTTAAACATAAATAGTGAAGATATACTTTCATTTAACACTTTTCTTAATGATGCAACCAAAAGCGTTAAAGACGAGAACAAAAAAGATACTATGAATAATTTATTAAAATTATATGCACTACTTCCCAAATATAGTTCTAGTGTAGCAGATGATATTTTTACAAATTTATTAGATACTAAAGTACAAGTTTTAAATGCTTATGTTCTTACAGAAGATAAAAATTGGGATGAAATAAATAAAAGGCTTGAAAATGCTATAAATGAGTATGGCAATATTATTAATAATGTAGAAATAAACACCAGAAATTCAGCAGGAGTTAGCCAGACTTATATACTGTTAAAAGAATTGCAAAGATGTACAAGTGTTAAGGATGTAGATATTTTTTATATAAATTACAAAAATTTTATGCAGGAAATACAGGGGTTAGAGTAATAGAAATGTTGATTATTTTTTTATGGAAAGATACAAGGATTAGAATAATGGGAATTGATTTTTAATTTTAGATATAGTATAATAATATTGCGTGTATAAGTAAATTGGACAGTCGCGTATAGCAATATCGAAAGGTAGCGTACGAGGAAAGTCCGGGCTCCATAGAGCAATGATGCTGGATAACGTCCAGTGAGGGAAACCTTAAGGAAAGTGCAACAGAAAATAACCGCCTATTTTAGGTAAGGATGAAAAGGCAGGGCAAGAGCCTACCGCTGGTATGGTGACATACTGGGTCAGTGTAAACCCCATCTGGAGCAACACCGAGACAAGAAGGATAAGACTGCTCGTCGTCTTCTTAATTTGGTGGCTTGAGACATATAGTAATATATGTACTAGATAAATGACTGTCCTAGACAGAACCCGGCTTATAGATTTACTTTAGCGAATAAGAGATAGCTTTTTAGCTATCTCTTTTAAATAATTTCAGGGTAATCCCTCAGTCATACTGGAGGATAGTTATGCGTTCAGAAAAAAGTAAATATATGCCAATTATCAGCAAAAAACCGTAGTTAATTATATATTGCTAGTTACATAAATTATATTATAAAAGAAACAAAATCCTTAGGTAAATCAGAAGTAAATTGCGTTAATTTATTAGTTATAGGATGTATAAATTCTACTTTATATGCATGTAGCGCTTGTCTTGAAATATATTTAGAGTTATTTCCATATAAAGTGTCGCCTATTAAAGGGTGACCTATATATGATAAATGCACTCTAATTTGATGAGTTCTACCTGTTTCTAATAAACATTCTACGATATCATAGTTTTTTTCAAAATTTTGTTTTAAGACTTTATAATGCGTAATTGATTTTTCTCCATTTTCTGCTACACATCTTTCTATAATGCTGTTTTCCTTTCTAGTAATTGGCGCATCAATAGTTCCATTTAATTTTTTTAAATGACCTTCAACAACTGCTAAATATGTTTTTTTAAATTCCTTAGTTTGCATTTGATGTATTAAACATTCTTGTATGTATTGGTTTTTTGCAAATATAACAATACCAGAAGTATTTCTATCTAATCTGTTTACAGGTCTAATTTTTTTCTTTAAATTAATTGAATCAAAATAGTATTTTACACCATTTGATAAACTATTTGTATAATGCAAAATAGAAGGATGAACAGGTATTCCAGCAGGCTTATCTATTATAAGTAAAGCTTCATCCTCATAAATAATTTTTAAATCCATTTTTATAGGTACAATATTATTGTTATCTTCTTCAAAATTTAAATCTACTGTAACTGTGCTATTTAATCTAGCTAATATATTTAAATTAGTTATTTTGTCATTATTATATAAAATTAAACTGTTTTTCTTTAGAAATGTTAAAAGCCTATCCGAAATAAACAGTCTTTCTTTTAAAATTTGCTTTATAGTTTTATTATTTTCTTCTATAGTGTAAGTTATTTCCATAATATTAATCCCTTATTTAATTCTAATTTTATAATAAATTTAGCATATTTTATCACATTTCTTAGAAAAAGTATTGTACTTTTACCTAAAAATTTATATAATAGTATCGTAAAATAATAATAGGGAGGAATAAACATGTCTTTTGTTGAAACAATGAAAGAAAAAGCTAGACAAAATATTAAAACCATATTATTACCAGAAAGCGAAGATGTACGTGTTATACAAGCAGCAGCAGATGTTGAAGAAGAAGGATTTGCTAAAGCTGTATTAATTGGAAATGAAGAAAACGTAAAACAGATAGCTTTAGATAATAATATAGATGTATCAAAAGTAACAATAATAAATCCTTTAAAAAGTGAAAAATTTGGAGAATATTCAAACAAATTTTATGAGTTAAGAAAAGCTAAAGGAATGACTCCTGAAAAAGCTAAAGAAATAATGAAAGAGCCAATTTATTTTGGTACAATGATGGTTAAGGTAGGAGATGCAGATGGTATAGTTTCTGGAGCATGTCACCCAACAGCACATACATTAAGACCAGCACTTCAAATATTAAAAACAGCACCCGGAACAAAACTTGCGTCAGCATTTTTTCTAATGGTAACTAAATGCCCAGAATATGGGGAAGATGGAGTGTTTATATTTGCAGATAGTGGTATGAATGAATATCCAGATGCAGATGGATTATCTGAAATTGCAATCTCTTCTGCGAAAAGTTTTAAACAATTAGTTGGAAAAGAACCAAGAGTTGCAATGTTATCATATTCTACATATGGAAGTGCAAGTTCACCTTTAACAGAAAAGGTTATAGAGGCAACAAGAATATTAAAAGAAAAAGCTCCAGATTTGCTTTGCGATGGAGAATTACAATTAGATGCTGCGATTATACCAGAAGTTGCAGAAAGAAAAGCTCCTGGAAGTCCAATAGCTGGAAAAGCTAATGTTTTAATATTCCCAGACTTAGATGCTGGAAATATAGGATATAAATTAGTACAAAGATTTGGTAGAGCAGAAGCATATGGACCTTTATGTCAAGGAATTGCAAAAGCTGTAAATGACTTATCTAGAGGTTGCAGTAGTGATGATATAGTAGGAGTTGTTGCTATTACATCAGTACAAGCTCAAGATATGGAAAATGATAATAACTAAAAGTAAATAGAAAGATAATTAAATAATAATTAGTTAATTTGGTTTATAGGTATATCCATAAAAAATCTAAATATATTTAAAGGAAGTAGAAAAATGAAAGTTTTAGTAGTAAATTGTGGAAGTTCATCAATTAAATATCAATTAATCAATATGGAGAATGAAGAAGTAATGGCGAAAGGATACTTAGAAAAAATCGGATTGCCAGATTCATTCTTAACACATACTGTAAATGGAGAAAAACATAGAATTGAAAAAGTAATAACAAATCATGAAGATGGTATTAAATTAGTTTTAGATCAATTGTTAGATGCAAATTATGGTGTTATAAAAGATCTAAAAGAAATAGATGCAATAGGACACAGAGTGGTTCATGGAGGAGAAAAATTTAGTGATTCTGTAATTATTACAGATGAAGTAATAGATACTATGAAAGAATGCATTCCTTTAGCACCTTTACATAATCCTGCAGGAATTACTGGAATTGAAGCTTGTAGAAAAGTTTTACCAGAAGTTCCAATGGTAGGTGTGTTTGATACAGCATTTCATCAAACACTTCCAGAAGAAGCATATATTTATGCAATTCCATATGAATATTATGAGAAATATAGAATTCGTAAATATGGTTTCCACGGAACATCTCATAAATTTGTTTCAAGAAGAGTTGCAGAACTTATGGGAAAACCATTAGAAGATTTAAAAATGGTTACATGCCATTTAGGACAAGGTGGAAGTTTATGTGCTGTTAAAGGTGGCAAATCTGTAGATACATCTATGGGATTAACACCACTTGCAGGAATTCCTATGGGAACAAGAAGTGGAGATATTGACCCATCAATAGTAACATTTTTAATGAAGCAAGAAAATTTAACACCAGATGAAATGGACACAATTTTAAATAAAAAATCTGGAAAATTAGGAGTATCTGGAGTAAGCTTTGATGATAGAGATATAGAAGCTGCTGCAAAAGAAGGAAACGAAAGAGCAAAACTTGCAATAGATACATTTGTATATCAAGTTATTGGTTATATTGGAAGATATGCTGCACAAATGAATGGAGTAGATGTTATTACATTTGCTGGTGGAGTTGGAGAAAATGGACCAGAAGTAAGAAGCAAAATTTGTAAATCATTAGAATTTTTAGGAGTAAAAATAGACGAAGAAAAGAACAACGTAAGAGGAAAAGAATGTGAAATTTCTACACCAGATTCAAAGGTTAAAGTTTATATTGTTCCAACAAATGAAGAATTAATGATAGCTAGAGATACAATGAACTTAGTAAAATAAATTAGATATATAATGTGAATAATTAATAGTTTAGCAAAGATTGTGTAAAAAATATAATAATATATAATTATAAAATAGCCTGAAGTGTTCTAACAAAAGTCATTTCAGGCTGTTTTGATAAATTAAAAATATGCCTAAATTTTCAGAAAGAGGGAAAAAGTGATGGAGAAAAAGAAAATTTCTACTAAGACTATTGTAATAATTGTTATATGCATAGTTTTACTATTAACATTAATTGGTGGAGGAGTATATTGGTATATATTTGTATTAAATGCAGATAAGAATAGTCCAGAAGAAGTTTTAACTCAATATGTATCATACATTAATGAAAAAGATTTTGAGTCAATGTATACACTTTTATCAGATAGTACAAAAACAAGAGTAGATAAGCAAACATACTTAGATAGAAATAGTAATATTTACAATGGAATAGAAGCAACAAATGTTACAATTTCAGATTTGAATTATGATAAAGAGAATAGGAAATTGACTTATTCAATGTCTATGGACACAATGGCAGGTAATATTACTTTTTCTAATAAAGCTACATTTGATAGACAAGATGATAATAAATATTATTTAAATTGGTATTCTCATCTAATATTTCCAGATTTACAATCAGATTATAAAGTAAGGGTATCTACAACACAAGGAAAAAGGGGAGCGATACTTGCTAGAGATGGAACAGCTCTTGCTATTACTGGGAATGATGGAAAAAGACAATATCCATATGGAAAAATAACATCACATTTATTAGGATATGTTAGAAGTATTAGTGCAGAAGAATTGGAAGCAAATTCAGGTAAGGGATATACAGAGTCAAGCATAATTGGAAAAACAGGATTAGAAAAGATATATGAAAACAGATTAAAACCAGGAACTGGTTGTGAAATATATATTACTAATAGTTCTGGAAATAAAGTGAAAACTTTAGCTAAAACAGAGGAAAATAATGGGGAAACTATTACAACTACAATAGATATAAGATTACAAGACAAAATATATAAACAATTAGATGGAGACAATGGCTTATCTGTTGCAATTAATCCAAAAACAGGTGAAGTTTTAGCTTTAGTTAGTACACCTACATATGACTCAAATGATTTTATTAAGGGATTTTCAGATGAAGCTTGGAATAAATTGAATAATGATAAAAATAATCCAATGCTTGTGAGATATCAAAATACTTATGTACCAGGTTCTTCTTTTAAACCTATTACAGCAGCAATTGGTTTAACAACTGGTAAAATGAGTGCAAATGAAAATTATGGTGCAAGTGGACTAAGCTGGCAAAATAATTCTAGCTGGGGAAACTATAGAGTTACCACATTGCAAACTTATAGTGGTCCAGCAAATTTAAGGAATGCTTTAATATATTCAGATAATATATATTTTGCAAAGTCTGCATTAAAAATCGGAGCTAATACATTTGCAGAACAGTTATTAAAAATAGGATTTGACACAGAAATGCCATTTACAATAAATATGGATAAGTCACAATTTGCAAATGACAATAAATTTGTTTCTGAAATACAACTTGCAGATACAGGTTATGGACAAGGAAAAGTTTTAGTAAATCCATTACATATGGCATCAATGTATTCTGCTTTTGCCAATGAAGGAAATATGATAAAACCTTATATAGAATACAAAGAAAATGCTACAGCCGAATACTGGATTAAAAATGCATTTACAAAGGAAGCAGCAAAAACAGTAAGAGATGATATGATACAAACAATAGAAAATGCCAATGGAACAGGACATGAAGCAAAAATTAATGGTATGACTTTAGCAGGAAAAACTGGAACAGCAGAGATAAAAGCTTCTCAAGACGATGATAGTGGAACAGAAATTGGATGGTTTAATGCATTTAAAGTTAGTGATAATCCAAATGACCAATTGTTAATTATAAACATGATAGAAGATGTAAAAGACAGAGGAGGTAGCCATTATTTATTACCTAAAGTAAAGGCTATGTTTGAATAAAAATGTATTTGAAGAGGAAATTCATGAATTGGATAAAAAGAATATTAAATAAATTTTTAAAAAAAGATAATATTAAATTGATTGAAGAACCGAGAAAGTCAAAAGAAATTAAAAACTCGAGAGAAGACTTTGTATTAAGTTTAGTACAAAATGCAGATTTAGAGCGTAATGATGGCAATGGATATAAAATTAATTCTAATGTTAGTTTAAAGGACATGATATAAAAATGAGTATAGAAGAATTAAGAGATAAGTATAATATTAAAATAGATGATTTAGAAGAATTTACAAGAATTCAAGTTAGAGAAGATGAAAGTCCAGAATTTTATCAAGAATTAGC
>FR901493.1:9094-10075 GCA_000438355.1 Clostridium sp. CAG:273
GTAGGACTAAAATATCTATTGCAATTGGAATTATTGGAAATGCGACAAGAGAAGATTTTTTACAAGGTGAAAAAATAATTGAAAAAATAGTTAAAGAAATACAGCCAAATTGGAGCAAAAAACAAATTATTGCTTATGTGCATTATAAAATTGGCGAATTAATTTCTTATGTTCCAGATTTTAAATTTAATGGAATGTCTATTAATTCTGCAAATTCTAACGATACAAGAAATATTTGGAAATCACTTATAAATGGCAAAAGTGTATGTAATGGTATTACTGCAATATCAAGAAATATATTGGCTAGAGTTGGAGTATCTACAAGAGAGTTGTCCTCTAGTACACATTCATTTCTTTTAGCAGAAACAGAAGAAGGAAATATAATAACAGATCCAACATGGGATTTGAAAAACACTTTATATGGTGCAAGACCTATGTATTTCGGAAAAACTTATGAACAACTGCGTGAACAAGAAGAAGGACTTTCAAATGCACACAAATTAGAAAGTCCACCAGAAAATGTTATAGAAGTTCCAGAAGAAGAATTAAGAGAAATTTATTATACTTTAGGGTACACCAGAGAAGATAGAACTTTTATTTTTCCAATACTAGATAGAGTATCTGAAATAAAGGAAAATAGATATGAAAATGAAAAAGAAAGATTAAATGCTTTTTTTGATATGTTTTCAAAAGAATTTTCAAAAGAAGCAACTCATTTATCAGAAACAAGAACAATTCTAGAAAGTTGTTTATATGAATTTGGAATTGAACCAAAAGATTTACATACTAAATTTATATATAAAAAAGAAGATAAGGATTGTAATAATCCATATTTGATTTTATTAATTAATGATGAGCAACAAAGAGACCAACTTGTATATTATTTAGATTCAGAAATAATGCAATTTAGAGATATGAATTTAACAGATTTAGATAATAAATATAAGATACATGATTTGGATACTTCAATTCCTTTTTGGA
>FR901493.1:10159-15781 GCA_000438355.1 Clostridium sp. CAG:273
AAATATACTGACATGTTAGATTAATTATATCTTATATGCCAGTATATTTATTCTTCAAATTTATTAGTACACCATAAGAGTAGTATTTTAACTTTGTAATTTATTCACCATTAAATAGTCATAGTTATTCATAAAAATCAAAATGTTAACCTTGACAAACATTAATCTATATTGTATAATGTTAACCGTGATTAACAAAAAGGAGAATTATATGATATCAAAGGCTTTGGAAGAATATTTAAAAACAATGTACATATTAAAAAAACAGACAGGAAATATTAGAGTTACAGATGTGGCAAATAAAATGAACTGTACTAAACCAAGTGTTAATAAGGCTTTAAGAAATTTAAAAGCTAATAATTTAGTTAGTTATGAAGCTTATGGAACTATTGAATTAACTAAAAATGGAGAAGATGTAGCAAAAAAAGTAATAGAGGCATATGATATTGTTTATTTATTTTTAAAGGATGTCTTAAATTTAAACAAACAAGACGCAGAGGAAGAAGCTGAAAATATAAAGTCATCTATATCGGATAATACTTTAAATAAACTTGCTAAATATGTACACAAAACATTGGATTTAAGTAATTTGGACTGTGATTATGATATTAATAATGAGAGATGTAGAAGTTGCGTAAGAAGGAGAGTTAACTAGTATGAGCAATAAATTATTAGAAATTAAAAACTTACATGTAAATGTAGAAGATAAGGAAATATTAAAAGGTATAGATTTAACAATAAATAAGGGAGAAATTCATGTAATAATGGGACCAAATGGCTCTGGGAAAACTACTACAGCAAATGCAATATTAAGTAATCCTTTATATAATAAAGTAGAAGGAAATATAAATTTTGAAAGTGAAGATATAACTAATTTAAAAACAGATGAAATAGCGAGAAAAGGCGTTTTTATGTCATTTCAATTGCCAGAAGAAATACCAGGAATTTCTGTTACTAACTTTTTAAAGTCAGCAAAAGGAAAAATTACAGGAAAACCTACAAAGGTATTTGAGTTTAAAGATGAACTAAGAAAGTATATGGAAGAATTAAAAATGAATCCAGAATATGCTGGACGTAGTTTAAATGTTGGTTTTTCTGGAGGAGAAAAAAAGAAAAATGAAATTTTACAAATGCTTGTACTAAATCCAAAACTTGCAATACTTGATGAAACAGATTCTGGACTAGATGTAGATGCAATTAGAACTGTGTCAAAAGGAATAGAAATGTTCAAAAACGAAAATAATGCAGTTCTTATAATAACTCATAATACAAAAATATTAAAAAGCTTAAAAGTAGACTATGTTCATATATTAGTTAATGGAAAAATAGTAAAAACAGGAGACCAAAGTTTAGCAGCTGAAATAGAAGAAGAAGGATATTCAAAATACAAAAATTTAGGTTAGAATATGTTTAAAATCGCTATTTTAAATAAAGCTATTAAGCTAGTATTAATAAAAGTAAAAATAAAAGGTTTATGGATTTAACCTTAAAATCTAAATATTATTTAAGGATATTGAATAATGAGTAAAACCGAAGTAAATGACATTAATAGAAATATTTATGATATAAAAAACAAAGATGAATATGACTTTAAGATGAAAAAAGGACTAACAAAAGAAATAATTGAAGAAATATCAAAACAAAAAAATGACCCAGATTGGATGAAAGAGTTTAGATTAAAAGCATTAGAGGTATATAATAAATTAGAACTTCCAACATGGGGACCAGATATTTCAGAACTAAATATGGATGAAATTGCAACATATGTTAGACCAAAGTCTAAGTTAAGTACCTCATGGGATGATGTCCCAGAAGATATAAAAAATACATTTGATAAATTAGGAATTCCAGAAGCTGAAAAAACTTCTTTAGCAGGTGTTGGTGCACAATATGACTCAGAAGTAGTTTACCATAGTATGAAAGAAGAGCTAATAAAACAAGGTGTTGTTTACACAGACATGGAAACAGCTGTAAGAGAATATCCGGATTTAGTAAAAAAACACTTTATGAAATGTGTACCAGTAACAGACCACAAATTTGTTGCATTACATGGTGCTGTTTGGTCTGGTGGTTCTTTTGTGTATGTTCCAAAAGGAGTTAAAGTAGATATTCCGCTTCAATCTTATTTTAGATTAAATTCGCCAGAATCTGGACAATTTGAGCATACTTTAATAATAGTAGATGAAGGTGCAAGTTTACATTTTATAGAGGGTTGTTCTGCACCAAAATATAATAAAGTGAACTTACATGCTGGCTGTGTCGAATTATATGTAAAAGAAAATGCATATTTAAGATATTCTACAATTGAAAATTGGTCAAAGAATATGTTAAATTTAAATACTAAAAGGGCTATAGTGTCAAGAAATGCTAAAATGGAATGGGTATCTGGGTCATTTGGCTCTAAAATATCAATGTTATATCCAATGAGCATCTTAAATGGAGAAGGTGCTAAAACAGAATACACAGGAATTTCATTTGCAGGAGCTGGTCAAAATTTAGATACAGGATTTAAAGTAATACATAATGCAGAAAATACATCAAGTGTGGTAAATTCTAAATCAATTTCAAAAAATGGTGGAAAGTGTACTTATAGGTCATTAGTAAGGATAAGTGAAAATGCAAAAAATTCTAAGAGCTCTGTGTCTTGTGAATCTCTTATGCTTGATGATATATCTATTTCAGATACAATACCAGTTAATGATATAAGAAATGATGAAGTAGAATTCTCACATGAGGCTAAAATAGGAAAAATTAGTGATAAAGCTATTTTTTATTTAATGTCTAGGGGTTTGTCAGAAGAAGATGCCAAAGCAATGATAGTAAGAGGTTTTGCATATCCTATATCTAAAGAACTGCCTGTGGAATATGCAGTAGAAATGAACAATTTAATAAATTTAGAATTGGAAGGAGCAATAGGTTAATGTTACAAGAATTAAAGATTAATGAAACTCCTGTAAGAACTTCAAGAAACCTTAATATAAATAATATTAAAATACAAAATATAGAGATTCCAGAAACTATTGGCAAATTTGAAAATGTTAATATTATAGGGCAAGTTACTGAAGATGTAAAAGGTAGCTATAATTTGACATATGGGTTAGGTAATGAACTAGAAAATCAAGTACAGCAAAATGCAAATAGAAAATTTAAAATAGTTGTGGAAAAAAATAAAAACCAAAATGTTGAAATTGATTTTAATTTTAATAGTCAAAACTTAACTTTAATAGACAATATAGAAATAATAGCAAATGAAAATACTGAATCTACTATTACAATAAAATATAAATCTACAGAAAATATAAAAGCTTATCATAATGGAATAATAAGAGTATTAGCTAAGAAAAATTGTAAACTAAATATCATAATAGTTAATCTTATGAATACAGAATCAAATAATTTTATGAGTTTTGAAAATTTATTTGAAGATAATGCAAAAGTCAATTATACAATTGTAGACTTTGGAGGAAAAAATAGTATTACTAACTATTATTCTAATTTATTAGGTGATAACTCTGAAAATATAATTAATGGGATTTATTTAGGAAAAGAAAGTCAATTTTTTGATTTAAATTATATTGGTGAATTAAGGGGTAAAAAGACAAATATAGATATACAAGTACAAGGAGCTTTAAAGGATACAGCTAAAAAGCATTTTAAGGGTACTATAGACTTTAAAAAAGGATGTAAAAAAGCAACTGGAAATGAAAATGAATTTTGTACTTTATTATCAGATAAGGCAAAATCTATAGCACTTCCAATGTTACTTTGCTCTGAAGAAGAAGTAGAAGGAAATCATAGCAGTGCAGCTGGAAAGGTTGGAGAAAAAGAACTTTTTTATATAATGAGCAGAGGTTTTAATTTTAAAGAAGCTATGAAATTAATTGTAAAAGCTAAATTTAATAAAATAATAGAAAATATAATTAATGAAAGATTAAAAGAAGAAATACTAGAAGAGATAGACAAGCGATTAGATTAATAGATATTAAATAATAGTCTAAAAAATATATACTTATATTAAAAAACAAAAAGTAAATATTAACTTAATATATTGAAATAAAGTGAAAAGTAAAGTAAGTATTAGTTTTATATATTAAATTATTAAGTTTAGTATTCCAATAAAAATATATATAAGGAGAATATAGTATTAATGAATAAATATAAAAATGATTTTCCAATTTTAAAAAATAATAATATAGCATATTTAGATAGTGGTGCAACAAGCCAAAAGCCACTTCAAGTTATAAATGCAGTTGATAATTTTTATAGGAATTATAATGCTAATCCACACAGAGGTGCTTATTCATTAAGTATAGAAGCAACTAATTTATATGAAGATACGAGAGCTAAAATTGCCAAATTTGTAAATGCTAGATATAAAGAAGAAATTATATTTTCTAAAAATGCAACAGAGAGCTTAAATTTGCTTGCTTATTCATATGGAATTGATAAGCTAAAAGAAGATGATGAAATTGTTATTTCAATAATGGAACATCACTCTAACTTAGTTCCTTGGCAAAAAGTTTCTAAAGTAACAGGTGCTAAACTTAAATATATGTACATTAACAATGAGTTTGAATTAACAGATGAAGAAATAGAAAGTAAAATTACAGATAAGACTAAAATAGTTGGAATAGCACATGTATCAAATGCTTTAGGTACTATAAATAATGTAAAAAAAATTATAGATTATGCACATAAAAAAGGAGCAATTATTATTGTTGATGCATCACAAAGTATTCCTCATATGAAAATAGATGTACAAGAATTAGATGCAGATTTTTTAGTATTTTCAGGTCATAAAATGTTAGCACCACTTGGAATAGGCGTACTATATGGAAAAAAAGAAATATTAGAAACTATGAGTCCTTTTATAATGGGTGGAGATATGATAGAATATGTGTATGAACAAGAAACTACATTTGCACCACTTCCAAATAAGTTTGAAGCAGGAACTCAAAATGTAGAAGGTGTTATTGGGCTTGGGGCTGCCATAGATTATATAAACTCTATAGGAATAGAAAACATAGAAAAAGCTGAAAAAGAAGTTGTAACATATGCAAGACAAGAATTATCTAAATTAGATTATTTAACATTATATATGACACCACATAATGACAAACACTCTTCTGTTATTTCTTTTAATATAAAAGGTATACATCCTCATGATATTGCCAGTATCTTAGATACAGAAGGAGTTTGTGTACGTTCTGGAAATCATTGTGCTCAACCTCTTATGAGATTTTTAGGAATAGACTCTACTTGCAGAGCAAGTTTTAGTTTTTACAATGATAAAGAAGATGTTGATAAACTAATTAAAGCTTTAAACAAAGCCTATAATATGTTTAAGAAATATATTATAGATTAATATAATAAAAGCAATATAATTGTAAAAGCTAAATTTAATAAAATAATATAAATTATGAGATATTAAAATAAGAAATACTAGAATGAAATATTATAATTATAAATAATGATATGAAGAAAATTAAATAATTAACGCATAAGAATGATGAAAGGAGAAGAAAATGAGCGATTTATCAGATGTTTACAATGACTTAATAATGGAACATAGCATGAATTCGTATAATAAAAAACATTTAGATAATCCAGATTTTTGTGAGA
>FR901493.1:15816-19569 GCA_000438355.1 Clostridium sp. CAG:273
AATTGTGGAGATGAAATTACTTTAGAATTAAAGTTAAATGGAGATATAATTGAAGATATATCTTTTACAGGTCATGGTTGTGCAATTTCACAAGCTTCTACATCTATAATGATAGATACGTTAAAAGGAAAGACTATAAAAGAAGCTAAAGAAGTTATTGCTACTTTTATTGGTATGATAAAAAGAGAAATTACAGATGAAGAAGAATTAAAAAAACTAGAAGATGCTATAGCTTTTAGAAATGTATCACATATGCCAGCTAGAGTAAAATGTGCTTTACTTGCTTGGCATACTATAGAGGATATATTGGATAAAAAATAAGAAGAAAATTAAACAAGTAATAAGAGTAAAAACGACATGATTAAAAATTTTTGATATTTAGATTATCTACATGTCGCGTCTTTAAAAATATTAAAATTTGGGAATTGTAAATGGAAAATAAAAGAGTATTATTAGGAATGAGTGGTGGAGTGGATAGCAGTGTATCTGCTCTATTATTAAAAAAACAAGGATATGAAGTTATAGGAATAACATTAGAGATGTTTGAAGGAAACTCTAATGTATCTTTAGATGCAAAAAAAGTATGTGAAAAGTTACACATACCACATTATAGTTTTAGCTGTAAAGAAGACTTTAAAGAGCATGTTATAGACGATTTTATAACATGTTATTCAAATTGCAAAACACCTAATCCTTGTATTGAGTGTAATAAATATATTAAGTTTGGATATATGTATGAAAAAGCAAAAGAGCTTGGATGTAAATATGTTGCAACAGGTCATTATGCTAAAAATGAATATAATGAACAATATAATAGATGGGTAATAAAAAAATCTAATGCAGGAAATAAAGACCAAACATATGTATTGTGGAATATACCAAAAGAAGTTATAGAACATATTATATTTCCATTATCAGATTTTGAAAATAAAGACCAAATAAGGGAGATAGCAAGAGACGCGGGATTAGAGGTCGCAAATAAACCAGATAGTGAGGATATTTGTTTTATTCCAAATGGAAATTATAAAGAGTTTTTAGAAATAAATTCTTCAATAAAGCCTAAAGCAGGTAATATAGTAAATTCTAATGGTGAAATACTTGGCAGACATACAGGGTTATACAATTATACGATAGGTCAAAGAAAAGGATTGGGTATCGCTTACAAAGTACCTTTATTTGTTTTAGGATTTAATAAAACTAAAAACGAAGTTATAGTTGGAGAAGAAAAAGAATTATATAAAAAAGAAATATTAGTAAATAATATAAACTTATTATTAATAGATAATCTAGATAGTCCAATTGTAGTAGATGTAAAAACACGTTATTCTACTAAATCTGCCAAGGCTACAATAATTATGGATAATAAGGACTTAAAAGAAGCAGAAGATGTACAAGTTAATGAAGAAATATATGAAAAAGGGAATAATAAATATATAAGAAACGGAAATATAAAAGTTGTGTTTGAAGAACCCCAGAGAGCTATAACACCTGGGCAATCAGCTGTATTTTATATAAATGATATGATTCTAGGTGGAGGTAAAATAGTTAAATAAAAAGGTAAAATGTTGAAAATAAAAATTTATGCCTTTCGAAAGATGTATCAGCAACGAAGATAAGGAAGGAGATTATTTTATGAAAAATATATTTTCTAGAGAAGAATTATTAATAGGAAAAGAAAATGTAGAAAAGCTTAAAAAATCTAAAGTTGCAGTGTTTGGCATTGGTGGAGTTGGTTCATATGTTGTAGAAGCTTTAGCAAGAGCGGGAATAGGTAATTTTGTACTGGTGGATAATGATAATATAGATATAACAAATATAAATAGACAAATTATTGCAACAACTAAAACTATTGGAAAAGCTAAAGTAGAAGTTGCAAAAGAGAGAATATTAGAAATAAACCCAGATGCTAATGTTACTATATATAAAAAATTCTATATGCCAAATAATAAAATTGAACTGACATCTAATATTTCTTATATAGTTGATGCAATAGATACTGTTACAGCTAAAATAGCTTTAATACAAGAAGCGGATACATTAAATATACCTATAATATCAAGTATGGGAACTGGCAATAAATTAGATCCAACGAAATTTGAAGTAGAAGATATATATAAAACAAGTGTATGTCCTCTTGCAAAAGTAATGAGAAAAGAATTAAGAAATAGAGGAATAAAAAAATTAAAAGTTGTTTATTCTAAGGAAGAACCAATAAGGCTGGAGATAAATTCTAATAATAAGGTACCAGGAAGTATATCTTTTGTTCCTTCTATTGCAGGATTAATTATAGCAAGTGAAGTAATAAAAGATATACTTAAAAGTAATATTTGAGAAATTATGTAAAATGTGATATAATTATAATAATGCAATTCTTTGCATTGTTATAATTTATGAAAGGTTTGATATACATGAGAAACAGCAAGGTGGCAGTCCGCAAAGTGGACAAAAAGAACGAGATGCATGAAAAGCTGCGGAGAGAGTTGGTGAATTCTGTAGCAGAAGAGCTGATTGAAGATCCGAACAAGTTCTTGCTTTTTGCAAACATTGCTATTCAGGAGACTCCTTGGGAGGTGGTAAAGGATAAGTACTTCTTTGTACTTCCCGAATCGTTGTTTTTCCTTGAAGGGATGTGGCCCCATGTGGACCGCGAGTCTATCATCCCAGACGTCCAAGTTGCTTTACAAGACTTCGGATGTAAGAAGATTGCTTCTAAAGCAATGCGGGAAAAATATACGGAGAAGGAAGTGGCTTTTACACTACTTTTTTCTTCAAAGGAAGATTTCGATGAGGAAGATCCTGAGAGCTATGGTTTTAGCAGAGAAAATGCAAACGCTGCAAACAGAATGCTTCAGATTTCTAAGATCTTTGATGTGGTGAACAGTTGGCCTACAACTAAAGACTACAGCCAGAAGCAAAAAATAAGGATTGTTACCAAAATGGTGAACAAACTTATAACCTTTTAAACAAAATTAGCAACCGGAAGCTAGCTTGACTAATGTCAGCAGCTTCTGGTTGCTTTTATATAATAACCTTACAACACAATTCTACAAAATATTACATATAATATATTAATTTATAATTATTTATTATGTGTAAGGAGGAATTATGTTTTGAAATTAAAAAATAAAAATATTGGATTTATTTTTACAGGGTCATTTTGCATGTTTAAAACAACTATAGAGCAACTTAAAAATATAAAAAAAGAAGGTGCAAATATTATCCCTATTATGTCATATAATGCATATAAATTAGATACTAAATTTGGCAAAGCTAAAGATTTTATAAATGAAATTGAAGAAATTACAGAAAATAAGATTATAAATAATTAAAGAAAATAAGATTATAAATACAATTCAAGGAGCAGAGCCAATAGGTCCAAAAGGATTAACAGATATTATACTTATTGAGCCATGCTCGGGGAATACTATTGCAAAGCTTGCAAATTCTATAATAAATACACCAGCAACTATGGCTACAAAATCACATTTAAGAAATGAAAAACCTGTAGTTATTGCAATTTCTACTAATGATGGATTATCTGGAAGTGCAGAAAATATAGGTAAATTACTAAATAGAAAACATTACTATTTTGTACCATTTAGACAAGATAATCCAATAACTAAACCTAGATCACTTGTATTTGATTCAAAATACACTATACCAACATTAGAAGAAGCTTTAGAAAATAGACAAATACAACCTATGATATTATAAGTTGTAATAATAATTAATAACAAAATTTATAATATGAAT
>FR901494.1:0-256 GCA_000438355.1 Clostridium sp. CAG:273
ATTTTTATTCTTTTTAATCTCAAAGCATTTAAAATTACAGTAAAACTACTTAGTACCATAGCTAAACTTGCAATCATAGGATTAATATTTATTCCAATTCCACTTAACACTCCCATTGCAATTGGTATCATTAAACTATTATAAAAAAATGCCCAAAATAAATTTTGTTTTATATTTCTAATAGTTTTTTTGCTTATATTTATTAAATTCATTATACTTGTTAAATCATTTTTAGTTAAAATTACATCTGAAGAAT
>FR901494.1:261-2094 GCA_000438355.1 Clostridium sp. CAG:273
TTAAAATTACATCTGAAGAATCTCTTGCTATATCTGTTCCACTATTTACACTAACTCCTATGTCGCTTAAAGCTAAAGCAGGGCTATCATTAATTCCATCACCACACATCATTACAATTTTTCCCTCTTCTTTTAATTTCTTTATAATATTTGATTTTTCGTTTGGAGTTACATTTGCAATAACATTTTTTATTCCCAAGGTATCTGCAATTGATTTAGCAGTTTTATTATTGTCTCCTGTAAGCATTATTACTTCTATATTGTTTTTATTTAACTCTTCAATAATGTTTTTTACATTGTCTCTTATAATATCATTTACTCCAATAATACCAAGAATTTCGTTATTTTTTGCAATATAAACTATACTGTTACCATTTGTAGCAAGTAATTCTTCTTGCTCTATATATTTATTTTCTATTTTATACTTATTAAGTAATTTAGAATTTCCTACTAAAATTGTATTATTATCAATTGTTCCAACAATTCCATATCCACTTATATCTTCAAATTTTTCTACATCTAATATTTTCAAATTATTTGCTTCAATATATTCTTTAAAAGCTTTGCTAATTGGATGAGTTGACTTTGCTTCTAAACTTCCCGCTAACTCTACAATTTCATTATTAGTTAAATTACTATAATTTAAAATTTCTGCAATTTTTAATGTTCCATATGTTAATGTTCCAGTTTTATCAAATACGATAGTATTTATTTTTGAAGCGTTTTCTAGTGTTTCACTTTTCTTTACTAAAATTCCATGTGTTGCACAAACACCTTCACTTATCACTATAGCAAGAGGAGTAGCTAATCCCAAACTACAAGGACAAGCAACAACTAAAATGGTTACAAAAGTATTTATAGCAGATGTAAAACCTAATCCTAAAAATAAATATACCAAAAATGTAATAAAAGCTATAATAATAACTGTAGGTACAAAATAACCACTTACTGTATCTGCAATTTTAGCAATAGGAGCTTTTGTATTTGTTGCCTCTATTACAAGCTTAACTATTTCAGATATGGTAGATTCTTTTCCTATTTTTTCTGCTTTATATTCTATATATCCATCATAGTTTATACTTCCAGCAATAACCTTATCTCCTATATTTTTTGCAACAGGTTTGCTTTCTCCTGTTATAAATGACTCATCTAAATGCGTTTTGCCAATTACAATTTCTCCATCTACAGAAATTCTTTCTCCTGGTTTACTAATTACTATATCCCCTTTATTTATCTCATCTATTGTAACTTTTTTCTCATCACCATTAACCTTAATTGTGGCATCTTTTGGAGTTATTTGAACTAACTTTTGGATAGCTTCCTTTGTTTTATCCTTACTAGCACCATCTATATACCTTCCAAGCTTAATAAAAAATATTACAATTGCAGCAGATTCAAAATACAAATGTTCTACATAACTAGTGTTTCCTTTTATAATTATATACATATTATATAAACTATATAATAAACTACTTAAAACTCCTATGGCAACTAATGTATCCATATTTGGAGCCTTATGTATTAAATTTTTAAATCCACTTTTTATAATATCAAAACCATAAAAGATAAATGGAATTGTTATAATTAAAAGTGTTATAGCATAACTTATTGGATGTGTATGCATATTTAAAAATTCAAAAGTAGGAAGTCCAATCATATGTCCCATTGAGACATACATTAATATAATTGATAAAATCAAAAATATTATAAATAAAACTTTGTTGTTTTTAGTATTATTCTTCGTTTTTATATCTGTGTACAAACCTAGGCTTTTAAATCCTGCCTTTTTCACAAATTCTTCAACATTTTTTATATTTAATTTAGTTTCATCAT
>FR901494.1:2102-3199 GCA_000438355.1 Clostridium sp. CAG:273
TTTAATTTAGTTTCATCATATTCTACGAAAGCATTAGACATTACTAAATTAACAGAAGCATTTATAATTCCGTCTTGTTTTAATAAATACTTTTCCAATCTATTAGAACATGCACTACAAGTCATACCATCTATTGATAATATAATTTTTTTCATATAAGTTATAAACACACAACCTTTCTATTATTCTAAATTAATATCTTTTTTATTATAATCTTCTGGTTTTAATCCAACTCTTGTTTTCATATAATCCAAAGCCAATGTAAAGAACAACAAAAATAACAACCCTACAAATAATGTTGCAAATTGTACACTTCCACCGTCTAACAATACTCCTGCTAAAAACACTAATATTGATTCAATAATATTAGTTGTAAATTCTGCTGTAAACGAAATTCTTGACCTAGTCTTTGGAGTCGAAAAATTTTTCGAGTATCTTTCAGCCAAAATAAAATAATTTGACATAGTCATACTTCTTACTGAAAGTAAAACTAATACTATAGGTAACATATAATTAACATTTCCAAATAATAAAATTCCTATTAAAATTACACTAAATGTAAAACTCATAGATAATACAGTAAATGTCTTATTTTTATATTTTTTATGCAACTTGTCCTGAAATGTAGATGCTATTCCAGATATAAATGTTAAAATTGCATTTATTATGGAAAATGTTTCTGGTTTTATTTGCAATTCTACTAGAATATTTCCTTTATACGTACTCATTATTGTTATTAAAGCATTAAATAATCCCATAAAAATAAGCAATGCTCTTAATCTTTTTGAATTAATTATATTTCTAATTGATATTTTAAAATCGGATTTATATTCTTTAATTTTATTAGAAACTTCATTTTGTTCTAATTTATTAACATATATATCCTTAAAATTTATTGCAATAATTGTAGCAATAATTGTACAAATTAAACAACATATCATTGGCAAATACTGATTAACAACAAATAAGTATCCAGCAACTAATGAGGCAATTCCATCAAATATATAATAACCTGTTGCACCTTTACCATTAATTTTAGGATAAAGCCCCTCCCCGCCTTTTGTTGCTGTTGAATCATAAAGCATATTTGTTTCTTG
>FR901495.1:0-6331 GCA_000438355.1 Clostridium sp. CAG:273
GTATATGCAAGACAATATTAAAGAAAGTATATTAAACGAATTAAACAAAAAAGATGGTAAAAGAATAATTATATGCCAAACAGGTTTTATATCTACTAAATTTTTAGTAAATTGTTTAAATTACAGAATAGAATATGACACATTAACTATACAAGATGAAAAAGAAGGAGTTTATTTAAGTATAAATTTAAACCAAGTATATAAATACGAAATAAAAGATAGTAAAATAAAAATATATTTAGACAATGATTCAATAATTATTATTTCAGAAGATTAAAAAATATTAATTTTAAAGAAGATATATTCAAATATATCTTCTTTAAACCATGTAAATACAATTATTAGTAATAAAACTACCTTACTATTTTACGAAATTGGTATTATTTACGCATTTTATCTAATTTTAATCTATCATCTTCTTCTAAATTGCTTAAACTAAATTCTAGTAAGGTAATTATTGTTTTATTAAATGATAGATTTTTTAAGTTGGCTAAGTTTTGAACATCGTCTGCTATATTTTCAGGAAGACGTAATGTTTTACTTACGCCACTATGGTTTTCTGGTATTTTTAATTTGTTCATAGTTACCTCCCGCAATAATTTTATAATTAAAAATAAAATAAATATGCACCTAAAAGTAGTTGCAAGCAAAATACTTCGAATATATGAGTACAACAAGAATTGACAATATTTATAAGGTAATATATAATTTGAGAAGTTTTCTATAGAAGGGAGAAAATTATGGGACTTAAAGTTGAACATGTTAATAAAACATATGGGACCAAAAAAGTTGTAAATGACATTTCTTTTGAAATAGATAAACCAAGTGTTTATGGACTTTTAGGAACAAACGGAGCCGGTAAAACTACTACAATAAGGATGATACTTGGAATACTAAAAAAAGATAGTGGAGAAATATCTTGGAATGGTAAGGAAGTTAAAAGAAAAAATGTTAATTTTGGCTATTTACCAGAGGAGAGAGGAGTATATCCTAAAACAAAGATATATGACCAAATGATGTATTTTGCAGAATTAAAGGGGATGAAGAAAGAAAAAGCAATAGAGGCACTTAATTATTGGGCAAAAAGATTAGAAGTAGAGCAATATATTAATATGACACCAGAAAAGTTATCTAAGGGAAACCAGCAAAAAATACAATTTATAACTTCTATTATACATAACCCAGAATTGGTTGTATTAGATGAGCCATTTAGTGGACTAGACCCTGTAAATACAGAGATTTTAAAAAGTGTAATAATAGAGCTTATTAAAAATGGAAAATATATTATAATGTCTAGCCATCAAATGCATTCTATAGAGGAGTTTTGTAGTGATGTATTAATTCTTAATAAAGGAGAAACTGTACTTAAAGGAAATTTAAAACAAATAAAAGAACAATATAATGCAAATAGAGTTAGTTTAAGCACAGTAGAAAATGTAGATAAATACATAGAAGAGCTAGGCTTAAAAATATACAACAGTAAGGATAATGATTATATAATTAATATTAATGGAGAAGAAGATGGCTATAAACTTATAAATAAGCTTATAGAAAATAAAATTAGAGTAGAAAAGTTTGAAATTATGAAACCAAGCTTAAATGATATATTTATAGAGAAAGTAGGTGGAGTAGAATGAGAGATTTATGGGTAGTAGCTTCATATACAATAAAAGATATGCTTAAGAAAAAGACATTTATTATTTCAAACTTAATTATATTTATAATTATAATTGTCGGATTTAATATTCCAAATATTTTAAACATGTTTAAAGGAGAAGAGAACTCAGAAGGAGGTTCTTTGCCTAGAACACTAATAGTTGATGAGAAAAATNNNNAATAGTTGATGAGAAAAATATATTTGAAGGTTCACTAGATGCATTAAATGAGTTAGAAACAGGAGAACAATATGAAATAAAAAATGAGAATATGCCATTAGAAGAAGTAAAAAACAAAATAGTTAATGGTGATGTAGATGATGCAATAATTATTAGTAAAAACGAAGAAGATGGTAAAGTTAATATACAATACATAGTTGAAAATATGGCAATGATGGAAAATGCTGTGCCAGAAAGAATTACTAATATGCTAACAAGTTTATATACAGATGTACAAATTTCTAAATTAGGATTAACACAAGAGCAACTTGCAAGCATTACACCACAATTTAATTTTGAGCTAGCACAAGCAGAAAAACAGGAAGTAAAAGGTAATGTACTAGTTATAATGCTTCTTTCATTAGTATTATTTTATGCTATATATTTCTGTGCATATCAAGTGTCAAACTCAATAACAACAGAAAAAACTTCTAAAATAATGGAAACATTGGTTACATCAACTTCTCCAAGAACGATTGTACTTGGAAAAACTATAGGAATTGGAATAGTTGGTTTATTACAAGTTATTTCAATTGTCGCTGTTGCATTAATATGTGCATATGCATGTTTACCAAAAGACATGCTAAGTAGTGCATTAGATTTATCTCAAATTACACCAACACTAGGAGTATTAACTGTAATATACTTCATATTAGGATATGCTACATATGCGCTATTATATGCTTTAACAGGTTCTACAGTAAGTAAACCAGAAGATGTACAAAGCGCAAACGGACCAGTTGCAATTATAGCAGTAATTGGATTTTATTTAGCTTATTTTACAATGATGAATCCAACTAGTGAATTAAATGTGTTTGCATCAATATTTCCATTTTCAGCACCATTTTGTATGCCATTTAGAGTAATGATGGGAGTTGCAACTCCAACACAAATTGCTATATCTATAATTGTATTATTATTAACTATTCTAGTAGTAGCAAGTGTATCTATAAAAATTTATTCAAATGCTATTTTAAACTATGGAAGTAGAGTAAGTTTAAAAGATATGATAAAAATGTATAAAAATAAATAAATCCACAGTACTAAATATATTATATAAAATTTTAAGAGAAAGGAGAAATAATCCAATAGTTTATATAATAATTTAATAATTGGATTATACGTGAAAATATGTATAATAGAAATAATACAAGAAAAATAATGGTAGGAAATGTACAAATTGGAGGACAAAATAAAGTTATTATTCAATCTATGTGTAATACTAAAACAAAGGATGTAGAGTCAACAATAGCACAAATTTTACAGTTAGAAGAAGCTGGATGTGAAATTGTTAGGGTGGCATGTTTAGACATAGAAGATGCAAAAGCGATAAAAAGAATAAAAGAAAAAATAAATATTCCAATAGTAGCAGATATTCACTTTGATTATAAAATAGCATTGGAAGCTATTAAGTCAGGTGTAGATAAGGTTCGTATAAATCCGGGAAATATAGGGAGCGAAGAAAAGGTAAAAGCAGTTGTAGATGCATGTAGAGAAAAAAATATCCCAATACGTATAGGCGTAAATGGTGGCTCTTTGGAAAAAGATTTGTTAGAAAAATATGGTGGAAAACCAACTGCTAAAGCAATGGTAGAAAGTGCAAAGAGACATGTTGAAATATTAGAGAAACTAGAATTTTATGATATTTGCTTATCTTTAAAAGCATCTGATTTAGATTTATGTATAGAAGCATATGAAGAAGCAGCAAAAACATTTAACTATCCATTACATATAGGAATTACAGAAGCAGGAACAGAATTTAGTGGTACTATAAAGTCTAGTATTGGTTTAGGAGTATTACTAAGGGAAGGAATAGGTGATACATTAAGGGTGTCTTTAAGTGATGACCCTATTAAAGAAATAAAAGTAGCAAAAGAAATTTTAAAAAACTGTAATTTATATCATAAATCACCAACATTAATTGCTTGTCCTACATGTGGAAGGACTAGAATAGACTTAATTCCAATGGCAAAAGAGGTAGAAGAATTTTTACAAGGAATAGAAGCAGATATTACAGTTGCTGTAATGGGGTGTGCTGTAAATGGTCCTGGAGAAGCAAGCCATGCAGATATAGGAATAGCAGGTGGAGTAGAAGAAGGACTATTATTTAAGAAAGGCAAGATTATAAAAAAGGTAAAACAAGAAGATATAGTTAATGTGCTAAAACAAGAAATAATAGATATGGTAAATGATAGAAAATAAAAAAATAGAAATGAAAAATAAATTGTAAATTGCAAATGATGTTGGAGGAATAATACATATGGAAATAGTATTGGGAAAAATGGCAGGATTTTGTGGTGGAGTTAGAAATGCTGTAAACAAAACATATAAAGAAGCTGAAAGCAATAATAAAACAATTTATTGCTTAGGAGATTTAGTACATAATCCGGTAGTATTAAGTAATCTAGAAGCATTAGGAGTGAAAATAATAAACAGCCTAGAAGAAGTACCAAATTCAAAGGGAAAAACTGTAATAATTCGTGCACATGGTGTAACAAAAGAAATATATAATAAAGCAAAGCAAATGGAAATTACATTAAAAGATTTAACATGCCCTAAAGTATTAAAAATACATGACTTTGTAGAAGAATATGGCAAAAATGAAGATTATATATTTTTAATAGGAGAAAAAAAGCATCCTGAGGTAATTGGTACAGCTAGCTTTTGTGGTAGAAACAGTACAATAATTGAAAATGAAGAAGAATTGGATGAAGCCTTAAAGATTATAAAAAAAGAGTGTGAAGAAAAAAACAAAAAAAATATATACAATATAGAAACTAAAAAAGATACAGAAGATAAGGCAAAAATAGAAAATTTAATTACTAGAAAATTAGTTGTTGTGGCTCAAACTACATTTAATTTAGAGAGATTTAAGAAATTTGAAAGCAAAATAAGAGAAGAATTAAAAGATAAAATAGAAATTATTATAAATAATACTATATGTGATGCTACAAGATTAAGACAGGAAGAAACAGAAAAACTATCTAAAGAAGTTGATGGAATGATAGTTATAGGTGGTAAAAAAAGTTCTAATACAAATAAATTGTATCAAATATCTTTAAATAATTGTAGTAATGTAATTATGGTGGAAAATGAGGAAGAACTAGTAAAAGAATTAGAAAAATTTAAAAAGTGTAATAAAGTTGGAGTTATGGCAGGGGCTTCAACACCAGAAGAGACAATAAACAAAGTAATTAGTATATTAAAAAATGCATGAAAATTTAAAGAAAGGAGAGTATGGAAAAACCATACATATTTATTTATGTTAAAAATATTAAAAAACTTAAAAAGAACATGGATATACGTAGTTATAATAGTCTTATTACTAGTAGTTCAAGCTATTTGTGACTTGCGTTTACCAGACTACACTTCAAGAATTGTTAATATAGGAATTCAACAAGGTGGAATTGAAAATTCGTCACCAGAAGTAATAAGAAAATCATCTATGGATAATGTTTTATTATTTACAGAGGATGACGAAGAAATTTTGGGAAATTATACTTTAATTTCAAAAGATAATTTAAATGAGAAAGATTACAATAAATATTTAAAAGATTATCCAGAGCTTGCAAATCAAGATTTGTATGTACAAAACAAATTAGAAAGTGAAAATCAAGAAAATTTAAATACTATTATGTCTAAACCACTTATGGTAGTTTATAACTTAAATAGTGGAGAGGCAGCTGAAAAAATAAAGGCACAAATTTTATCTAATATGCCTAAAAAAATGCAAGAACAGTTTAATGACAAAACAGCATTAGAAATAATAAAAATGCAAATGTCTCAAAATACAGGCTCAGAGCTTTCAGGAGGAAGTACATCTGAGGGAGATTTTATTAACCAAATTAATGAGAAAATTAATACAATGCCAGAAAGCATTTTAGAGCAAGCAGCTATAGAAGCAGTAAAACAAGAATACCAAGCAGTTGGCATTAATTTAGATAATTATAAAACACATTTTATAATTGTGTCTGGAGCTCAAATGCTTGGAATATCTTTAATTATTATGGTTTCTGCTATAACAATAATGCTTTTATCTTCTAAAGTAGCAGCAAGACTTGCACAAACTTTAAGAGATAAAATATTTAAAAAGGTATTAAGCTTTTCAACAAGCGAATTTAAGCAGTTTTCAACAGCTTCCTTAATTACACGTAGTACAAATGATGTTCAACAAATTCAAATGCTTATGACAATGCTATTTAGAGTTGTAGTTTACGCACCAATTATTGGTATAGGTGGATTTTTTATGGTGCTTGCAAATAGTAATATGTCAATGGCATGGATTATTGGAATTGCAGTATTTGCAGTTGTATTAGTAATGGGAACATTATTTGTTATTGCAATGCCTAAGTTTAAAAAATTACAACAATTGGTAGATAAGTTAAACTTAGTAGCAAGAGAAATTTTAACAGGTTTACCAGTAATTAGAGCATTTAATAAAGAAAAAGATGAAGTAG
>FR901495.1:6358-10146 GCA_000438355.1 Clostridium sp. CAG:273
ACAATGCAAATAAAGATTTGATGAAAGCAAATGTATTTGTTAACAGAGCAATGAGCTTAATGATGCCAACATTAATGTTTATTATGAATAGTATATCTTTATTAATTGTTTGGGTAGGTGGACACAATATAGACTCTGGAACAATGCAAGTTGGAGATATGATGGCATTTATTCAATATACAATGCAAATTATAATGTCATTCTTAATGATATCTATGATGTCTATTATGCTACCAAGAGCAGGAGTTTCTGCTAGACGTATTAATGAAGTTTTAGAAACAGAAAATTCTATTAAAGACCCAGAAAATCCAAAGAAATTGGATACAAATAAAAAAGGATTAATAGAATTTAAAAATGTTTCGTTCCGCTATCCAGATGCAGAGGAAAATATGTTAAACAATATTAGTTTTACAGCAGAACCTGGAAAAACTACAGCAATTATAGGAAGTACAGGTAGTGGAAAGTCTACAGTAATAAATTTAATACCGAGATTTTATGATGTTACAGAAGGAGAAATTTTAGTAGATGGAGTTAATGTAAAAGATGTTACACAAAATGATTTAAGAAGTATAATAGGATTTGTGCCTCAAAAAGGTATATTATTTTCAGGGACAATTGAGTCAAATATAAAATATAGTGATGAGAATATGGCAGATGATAGAATGATAGCAGCTGCCGAAATAGCTCAGGCAACAGAATTTATAGATTCTAAGGAGAAAAAATATAATTCTGAAATTGCTCAGGGTGGAAGTAATGTTTCAGGAGGACAAAAACAACGTTTGTCTATAGCCAGAGCAATTGCAAAAGACCCAGAAATATTTATTTTTGATGATAGTTTTTCAGCATTAGATTATAAAACAGATGCAACTTTAAGAGAAGCATTGAAAGAAAGAACTGAAAACAAAACTGTTGTTATTGTTGCGCAAAGAATTAATACAATTCTAAATGCAGACCAAATTATAGTTTTAGATAATGGAAATATTGTAGGAAAAGGAACTCATGAAGAGTTAATGGAAAATTGTGAGGAATACAAAGAAATTGCTTTATCACAATTATCTGAAGAAGAACTAAAAAAGAAAGGAAGTGAGTAATATGCCAGGAATGAAAGGTCCTAAAGGGGCAAGAGCCGCTATAGAAAAACCAGCAAATGGAAAAGAAACAACCAAAAAGTTGATTAAACATTATTTAATAGATTATAAATGGCAATTATTAATAATGTTAATATTTGCTGTTGGAAGTACAGTTTTTACAATTGTTGGACCTAAAATTTTAGGAAATGCTACAACCGAAATATTTAATGGTATAGTTGGAAAAATATCTGGAGGAACAGGAATTGATTTTAGTAAAGTTCTTGGTATTTTACTTACACTTTTAGGTTTATATGCAATAAGTACTTTCTTTGGATATATACAAGGTTTTACTATGACAAGTGTAGCACAAAAATTAACATATAGATTAAGAAACGATGTAGCTGTTAAAATAAATAAATTGCCAATGAGCTTTTTTGACAAAAAAACACATGGAGAGATTTTATCTATTGTAACAAACGATATAGATATGCTTTCACAAAACTTAAATCAAAGTATTACACAAATCATAACTTCTGTTTGCACTATTATAGGTATTTTAATAATGATGTTAACCATTAGTGTAACTATGACTCTTGTATCATTAATTATAGTACCACTAAGTTTCTTCATTATAAGGATTGTGGTTAAGAAGTCACAGAAATATTTTAAAAAGCAACAAGACTATTTAGCATATGTAAATGGACTTGTAGAAGAAGACTATAGTGGTCATGATGTAATAAGAGTATTTAATAGAGAAAATAAAACTATAGAAGAATTTGACAGATTTAATAAAGAATTATATAAAAGTGCATGGAAGTCACAATTTTTATCAGGATTAATGTTTCCTATAATGAATTTCTTTGGAAATGTTGGTTATGTGGGAGTAGCTATATTAGGTGGATATTTAGCATCACAAGGAATTATTACTGTTGGTAATATACAATCTTTTATACAATATAATAAGCAGTTTGTACAACCAATTAACCAGATTTCACAAATTTCGGCAACATTACAATCTATGCTTGCTGCCGCAGAAAGAATTTTTGGTTTCTTAGAAGAAGATGATGAAGCAAAAGATGTAGAGAATTTTATAAGTACAGATGGATTGGTAGGAAATGTAGAATTTAATCATGTTCATTTTGGATATACAGATGATAAAATTATAATAAATGACTTTAATGCAAAAGTTAAAGATGGACAAAAAATTGCAATTGTTGGACCAACTGGTGCAGGTAAGACAACAATGGTTAAGTTGTTAATGAGATTTTATGATGTAAATAGTGGCGCAATTATGATTGATGGTCATAATGTAAAAGATTTCAAACGTGGTGAATTACGTAGAATGTTTGGAATGGTTTTACAAGACACATGGCTATTTGGAGGAAGTATTAAAGATAATATTAAATATGGAAAACTAGATGCAACAGATGAAGAAGTTATAGAAGCTGCTAAAGCAGCACATGCAGACCACTTTATACGTACACTTCCAAATGGATATGATATGTTAATTGACGAAGAGGCAGGAAACATATCTCAGGGTCAAAAGCAATTACTTACTATAGCAAGGGTTATTTTAACAAATCCAAGAATATTAATATTAGATGAGGCAACAAGCTCTATAGATACAAGAACAGAACAACAAATACAATCTGCTATGGATAATCTTATGAAAGGAAGAACAAGCTTTATTATAGCTCATAGATTGTCTACAATAAAAAATGCAGACTTAATATTAGTGATGAATCAAGGAGATATTATAGAGCAAGGTACACATGAAGAATTGCTAGAAAAAGACGGATTTTATGCTAACTTATATAATAGCCAATTCCAAGAAGGGGAAGAATAAAAAATTTAATGTTAAGTGGGCTTTGCCACTTAAAGATTTTGAAATAGAAGTGAATAAAGAAAATAAAGTATATGGTTATTTATAATCATATGCTTTATTTTTATAAAAAAGAAAATTATTCTATTGACAACAAAACAAATGTTTGATAAAATTAGCGAAAGGATGTGATATTATGAAAAATTTCGAAGTCTTAGATACAAGAATAAACTATTATAACGAAGGTAATGAAGATTACATATCTTTGACAGATATGCTAAAATCAAAGGATGGTGAATTCTTTATTTCAGACTGGTTGAGAAATAGAAATACAATTGAATTTTTAGGAATATGGGAAGAATTGCATAATCCTAATTTTAATTATGGCGAATTCGCCATAATTAAAAGTCAAGCGGGTTTAAATAGTTACAAAATAAGTGTTAAAGAGTGGTCAAATAAAACAAATGCAATTGGAATAGTTGCAAAAACAGGAAGATATGGAGGAACTTATGCACATAAGGATATAGCCTTTGAGTTTGGAATGTGGATTAGCCCAAAATTTAAAATATATTTAATTAAAGAATTTGAAAGATTAAAACAAGAAGAGCAAAAAGAAGTAGGATGGAATGCAAAGAGAGATTTAGCAAAAGTTAACTATAGAATACATACGGATGCAATAAAAAATAATTTAATACCTAAAGAATTAACTAGCAAACAAGTAAATTTAGTATACGCAGAAGAAGCTGACGTATTAAATATGGCTTTATTTGGAATGACGGCAAAAGAATGGAGAGAAAAGAATCCAAATAAAAAAGGGAATATAAGAGATTACGCAAGTATAAATGAATTAATATGTTTAGCAAATTTAGAAAATACAAATTCAATATTTATAAATG
>FR901495.1:10166-10991 GCA_000438355.1 Clostridium sp. CAG:273
GAAGGAATGCAACAATCTGATAGATTATATAAATTAAATCAAATAGCAATATCACAAATGAAAATATTAACAAAGGATAGTGGAACAAAATTATTAAAATAAAAAGAAAAAGGAGAAAAGTTTAAATGAAGAAATAAATAATATTATATAATTAATTTTCCACCCTCAGATATACACAACACAATTCCAAGAGGGAGAGGAATAGAAAATAAAAGGACCATAATATGGTATCTTGGATTTAGTACATATTATGGTCCTTTTAAGTTTATTATTAATTATTTTATTATTTTTTTCTGTTATTCAAATAATTTGCAGCCCTAGTTATTCCAATAATTGCACAAGAATCATTAAAAGTTCTATCATTAAAGTCTTCAACTTTTTTAATAGCCTCAGCAAATGGAATAGTAAATGATGTTAAATATTCATCTTCATCTAAATCTAATTCATATTTTACTTGAACATGTTCTGCTAAGTATAAATGTATTTTAGTTGTACAAGAACTTGTATCTGGAATATATTTTCCTAAATATGTCCAAGTACATGTTTCTGGGTCACAACCAGTTTCTTCTCTTAGTTCTGCTTTAGCGGCATTTAGAGGATTAAAATTATGCTTTTCTTCTATTATTCCAGCAGGAAGCTCTACAAAATCTGGTATCATATGAGCAACCCTTGGCTGTTTAACTAAAAATAATTCATTATTGTCATTTAATGCGACAATTCCAACAGCATCGCCTTTTTCTATAATATCACGTTCAACTTCTTTGTTGTTTGGTAATAAAACTTTTTCTACATATACATTTAACCAATTTGAAAATTTACATTCTT
>FR901496.1 GCA_000438355.1 Clostridium sp. CAG:273
CCATTATTTAAACTATATTGATATCTTGCAATTCCACTTAATGCTGTAGATCCATTAACTGTTATACTTGCATTATCTTTTGTATAGATATTATTTTGAGCATTGCTTGTTATTGTTGGTGCAGTTGGTAATTTATTATCTAAATAAAATGCTTCTGTTCTTTTATATGTAGTATTTCCTTGTAAATCTTTTGCCACAACCCATAAATACCAATTATTTCCGGTATCTTTACTATTAGATACTACAGAATTATTTTCGTAAATTCCATTAAATTCACTATCTATTGGTTGAGATGTACTTTGTGTCCAAACATATCTTAAAGTAGAATTATTTACTCCGCTTGGGTCTGTAACTGTTACTTTTGTTCCTTGAGTTCTTTTGTATGTTGTACTTCCATTTGTTTCAAATTCTATTATAGGTCCAACATTATCTGAGTCTTTTGTAAATGCTTTAATACAAATACTTGGATTTTCTACCCCACCTATGCCTAAACTTGTGATATCTTGCCATGTGTTATCTGCACCTGTTGAGGAAACAAATCCTTCATTTACATTTGCAGTAGCAGTGTCCCATTGGGTAGATGATGAAGTTGTTTTAGCTTCTAATGGTATTTGAGCTTGTGAGTTGCCATCTGTAGAAGAATATTTGACTATAACTGCAAATTGTTTACCTGTAAGTGTTATTGGATTTGTAATTTTAATTGTTTTATATTCTTCTTGCAAAGTCAATCCTGTAGCTACTTGTGTTGCACCTGTTAGACTTAGCGTACCTGTCGGATTTACAAATACATCTACAGTAGTATTACCTACACTATGTACACCAATTTCACTTAAATATTCTGCATTACTGTCTTTTCTTGTAAATACATTTGATGCATATACTGTTGAAAGTGGAGCATCATTTGCTCTTAATCCAATATGGATATTAGACCCTAAAACGTCGTATTGATATACGTTTTTATAATCCCTATCCGATACTATAAGAGTTCCTGTATTATCTTTTCCTACCATTGTATCTTCATATGATATATAGTAATAACCACCATTAAAGCCTGTTCCATATGAATTAAGTACAAGCCATGCACCATTTTTAGTTGGTCTATGTGCTGCGTTAAAATTCTCTTTTGAATAATTATCATCCCAACCTACTATTGTAATTAAGTGGTCTGGTGTAATATTAGGGTCATCGCAATAATATGCTGTTGCAAGTATTGGAGAAACATTATTAAAATACTGTGTTTGACTTGAATTTGTATTAGCACTAACTCCTCCATATGTTACAATATGTTCTTTTATCTGATTTCTTATATTAATTACATCTTCTTCTGAAAGTGCCTTTCCATCTCCGTCCTTATATATAGTTTGTCCATTTGATTTTTCTTTTAAAACAGTTGGAAATCTCACATAATTTTCTACATGTTGACCTGCTTGTTTATTTATTTCTGCCAAATTAATTAAAGCTTCTGAATTAACAAATGGCATGTCTGACTCTAAAACTGGTCCTCTACCACTTGCTAAATAGCTCATTCCTATATATCCATTACCTCCACTTCCAACTTCTCTATTAAATCCATCTTTATTAACTCCATCTAAAAAGGTTTTAGAAGTAGCATATTCCATATGTCTTACAGAAAATATAGGCGATGTATAACTTCTGGTTAAACTAATATTTGTTTCTATTTCACTAATTAATGGGAATGTCCAACAAGTTTGTGTGTCTAATTGATTCTTTACAGTTATATCTATATAGTCTCTTAAGTCATATGTAGGACTAGTTGTAGCTACAGCTAAAGCATTAAACTCTTTTCTTTCTAGTGAAAAAGATTCATTTAATTTGTTTTTTTCTCCTGCAAGAGGATAGTATGAAGTATAATATGGATTTGGCTCTACTTCTAAGTTTCTTTCTTTTTCTGATAACTCAAGCCATCTTTTATATTCTTCAGAATATTCCTTAACATCTACACTATCAATTGCTTCTTTATCACTATCTTTTACTTTTGTCTGTTCATTTAACTGATTAAAAGCTAATGTTTGAATAGAACAAGAACAACATGTAGCAATTAAAAAAACTATTGTAAAAATAATTTTAAAAATATAGCCTTTACTTCTCCCCATAACTGTACACCTTTTCTTTCTTTGATTAATTAGATAAATTTTAGGTTTTGAAAATCTTAACTTAAACCTATAACAATAAAACTTTTTTATCTAATAATATTATTATATAATTTATATTATCTTTTTTATGTTTTCAATGCACTTATTCTTTATTACATTACTCAGTAATAGCAAATTAATTACGGGAATCTAATATATATGTAAAATATTTCATTTTTTACTTTTTCTTAACATTTTTTATACAATTATTAAATTTATTTTGAACAGTTCTTGAAAGCCTTACGGAAACAGAGAAATACAGTTTAATACAAAATAAAAGAGATATAATATCTTTAGTTGTGTAAATATATCTACTTAAAATTTGTATAGAAATACAAATTCTAAAGCATTACATCTCTAAAAATATTACATCTCTTATTATAAATATTAAAATATCTTTTTATTTAATAGAATCAACTAAAAAACTATTAAAGTCCATCTTCCTTAATAAAAATTATTATACTTTATCGCTATTTTTTATGCACCAAAGTATCTTTTTAGTAATCCGTCAAATCCTCTTCCATGTCTTGCTTCATCTTTGCACATTTCATGTACTGTATCATGTATTGCATCGTAATTTAATTCTTTTGCTCTTGTAGCAAGCATTTTCTTTCCTTCACAAGCACCTTGTTCAGCTGCTGCTCTTAACATTAAATTTTTCTTTGTATCTGGATATACTAATTCTCCTAGTAATTCTGCAAATTTGGCAGCATGTTCTGCTTCTTCAAAAGCATATCTTTTAAATGCTTCTGCTATTTCTGGGTATCCATCTCTATCTGCTTGACGACTCATAGCTAAATACATTCCTACTTCTGTAGATTCTCCCATGAAGTTATCTCTTAATCCTTTAACTACTTCTTCGTCTAAACCTTGAGCAACTCCAATTCTATGCTCATCTGCATATGTTTTTATATCTCCAGAAACTTTTTCTGTTTCAGATACATCTACCTCTTTTAATTCAAATTGCTCTTTTGGAGCTCCACATTGTGGACATTTTTCTGGTGCTTCTTCTCCAAAATGAATATATCCACATACTTTACAAACATAAGCTTTCATTATTAATTCCTCCCTATAATTTTATTAATATTATATTAGTTATAAGCTTTATATAGCTTTTAACATATTTTAATTTATTTTTCAATTTAATATTTTATTCTTACCAATTATGTAAAAAAATTTATATATAATTATTCGTCCATTGGTACTTCTTCAAATTCGTCTGCTGGTACACCACATACTGGGCAAACTGCTGGTGGCTCATCTGCTATTACTTCATAACCACAAACTTTACATCTCCATTTTTTCATATTTTTTCCTCCTTTCGCACTTAAATTTTAAATAATGCTTAAAATTTTAAATATTTACATTTTTTTATTTAAATATTTTATCATATAAATTTTTTTATTTAAAGTTTTGCATTTATAATTTTGCATTATTTTAATTTTTAACTTCATTTAATCGTACACTTTGCATTCATTTTACAGAATTACATTTAAATCTTTACTTGACGATTACTTTAATTTTTTCTTACATTTTTTGCATAAGCCTGTTATTGTTATTTCAGAATCTTCTACTTCTGCATTTATTTGCTTTGCAAAAATTTTTAAATCATTATCTAATTGCTTTACTTGGTTTTCAAATAAAACTATATCTATAATATCTCCACATTCTTTGCATTCAAAATGTATATGTGGCATTGTATTGCCATCAAACTTGTCTGGACCTGATGCAGTCTTTATTCTTATAATTTTGCCCTCTTCGCAAAGATCTGACAAATTCCTATATACAGTTGCAATTCCGAGTTCTGGCATCTCATTTTTTAAATCCAAATAAAGCTTTTCTGCTGTAGGATGATCCTTCCTATTTCTTAATGAATTTAATATTAATTCTCTTTGTTTACTATATTTTCTCATACCCCACCTATATTATAATCACTTTTTTAACAAATATATATTATAAATATTTTTTATTTGATAATGATTATCATTATAATATACTAACATAAAAAAAATTTCAATAGTTTTATTGAAATTTTTTTATAATTTTTCCAAAATTACACACCAACTGTTGAAAATCCATTATCAACATGGATTACTTCTCCTGTAATTGCAGATGACATATTACTAAATAGAAAAGTTGCAGTATCTCCAACTTGTCTTGTTGTTACATTTTGGTGTAATGGTGCTCTTTGTTCTACTATATCCAGTATGTTTCCAAAGTCCTTTATTCCTTTTGCAGATAATGTTTTTATAGGTCCTGCGGAAATAGCATTTATACGCATTTTATCTTTACCTAAATCTCTTGCTAAATAACGTATACTTGCTTCTAATGCTGCCTTTGCAACTCCCATAACATTGTATCCTTCAACAGATTTTTCTGAGCCCCAATATGTTAATGCTACTATGCTTGCTCCATCTGCTAATAAATCTAATTCTTTGGCAATTCTTGATATTGCCACTATTGAATATGCACTTACATCTCCAGCATGATTAAATCCTTCTCTAGATGTTTTTATAAAATCATTTCTTAAATCTTCTGTATTAGCATGTGCTATACTATGTAAAATACCATCAACTTTTCCATAGTCATTTCTTATTTTTTCAAAACATTTTTTTATATCTTCATCTGTTGCTACATCACATGGATATGACTTTGCTCCTGGAATTTCAGCAATTAATTCTAATATTTTGTCTTCTTTTTCTGTTGGATGATGTGTAAAAATTACCTTTGCACCATTTTCATAAGCAGACATTGCTGCTCCCCATGCAATACTCCATTTGTTTCTAATCCCCATAATTAATATTGTTTTTACTTCTAATAACATTTTTATCCACCTTTCTATTTTTTAATTAATATTTTTATTAATTATTTTAAATTTTCATATTGTTAAGTTTTTTTAATTTTTATCTTTCATTTTAAATTTATTTTTTCTATTATATACTAATTTATAGATCTTGACCTATTTTTCTATACTTTTCATATCTTTTTTCTATTAAGTTTTCAGGCTTTTCTTTTAATAGCTTTTTTAAATCTTTTTTTATTATATCTTTTAAACTTTCTGCTACTTTTTCAAAGTCTTCTTGTGCTCCATTTTCTGGTTCTTTTATAATTTCGTCTATTATGTTTAATTTTTTCAAATCATATGACGTAAGTTTCATATGTTCTGCTGCCTCTTTACTCTTACTAGAATCTTTATACAAAATACTTGCAAACCCTTCTGGCGAAAGTATACTATATACTGCATTCTCAAGCATTATTATTTTATCTGCAACACATATTGCAAGTGCACCACCACTTGAGCCTTCTCCTATTACTACAGCAATAATTGGAACTTTTAACCTAGACATTTCCATCATACTTCTAGCAATTGCTTCTCCTTGACCTCTTTCTTCTGCCCCCATTCCTGGATAAGCTCCTGGTGTATCTATAAAAGTTACTATTGGTCTTCCAAACTTTTCTGCTTGTTTCATTAATCTTAAAGATTTTCTATATCCTTCAGGTTCTGGCATTCCAAAGTTTCTTTCCATATTTTCTTTGGTTGTTTTTCCTTTTTGTTCTCCTATAACAGTCACAGGCATATCATCTAAATAAGCAATTCCACCAACAATAGCCTTGTCATCGCCATATAACCTATCTCCATGTAGTTCCATAAATTCGTCAAAAATATATTTTATGTAATCTAAAGCTTTTGGTCTATCCGATTTTCTAGCAAGTAACACTCTATCCCATGCACTTATACTATTTTTCATTTATATTTTCCTCCTTGCATAATATAGCTTAAACAAAATTATTACATATTTTTAATTTTCTATTTACTTTTTATGGTTAGTTTTTTATGGAGTTTTAGTATTTTATATAAAGTTTCTTTCATATCTTTTCTTTCTACAATTTTATCTATAAATCCATGTTCTAATAAAAATTCTGCTCTTTGAAAACCTTCTGGAAGTTTTTGTTTTACAGTTTGTTCAATTACTCTTGGCCCTGCAAAACCTATTAAAGCATTTGGTTCTGCCAAAATTATATCTCCTAAACTTGCAAAACTTGCTGTAACTCCTCCTGTTGTTGGGTCTGTTAGAACAGATATATAAAGAAGTCCTGCTTCATTTAATCTAGCTAAAGCCTCCGATGTTTTCGCCATTTGCATAAGCGAAATTAATCCTTCTTGCATTCTAGCACCACCAGATACACAGAATATTACAATAGGTAATTTATTTTCTATGGCATCTTCTATTGCACATGTTATTTTTTCCCCAACAACACTTCCCATGCTCCCCATCATAAAATTACCATCCATTACAGCTATTATAACATCTTCACCATTTATCTTTCCAATACCAGTTTTTACAGCTTCATTTATTTGTGTTTTTTCTTTTAATGTTTCAATTTTCTTTTCATAGCCTTCAAAATTTAGTGGATTTTTAGTAGTCATATTTACGTTTGTCTCTATAAACGTTCCTTCATCAATTATTTGGTGTACTCTTCTTCTAGCTGATATTCTAAAATGTTTTCCGCAATTCGGACACACATTAAGATTATTGTGTACATCTCCTTTGTACAATATCTCTTTACAATTATCACATTTTACCCATTTTCCTACAAGCATATCCGCTGCTTTTTCATTTTTTTCTGCACTATCATCTAATTTATTTATTTTTTTTATTTTATCTATAACCATAAATTCTCCTATTTTATAATTGAAATATCATATCTCCATTTTTCAATTAATACTAGTATTAATATATTTAAGCTACTTCTATAAATATATTAATATTATTTAATTCTTTTCTATAAATGACGTATCATAGTTGTTATTTATAAAATCTTGATTTTCTAGAATTTTATATAAAAAGTCTATATTTGTAGTTATCCCTTCTACAATAAACTCTCCCAATGCACTTTTCATTTTTGCTATACATTCATTTCTATTATTTCCATGAACTATAACTTTTGCAATCATTGAGTCATAACATGCTGGAATTGTATAATCTGCATAAATAGCTGTATCTACTCTTATTCCATTTCCACCTGGTAAATGTAATCCTGTTATTTTTCCTGGACATGGCATAAAGTTTTTGCTTGGGTTTTCTGCATTTACTCTGCACTCCATTGCATGTCCTGTAAAAGTAATATCTTTTTGTGAATATTTTAATTTTTCCCCACTTGCAATTCTTATTTGCTCTTTTACTATATCTATTCCTGTTATAAACTCAGTTACTGGATGTTCTACTTGAAGCCTTGTATTCATTTCCATAAAATAATAATTTTTGTCTTTATCTACTAAAAACTCTATAGTTCCTACATTACTGTATCCCACTTCTCTTACGGCTTTTACAACAGTTTCTCCCATTTTCCTTCTTATTTTTTCGTCAATTGCCATAGATGGGCTTTCTTCTAAAACTTTTTGATGTCTCCTTTGTATAGAACAATCTCTTTCTCCTAAATATACCGCATTTCCGTGTTCATCTGCTAAAACCTGAACTTCAACATGTCTTGGATTTTCTATAAACTTTTCTATGTAAATACTATCATCACTAAATGAATTTTTGGCCTCTTGTTTTACTAAATCATACTCTTTAATAAGTTCTTCTTCAGTATGTGCTACTCTTATTCCTTTTCCTCCACCACCAGCTGAGGCTTTTAATATAACTGGATAACCTATTTTCTCAACAATTTTTATTGCTTCGGAAATACTACTTATTACACCTTCTGACCCAGGTACAACAGGAACTCCCGCTTTTTTCATAGTTTCTTTTGCTTTTGATTTATTTCCCATAAGGTCTATCATCTTATAATTTGGTCCAATGAATTTTATTCCTATTTCATCACATATTTTAGCAAAGTGACTATTTTCAGATAAAAAACCAAAACCTGGATGTATACTATCACATCCTGTTAAACATGCTGTCTCTATAATATTTTTTATATTTAAATAGCTTTTACTTGACTTAGCAGGTCCTATACAAACTGCTTCATCTGCAAGTTTTACATGTAATGCATCTTTATCTGCTTCTGAATAAACCGCAACAGACTGAATTCCCATTTCTCTACATGCTCTTATTATTCTTACAGCTACTTCTCCACGATTAGCTACTAAAACTTTTCTTAACATATACTTTTTCTCCTCTTTCTAGCTCTAAACAATAGCAAATGTTAACTCTCCCTTTGCAGCAACCTTTCCATCAACAGTTGCTATAGCTTCTCCTATACCTATAGGCCCTTTTTGTTTTATTATTTTTACTTCTAATTTTAATACATCTCCTGGTAATACCGGCTTTTTAAAACGTAGTTTGTCAATTCCGCCAAATAGAGCATTTTTCCCTTTATTTTCTTCCATTGAAAGAATAGCTACAGCACCTGTTTGAGCTAAAGACTCTACAATAAGAACTCCTGGCATAATTGGGTTTCCTGGAAAATGTCCTTCAAAATATGGCTCATTTATGCAAACATTTTTATATGCTACACAACTTTCACCAGGAATTAATTCTTCGACTTTATCAATCATTAGAATTGGCGGTCTTTGTGGAATTATTTTCATAATTTCGTTTATATCTAACATTTTAAATTCTCCTCTTAATAGTTTTTATTTCATACTTTTATAAGTAATTTCATTTTACACATTTTATAAAATATGAATATATTAATATTGTTTCAATTTACTCTATATTACATATTTAATATTAAGTAATATGTATTAAACTTTAAGCATTAAATATTCTTAATATGTACTTTTAATTTATTTTAAATAATACACTTCCATATTCAACTAAATCTTCGTCATTATAGCATATTTCTACTATTTCCCCATCTACATCACTTTCTATTTCATTCATTAATTTCATAGCTTCTATAATGCAAAGTACATCACCTTTTTTTACTCTATCGCCAACTTTAACAAATGGTTCTGCTGTTGGAGATGCCTTTGTATAAAAAGTTCCTACCATTGGAGATTTAACTGTTTTATAATTCTCTTCGTTTTTTTGTTTTTCTGTATTTAGATTTTCGTTAACATCACATTTTAAATCATTTTCTATATTTTCACTTACAGCTATGTTTTTCACTTTATTTACACCTTGTGAAGTAGAGTTTTCAGTTACATCATAATTTAATCCTGCATAAATAATTGGACTTTTTCTCATTTTCACTTTTGTTCCTTCTGGAAGTGCAATTTCAATTGAATCTAAACTGGAATTTTCCATATCCCTCATTAAGTTTTTTATTTCTGCATAATCCATTAAAAGTTTCCTCCTTATTACTAATATTCTTATTTTTAAATCTTCATAGTTCATTTATTAATTTTATTATGCCTCTTTATTAGTCATCATATCTTTTAAATATAATAGAACTATTATGCCCACCAAAGCCCAAAGAATTTGACATTACTACTTTTACATCTGCTTTTCTTCCTATATTTGGAACTATGTCTAAGTCACACTCTTCGTCTGGCACTTTATAGCCTATTGTTGCAGGAACAAAACCATCTTGTATTGCCTTTATAGAAGCAATTGCCTCTATTCCTCCAGCTGCACCTAATAAATGTCCAGTATTTCCTTTTATAGAACTTACCATAACTGTTTTAGCTGCCTCTCCTAATGCTTTTTTTATTGCCATTGTTTCGCATTTATCATTAAGTGGTGTTGACGTTCCATGTGCATTAATATATGTAATATCTTCTGGTTTTATTTTTGCATCTCTTATGGCTGCAACCATTGCCCTTGCTCCACCTTCACCCTCTGGAGCAGGAGAAGTAATATGATATGCATCTGAACTTGCTCCATAACCTATCATTTCTGCATAAATTTTTGCCCCTCTTTTTTTAGCATGCTCTAACTCTTCTAATATAATTATTCCAGCTCCTTCTCCCATAACAAATCCGTTTCTTTCTTTATCAAAAGGGATACTTGCTCTTTTAGGGTCTGTTTCTTGAGTAAGAGCTTTTATATTAGCAAAACCAGCTATTCCTGTTGGTGTAATAGAGCTTTCTGTACCTCCTGCCAATACAACATCTTGGTATCCATGTCTTATCATTCTAAAGGCCTCTCCTATTGAATGAGTACCGCTTGCACAAGCAGTAACAGCACAGTAAGATTCTCCTTTTATTCCTAGGTCTATTGCAACATTTCCAGCTGCCATATTACAAATAGACATTGGTATGTACATTGGTGAAACTCTATCTGGTCCTTTTTCTACTAATGCCCTGTTTTCCTTTTCTATTGTTCCAAGTCCGCCAATACCAGATCCTAAGACAACCCCCATTTGGGTTAAATCTGTATTTTCTGCATTTATTCCACTATCTTTAAAAGCTTCTCTTGAAGCTACCATTGCCAATTGTGTAAATCTATCTAATCTTTTACAACTTCTTTTATCAAAATGTTCTTCTGGATTAAATTTTTTTACTTCTCCTGCTAAATGAACTTTTTGTTCTGTAGTATCAAATGCTGTTATCTCAGCAATTCCACATTTGCCTTCTTTTAATCCATTCCAAAATTCTTCTACATTATTTCCTATAGGTGTAATTGCACCAATTCCTGTAATAACAACTCTTTTCTCCATAATTACTCCTTTTTTATTTTAATATACTTAGATTTTGTATGTTTTTTATATCACTTGATTTTTCAGTATAAAAAAATATATATTCTTTTTTTATACATTTTCTTACAATATTAAATTCCATATGAGCCTTAGGCCGTTTTACATAAGCATTCCACCATCTACATTTAAAACTTGACCTGTTATATATGTGTTTTCCTCATTTCCTAGAAAGTACACAGCATTCGCAACTTCTTTTGCTGTTCCCATTTTTTTAAGTGGTATTTGAGAATTTATACTTTCTTTTACACTATCTGAAAGTATATCTGTCATATCTGTTTTTATAAATCCAGGCGCTACACAATTTGCTAAAATATTTCTACTTGCAAGTTCTTTTGCAACAGACTTTGTAAAACCAATAATTCCTGCTTTAGAAGCTGCATAATTTGCTTGCCCTGCATTTCCACTAACTCCAACAACAGATGATATATTTATAATTTTCCCATATTTTTGCTTCATCATATATGGTATTACATTTTTAGTAACATTATAGGTTCCTTTTAAATTAACATTAATTACTTTATCAAAATCTTCTTCTTTCATTCTCATAAGAAGTGTGTCTTTCGTTATTCCTGCATTATTTACTAACACATCAATATGTCCGAACTTTTTAATTGCTTCATTTACCATGTTTTCACAAGATTCAAAGCTTGTAACATCTGACTGAATAAATAAAATTTCTATATTAGCATTTCCTTTTATTTTTGTCTCAAGTTCTTCTACATTTTCTATATTAGAAACATAATTTATAATTAAATTATATCCTGCTTGTGCAAATCTTTCTGCTATTTTTTCTCCAATTCCTCTAGAACCTCCTGTTATTAACGCAACTTTATTGTCATTCATTTCTCAATCTCTCCTTATTTATAATTTTTCCTAACTATTTCCATTTTCTCATTTTTGGCAATCTAGTCTTACTCAAAATTTTCAAGAAAATTATTTAAACTATCCAAATTGTTAAGTGTATATACATTTGCATCCTCTAATTCTCTTTTTACAAATCCTGATAAGGCTTTTCCTGGCCCTATTTCCACATATGCTTCAATTCCTATATCTTTCATTAAATCTATTGCTTTATCAAACCTTACTGGGCTTATTATATGTTTTTCTAATATTTGATTTATGTTATCTTCTTTAGAATATATTCTTCCATCTAAATTTTTTATAATATCCACTTTAGGTTCATTAAATTGAACATTTTGTAGGCATTTTGCAAATTCTTCGCTTGCCTTTTGTAATTTTATTGTATGAAATGGTCCACTTGTTTTTAATTTTATTACTTTTTTTGCGCCTTTCTCTTTAAATTCTTCTATACATTCTTCTATAGTTTCTTCGTTTCCTGATATTACAATTTGACCTGAATAGTTATAATTAGCTGGTACTACAAATTTTCCTTCCATTATTTTCTTATTGCACATTTCTTCTATTATACTTGCTTTAAGTCCTATTACAGCTGCCATAGCATATTTCTCATCTGGTACTAAATTTCCCATTAAGTAACCTCTTTGTTTTAAAAGTTTCATACCATCTTCTATAGTAAGAATTCCTGAATACATTAATGCTACATATTCACCTAAACTTAGTCCAGTAGCTATTTTAGCTTTTATTCCACGTTTTCTTAATACTTCTAATATTGACAAACTAACTGTTGCAATTGCTATTTGTGTATTTTCTGTTTTACTTAATTCTTCCATTGAAGTCTCAAAACATAACTTACACATATCCATATTTAAAATATTGCTTACTTTTCTATATAATTCTCTTGCTTCTTCATAGTTATCATAAATATCTTTTCCCATTCCAACTACTTGTGATCCTTGTCCTGGGAACAAAAATGCCAATTTCATATTTTTAACCCCTCGTGTTTAATTATTTATTTTTATTTGATTTGCTTTCAATTTATTTTTCGTTTTTATTGTAAAGTAAATTTATTTAAATACTTTTTTATATTTCCAATAAAATACTTGCTGTATTTAATCCCCCACCATAACCTATTAAAATAACCTTATCTCCATCTTTTAATAAATTATCTTCATACATTTGAGTTAATGCTATTGGTATGCTTGCACAAAATGTATTTCCTATTTTGTTTATATTTGTATAAACTTTGTCCATAGATACATTTAATTTTGTAGCTATCGACTTTATTATTTTAATATTTGATTGGTGTGGAATTATATATTTCACATCTTCTAATTTTATGCTATTTCTTTTTAACAACTCTTCAATATTATTAACAGTTTCTGTTACTGCATATTTATATATTGCTTTACCATCCATTTTTATTTTTTCATTTATCTTGTATGTTAATATATCTCCATTTTTACCATCACTTTGTATATTAGATGAATATAATTTAAACTCTTCTATTCTCTTAACTATCGTCGCACCTGCACCATCTGATAATATAATTTTTGTATTTATATCATTTTCGTTTGTACATTCTGACAATACATCTACTCCAATTATTAAAGCCGTATTTATTTTTTTTGAATCTATATATAGTTTTGCAATATCTAAAGCATTAATATATCCAGCACACCCTGCTAAAATATCTAAACACATGCATGTTTCTATTTTAAGTTCTTTTTGTATGTAATAAGAAATTCCAGGCATTAATACATTTGTAGATGTTGTTGCAACTATAATTAAATCTATACAATTTGCAACTATTTTTGCTTTTTCTATTGCTACTTTAGAGGCTTTTAATGCCATTTTACATATATCTTCATCTTTTTTATAATATCTGATGTTTATTCCTGTTCTTTTTAATATATATCCTTCTTCTACATTAAACTTCTTCTCTAATTCTGTATTATTTATCTTTAATGCTGGCAGATATAGTCCATTTCCTATTATTTGTATACTTTCCATATTCACCTCATAATCATAAGTATTTTATATTAATTATTTTTCTAAATCTATTGTACTGACCAGTCAAAATTGTACACATTTTGATTTTTTACATTTTATTGATATAACAGCTTTTCTTCTATCTCCAAATTAATTCTAAATTTTCTAAAATTTTAGAAACAATCTCTTCTCTTTCGAATTCTATATTAAATTCTTTTTTTAAAGATGTTGCTATATCTGAAAGTTCCTTATTAAACTCCACTTGGTTTACATTAAAACCTATTCCAATTAATACATAACATACTGTTTCTTTTAATGTAGTACATTGTGTTAAGATGCCACAAATCTTTTTGTCATTTAGCATTAAATCATTTGGCTCTTTTATTTCTAGTTTATACCCATATAGTTCTTTTATGGCTTTAACTATTTGCCTTGCTATTTCTATAGTAAGACCTTCTAACTTTTCTACTTTACAATTTGGATACATTATAAAAGACATAGTAATGTTTTTATTTTTTTCTGACACCCATGTTCTTCCTTTTGTTCCTTTTCCATCTACTTGATTATCTGCAATTACTATAGTTCCATTTTCTACATGTTTTTCCGCTAGATTTCTTATAATATCTTGAGTTGAGCTAATTTCATCATAATATATTACGTTTTTTCCTAAGATTTTTGTATTTGCATTTTTAATTTTATCTATATTCATTTTTCTTTCCTCATATTCTTTACTGATATTCTCAATTTTTTTAACTTACTTATTATTTGTTATTTTGTTTCTTATTTCTTATCTATTATTTATTACTTATTACTTACTTTTTCCATTATTCATTTTTTCCTCCTAAAAATCTGTAATATAATAACAAAATGAAACCATGAAATCAAATTATTGTAACGATTGGTCAGCTTTCCAAAATTAGTTATCCATATAGAAAATTATTTATATATTCACAAAGTTAATACTTAATTAAAAAAACTAATACTTAATTAAAAAAAAATAAAACTTAATTCAAAAAATTAAAGCAACAAATATGTAAAAAATTGTTTGAGTTTGTCTGATTTTGTGTTATAATATTTATGAATTTTAATTAACTTATGAAAAATTGAAAGGAATGAAAAAAATATGAACTTTAATAAATGTTGTCGTTGTGGCTGTTTTTATCTTAATAATTCTCATGTTTGCCCTAATTGCGAGCAAAAAGATTTAAGCGATATTTCAACTTTAAAAAATTACTTTGATGAAAACGGATTACCTAATTCACTAGAAACTCTTTCTAGTTTTACAGGTATTTCACAAAGAAATGTAAATAGATTAATAAATGAAAATAAAGAATTATCAAATTTATATGGAAAAAATTTAAAACTATAAGAACTTTTCTATAATAAAAAAAATAAAGTAAAAAACGAAGTGAATATTTTTTCACTTCGTTTTTTACTTTATTTTCTCGCATATTAATAAAATTAATTATTTTTTTCTATTTCATATACATTTCTTAAATCTATAACAGCTTTTTCTGTAAGTTCTTCACTATTTCCATGTATATAAGCCAAAACATCTCCAATTTCTACTTTGTCTCCCACTTTTTTATTCAACTCAATCCCAACTTCTTTTACTATATCATCTTCTTTGCATGTTCTTCCAGCTCCTAACATCATTGCTATTTTTCCTACACTTTCTGCGTTAAGTTTATTTACTATACCACTTTTGGTAGATATTACAGCCATTTTATATTTTGCCTTTTTAAATTTTTCTATATTTTCAATATAAGAAACATCTCCTCCTTGCCTTTCTACTAATTCTTTAAACTTATTTAGTGCTTCTCCATTTGATATTTGGTTTAACATCTTGTTTTTATTTTCTTCTATGTTTTCGCCTTTTCCTGCTAGCTTTATCATATATGCTCCTAGCAATAATACAACTTCTTTTACATCTTCTTGCCATTTTCCATTTAAAGCTTCTACTGCTTCTATTACTTCTAATGTATTTCCAACATATTTGCCTAATGGTTGATCCATACCTGTTATTACAGCAACTGTTTCTCTTCCTGCTAGCTTACCAATTTTCTCCATGGTTTCTGCTAACATCTTAGCATCCTGTATTGTTTTCATAAAAGCTCCGCTTCCATAAGTTACATCTAAAACAATTTTATCTGCACCAGATGCTATCTTTTTACTCATAATGCTAGAAGCAATTAAAGGTATACTCTCAACGCAGTTTATGCTATCTCTTAATGCATATATTTTTTTATCTGCTGGAGCCAGATTTGCAGTTTGAGTAATTAAACTAATCCCTATTTCTTTGACATTTTGTATAAACTCTTTTTCTTCCAAAACTACATTATATCCTGGTATAGATTCTAATTTATCTGCTGTTCCTCCTGTATACCCAAGTCCTCTACCTGACATTTTTGCAACTGGTATTCCTAAAGATGCTATAATTGGTGCTAATATTAAAGTAACCTTATCTCCAATTCCGCCTGTGCTGTGCTTATCTACTACTATCCCTAATTCTGACAAATTTAAAATGTCTCCTGAATTTGCCATTGCTAATGTTAAATCTGTTATTTCATCTTCATCCATTCCATTAATGTAAATTGCCATGATAAGCGCTGCGGCTTGATAGTCCGTTATATCTCCATTAGTATAATTTGTAATAAAATATTCAATTTGTTCTTTACTTAATTTATTATTATCTCTTTTAGTTTCTATTATTTCTTGTATATTCACTTTAGTTTCCCTCCTTTTATAAGATTTTTACATGTCTATATAACTACATATTATTTTAAATTTCCTTTACATTCTATATTGTACAATTATTATTCATAGGATTATAAAATTTCTATTTTTGTATAAAGTTCTTCACAAAACTTAACCTATGAAGTGGACAAATTCCATATTCTTTAATTACTTGAATATGAGCTGCTGTTCCATATCCCTTATGTTTTGCAAATCCATATTGTGGATACACTTCATCCCACTGTCTCATTATTCTATCCCTTGTTACTTTTGCTATAATAGATGCTGCTGCTATAGAATAACTTAGTGCATCTCCATGTATAATTGATTTATATGGGATACTATCTGTATCTATTTTAGTTAATGCATCTACAAAAATAACATCTGGTTTTTCATATCCGCTTCCATTTTCTTTTAAATTCTTTTCTAACTCCCTTATACTACGCGTAAGTCCTTCCTTTGTTGCATTAAGTATATTAATTTCGTCTATTTCTCTTTGGTCTATTATGCCTACTCCATAACCAATTGCTTCTTCTAAAATCAAGTCATATAATTTCTCTCTTTTTTTCTCAGAAACCTTTTTAGAGTCATTTACACCTTCTATAAATGATTCTGCTGGCATAATAACAGACGCAACAACCACTGGTCCTGCCAATGGTCCGCGCCCTGCTTCATCTATTCCTGCAATTAATTTTAATCCTTTTTCATAAAATTCTCTATCTAATTTTTTTAGTTCATTTAATCTTGCCTCTTCTTTTTCTTTCATTATTAATCCCTTTCGAAAATAAATTTTATTCTCTATATATTAATATCTTATAATTTAAACTATTAGCAAATAAAACATTTATTTTAATTTCACTTTTTTATAACAAATAAATTAATTATTATAACAAATTATTTTATCTTTTATAGTTTTATAAAATTATAAAACGCTAATTTTCTAATTTTTCTATATCTGTTAATTTATAATAAGTTTGTCCATCTATTGCTGTATATCCTTTTGTTGTAATTATATCATTATTTTTATAGTCCACTATATAATACATTCCACTTTCCTCTTTAATATTTTCCAACTCTAAATCCCTTAAATCTTGTTGTGTTAAAACATAAAAGTCACTATCTTTTGACTCAGAATCTATAATTTGTTTTTCTAAGAAAGCTTTTATCACTTCATCTTCCTTCATATCTGTAAGTTTTGTTCCGGTTAGTTTAGCATCTTTTTCTTTCATATCTACATGTTGAGAAACAAGCTCTGTTTTTCCTTGTATTAATAATAAGTTTGTTTTTAATGTTTCTAAAGCTTCTTTAGATATTTGCATTCTAACAAAATAAATAGCTCCAAATACTATTAAAGCTATAAAAATTATAATAAATATCATTGCTATATATGTTAATCCTTCTTCTTTTTTAAACATTTCTATTCCTCTCTTAATAAACTTTAAACTCCTTTATATTATACATATATCTTAAACTTTTTTCAATATTGTCACATTTTTTTCACAAAAGTCTTGTATGATATAATTGTTTTAGGTTAATATAATTATAATAAATTACTTGAGGTAAACTCAAGAAAGGAGAAATTTATGGAACAAAACAATATAAACGAAAATCAAAATAAGAAGGTAAATTCTAATATGAGTTTTAATGAAAATAACACTCAAAATGTTAGTGGAAATATTAATAAAAATTCTAACCAGAACTATGACCAAAATCAAGTTAATAATTCCACAACTAATTCACAAAATGTGAATTATCAATCAAACTATAATATGAATAATGCCCAAAACTTAAATACTAGAAATTATAACAATAATAGTAACTTTAACTCTCAAAAAAATAACCTTAATAATACTAACAGCAACTTTAATCCCAATAACAATTTTAAAAATAATGGATTTAATAATAATTTTAATAATGCATCTACATATCAATCTGTTAAACAGCCAAAAGTTAAAAACAAGAATAGTTCAAATTTTGGAAAAACAATACTAATTCCTTTTGTATCTGGTATTTTGGGTACAGTTCTTGTAATCGGTGCATGCATTGGAATTCCAGGAATAAGAAATGGAATTTCTAAACAAATTGTAGGACTTTCTAACAATAACACTAATACTTCTACAAGTGCACCTACACTAAATACAGAGCATATTTCTTTAGAAAACTATTCAGATACAGCAATAGCTGCTGCAAATAAAGTTTTACCTTCTATAGTAGGAATTAAAATAGAATTTGCAGTTAACTCTATATTTAATCATGGTACAAGTGTTGCTTCTGCTGAAGGCTCTGGAATTATTATTAGCGAAGATGGTTATATTTTAACAAATAACCATGTTGTAAATTCTACTTCAACATCTTCTTTTTATGAAGTAGAAGAAGCAAGCAAAGTTACTGTAAAACTATATAATGATAATACAGAATATGAAGCAAAAATTATTGGTACAGACGAGCAAACAGACCTAGCTGTTATTAAAATAAACAAAACAGGCTTAACAGCTGCTGAACTTGGAGATTCAGATGGAGTACAAGTTGGAGAATTTGCTATGGCAATTGGAAACCCATTAGGATTAAGTAGCAGTGTTACATCTGGTATAATAAGTGCTGTAAATAGAGAAGTTACAGATGAAGATGGAAACACATATGTTGCAATTCAAACAGATGCTTCTATAAATTCCGGCAATAGTGGTGGAGCTTTAGTAAATAGCCAAGGTCAAGTAATAGGAGTTAACACATTAAAATTATCTGGAACAGGTGTTGAAGGTGTTGGATTTGCTATTCCAATAAACTCAACTAAAGATATAACAGACCAACTAATTAAATATAGCAAAGTAAAAAGACCTTACATTGGAATTGGTGGAATTGAATTAGATGAAAAAACTGCAAAAGTTAATAATTTAGTTGTTGGTATATATGTAAAACAACTTGAAGATTTCTCTGCTGCTGAAAAAGGTGGAGTTAAAGTTGGAGATGTAATTACAGAAGTAGAGGGGCAAAAAGTAACAACAATGGATGAAGTAAATGAAATTAAAAACAAGAAAAATATTGGAGATACACTTAAATTGAAAATATACCGTAATGGAAAATATATAGATTTAACAATAACACTTCAAGAACAACCTTAATAAGAAAAACTTTAATACATTAAAACCTTCTTATGACATTTTTATTTTATCGTAAGAAGGTTTATTTTTAAATTTTACACAAATTATTCTATATCCTCACAAATTCTTAATAAAATATTTAATCTTTCTTTTCATACAAATCACATGCAGTTCACAAAATGGACAAACTTGTTAGTTATAATATAGCTGTAGTTGATAAATAAGTTACTCCGTTATCAACTAAAAAAGAAGAACATCCCCTTTTATTTTCGAAAGAGATTCTCGTACGGTTGAGAATCTCTTTTTAATTATAACAATTCATCAATATATATTGTTAATATTTATCTGAAGCTATTAAAAGAACTGAATAAAATAATTATTCAGTTCTTCATTAATTTTAGTATTCTATTTTTTCTAATCTATTTATATAAATATTTTTGTGGGTTTACACATTGTCCATTTAATTGAATTTCAAAGTGTAAATGGTTACCTGTTGAATTACCTGTTGAACCAACTGTTGCAATCACATCTCCTGCTTTTACTTGTTCTCCTGCACTAACATATAATTTACTGCAATGACCATAATAAGCAACAACGCCTTTTCCACTGTCTATTTTAACTAAATTACCATAACTTCCTTTATATCCAGACCATATAACTTTACCAGAAGCTGCAGCCTTAATAGGTGTTCCACCAGGTGCTGCTATATCTAATCCTCTATGTGCATAACTTCTTATAGATTCTCTATTACCAAATCTTGATGTTATTACTCCTGATACTGGTTTTACAGCTAAATATATACCATTAATAGATTGTTCTTTTCTTCTTTGTTCTTCCTCTTCTTTTTCTATTTGAGTTTCTATGGCATCTGTAACTTCATTTCTTGCTGTTTTTACACTTACAGGTTGATATTCTTCATTATTTATAGAATATACCTTTTTTATACCTATTTTTCTCTTCTTGCCATATTTTTCTTCCATTTCATCTACTAAACTTTCGGCATCTTCTAATTTTTCTAGAATTGCCTCTTGATTGTTATCTATTGTAACAGCAAATCTTACATAAGTTCTTGTCGCATCATTTTCTATTTTTGCTATTATCTCATCTTCATTTGTATCTTCTACTTTACTTAAAAAAGTTAGTTTATATTGAGGCTCTTCTGCTAATTCTACAGATTCTAATTCTGCATTTTCTGTCTTTAATACCTCATTTTGAATTTTTTCTTCAAATGCTTTTTTATTTTTTACATATCCTATTTCTTCTCCTGAAATAGAAACTCTAACTGCAATATCAAATTTTAATAAAATAATTGTAATAATTATAAACAAAGCTATTCCTACTATGCTAATAAGCTTTAAACCTTCTTTTGTGTAGTATTTTATTTGCTTGTTTAAAATACAATTCACACTCCTTTTTATGAACGCGACAATTACTATTATACCATATATTCTAAACAATTTCAAATATACTATACTCTTGATTTTACATTTTGAGCAAATATTATCTTTTTTGTCATTTCTTGATTTTTATTTACCATATAATTTGCTCGCTTTTTCTTCGTTTTTCTCCGTTTTTCTTGTTTTTTCTTACCTTGACTTTTAGAAAATATTACCTTTTTATTGTAATTTCATTGAAAGTAATTTACTTATTCCGTTTTCCTCCATTGTAACACCATAAATACTATCTGCTGCTTCCATTGTACCTTTTCTATGTGTTATTACTAAAAATTGTGTAATTTTACTAAATTTTTTTAAGTATTCAGCATATCTAAATACATTTACATCATCTAATGCTGCCTCAATTTCGTCTAATATACAAAATGGAGCTGGATTTATTTTAAGTATTGCAAATAAAAGTGCAATTGCAGTAAATGCCCTTTCTCCACCAGATAAAAGTAGCATATTCTGAAGTTTTTTTCCTGTTGGCTGTACTTGTATATCTATTCCACATTCCAAAATATTATTTTCGTCTTCTAGCCTAAGTTCTGCTTTTCCTCCTCCAAATAACTCTATAAATACTTCATTAAAGTTTTTATTTATAATTTCAAATTTCTCTTTAAATTGCTTTTTCATTGTGTCTGTCATATCTGAAATTACCCTTCTAAGCTTTGTCATGGTATCTTCTAAGTCTAATCTTTGTTCATTCATAAAGTCATATCTTTCTTTCAGCTTTTTATATTCTTCAATTGAATCTATATTTATACCACCCAACTCTCTTATTCTATTCCTAATTTCATTTACTTGTTTTTGAGTTTGAGCTACATTTTCTGGCATCTTATAGCCTTTTGCTGTATTTGGTGTTATTTCATATTCATTCCAAAGCTCATTTACATAATTTTGTATTTCTTCTTCTACTTTTGTCTTTTTTATGTCAATTTTTACAATTTGCTCTTTTAGTCCATCTATTACACCAAATTGATTTTCTATATCTTCTTCTACCTTATTTAGCCTATTATTTTGCTCTATTCTCTCATTTTTTAACATTTCTATATCTCCAGAACTATTGGCAATTTCTCTTTTTATTTCTTCTATTTGATTTTCTAAACTTCCTATTTGTTTTCTTAGTTCTTCTGTTTCTTTTACAGTATAGTCAATGGTTTCCTCTTTCTTTTCTATACTTGCCTTACTATTTTCTATATCGCTTTCTATTCTTGCAACTAATTCGTCTATTGAATTTTTACTTTCGTCAAAAGAAGATACTGAAATTTTTAAGTTAGTAATATCAAAATTCAAGTCATCTATATATTTCTGGTTATCTTTGTTTAACTCTGCAAATTCTCTTATTACAACATTTAACTCTTCTATTTCTTTACTTAATTTTTCTATTTCTTGCTCTTTTTCCACTCTTACATTTACAATATTTTCTTTTTGTTCTCCAATAGATGCTTTTTCTGTTTTTAACTTATTTAATCTGTCTTCTAGTTTTAATATTTCGCTTTCTATAGACAACATTTTCTGCTTTTCTGTTGCATAAACAACCTCTATATCTTGAAGTTCTTTTTCTAGCTTTGCAGTCTCTTCTATTACATCTGCAATTGATGCAGAATATTTTTCTTTTTCTGCTGCCTTTTCCTTAGATTGTTTTTGTAATTGTTCTATTTCTTTTGCTAAATCTTCTATTTCTCTGCTTCTTCCTAATATATTTACAGTTTTTTGTGTTATAGAACCACCTGTAATTGCTCCAGAAGGATTAATTATATCCCCTTTAGTAGTGACTACTCTAAAAGTATAATTATTCAGCTTAGATAGTGAAATTCCAGTTTCCATGCTATCTACAATAACTGTTCTTCCTAACAAATTATATACAATTTGTTCATATTTCTTATCATATTTAACTAAATCTGATGCAATTCCTACAACACCATTTATTCCATTTGTTACAACTTTATCTATTTTTTTACCTCTAACAGAAGTTACTGGTAAGAATGATGCCCTACCTAAATTGTTGTCTCTTAAATGTTTAACTAGTTTTTTTGCATCTTCTTCTGTTTGAGTTACTATATTTTGTAATGATTGGCCCAATGCCATTTCTATTGCTATTTCATAATCTTTTGGTACATTTATTAAATTAGCCAAAATTCCATGCATACCTTTTTTTAATTCTGCATTTTTGTCGCAATCTAACAAAAGTGACCTAACACTTTTAATATAGCCTTCTTTTTCTTTTTCTGTCTCTATTAAAAATTTATGTCTAGAATCTTTCATTCTAATTTCATATGCTAATTTATTTATTTCGTCATCAAAATCTTTTACTTTTTGCATAGCTGTTTCTTTTTGTTTTATCATATTTTGTAAATTTTCATTTGATTTGTTTCTTTTATCTTCTAATTCATAAAAACCTTGTGATAGTTGTTGTTTTTCATCTCTTTTTAAGTCAAGTTCTGAAATAGTATCTTGCACTTCTAAACTAACAGTTCTTTCTCTTTTTTCTAAGTTTTCATAGTTTTGTTTTTCTACATTTATATCTGATGTAAGCTCATACCTTTTATCTGTATTACTTTCAACAATTTGTTTTTTATCTTCTATTTCTTTTTCCTTTTCAGTTAGCTTACCACTTAATTCTGCAAGTTCTTTTTCTTTTTCTTCTAGTTCTTTAACGTATTTTTCTTTATTTGTATTTAAGCTTTCTTTTTTATTTAATTTTTGCTTTTTCTCTTCTTCTAATTCAGAAATTTTTGCATTTGCTGCTTCTATTTCCTTTTCTAATCTTTGCTCATTTACTTGGTTATTTTGTATTCTTTCTTTAGAAATTCCTATTTCTGAATTAATTTTCTCAATTTTATTACTACTTTCGAAACCTAAATTCTGCTTTTCTTCAATTAATTGTATTATTTCATCTATTCTTTGTTTTATAGCAGATTTTTCTTCTTGAAATTTCTCCATTTTTAAGCTTTCATTATTATTTTGTTCATTTAAAATCTCTACATCTTTAATTATTTGTTCTAATTTCTCTTTATCCACATTAATATTGTGTACAAATAAGCCAACTTCTATAGATTTTAACTCTTCTCTTAAATCCAAATATCTTCTTGCTTTTTCTGCCTGTTCTTGTAATGGTTCTATACTAGTTTCAATTTCAGAAAGTATGTCATTTATTCTTAATAAGTTTAACTTCGTTTGTTCCAATTTTTTCTCAGAGTCCTGTTTTCTTACTCTATATTTAACAATACCAGCCGCTTCCTCAAATATATGACGTCTATCCTCTGATTTATTACTTAAAATTTCATCTATTTTTCCTTGACCTATTATACTATAGCCATCTTTTCCAATTCCAGTGTCCATAAACAATTCTAAAATATCTTTTAGTCTGCATGGAGTTTTATTTATAAAATAACCAGTTTCTCCACTTCTATATATTTTTCTGGTTACAGTAACTTCTGTATATTCAATTGGAAGCTTTCCATCTGAGTTGTCTATTACAATAGATACTTCTGCAAATCCTAAAGATTTTCTTGCTTGTGTTCCTGCAAAAATAATATCCTCAGACTTTGCTCCTCTTAAAGACTTCATACTTTGCTCCCCAAGTACCCATCTTATAGCATCTGAAATATTACTCTTTCCTGAACCATTTGGCCCTATAACTGCTGTTATCCCTGGTTTAAAGTCTAACACAGTTCTATCTGCAAATGATTTAAACCCTTGTAATTCCATTCTTTTCAAATACATCTATTTCACCTATTCTTTCGATTATTTATATAATTACAATATTATACTTTTCTCGTATATCAGTAATTATTTATTTTATTGGATTTAGTATAGTAATAAACTTTTATTTTAAACTACACCATTTTAATTGTTACTATTTAATAAATTAAAACAATCTTTTTATAATATCATTGCATTTATTTATAATTTCTTTTACATCTATATTTTTTATATTTCTATTTTCCATTAATATTTCGCCTTTTACTATAGTTGTGTCTACATTTTTCCCACTTGTATTATAAACTAGGTTAGCTATTTTATTTAAATTTGGTACCATTGTAATATTATCTAAACTTTCTTCTATATTAACTAAAATTATATCTGCATCCTTGCCTTCTTCAATTGAACCTATTTTGTCTTCTTTTTGCAATGCTTTAGCTCCATTTATAGTAGCCATTTTTATTACATCTTTAGCATTTATTCTTTCTTCATTTTCATGAATTCCTCCTTGAATTAAACATGCTACTCTCATTGCTTCAAACATATCTAAATTACTACCGGACCCTTGTCCATCTGTTCCTAAACATACATTTATATTATTTTTTAAATACTTTGTTATATCCGCTATTTTGCAACCTAACCTCATATTAGAAACTGGGTTATGTACAATAGCTATATCCATATCTTTTAATATATTTAAGTCATCATTATTTATTTTAACCCCATGTGCCAAAATTGTATGAATATTACTAAAATACTTTTTTAATACTTCTATTGCTGCCATTCCATGCTTGCTTTTTATATCTTCTATCTCGTCTATACTTTCTAAAAAATGAATATGTACTGGCAAATTGTATTTTTTAGAAAGCTCTGCGCTTTTTTCTAAAGCCGCATCTGAACATGTATACATACTATGTGGAGAAACCGTATATGTTATTAATTCACTTTCTTTATTTCTGGTTTCATATAAATTTTCAAATTCTTTAACTCTTTGTTTAAATCCATTTTTTCCATCTGAGTCCATAAGAACTCTTGTAAGTACAGTTCGTACTTTTGAATCTTCTGCTGCTTTACGTATTGCATTAGAAATAAAGTAATGGTCATTTACACAAGTAGTTCCTGTTGAAATCATTTCTATATATGAAAGCATACTTGCATAATAAACATCTTCTTCTGTTAATTTATCTTCTACCGGCCATATTTTATCTTCAAGCCATTCATATAATTTGTACCCCTCTGTTGTTTCTCTAAATATACTCATTGGTATATGTGCATGTACATTAATAAGACCTGGCATTACTATTTTATTTGTTGCATCTATAATGTGTAAATTTTTTAAATTATTATCTTTTCCTTCAGAAACACTAATATTATATTCTTCATATATTTTACTTTTTTCATCATCTAAAAAAATTTTTTCAATTTTTCCATTCTTTATAAAAACATTTATCTTTTTTATTACTACATCATTATTTTCAAATAATAAGACATTTCCATTTTTAATGAGGATTTTTTCCATATAAAATCCATCCCTTTCTTTTTTCAATAAAAGACTCATATACAAATGAAGTTAAATTTCTCGCAAACTAAGCCTACTTTTTCTTTTAAAATAATACTATAAAAATGTAAAAAAAGCAATGTAAAAATACATATAACCCATCTACCTCTTGTAAAAAAGTTTTATTTATAGTATTATAAAATTAGTGTTAATACAAAGGAAAAAGGTTAAAAAATAGTTATAGTTTTAACTGAATTTATTCCTAAGAAAGGAATTTAATTATGAAAAGCGAGCAATTTGATTTTTATAGTCCGACTAATTTAAAGTCTTACAACTTAGAACAAACAATGAGATATCAAATAGAAGTTTTAGGACAACTAGATATGTTTACACGTAGACATAGCGAGAATGTGGCAAACCTTTGCTGTAGAATATGTGAATACTTACATATGGGAACAAAATTTACAGTATTTTGCACTATATGTGGATATGTACATGATTTGGGAAAACTTTTTATTCCTCCAGATATTCTTAATAAACCTGGAAAATTAACTGATGAAGAATTTGAAGTAATGAAAACACATACAACTCTTGGCTACAATATGTGTATGAAAGACTTAAAGCTGCGTCCATATGCACTAGCTGCACTTGATCACCATGAAATGCTTAATGGCTCTGGATATCCAAACGGAATTACTAAAAAGGATATTCCTTATTATGTACAAGTTGTAACAATTGCAGATGAGTACGATGCTATAGTTACCAAAAGACAATATAAGACCCACGTAAACATTTCAGAAACACTAAAAGACCTTATAAAAGATACACAACCAGACCCAAAATTTATGGCATTAGACTTTTTAGCAGAAAAAGAAAAGGTAGGAAAAATTAATGGAAAAATTCTAAAGCAATTATTTAAAGTTGTTATAGACGATACAAATTATGAAATTAGTTGCGTTTTACAATATGTAGATTATTTAAAAGATCAAATAAAAAGGCTAGAATTAATGAAAAGATATTACACAAAAATGACCGAAACTACCAAAGAAAAAACTAAAGCATATTATAAAGAAGGAATTAGACTTCTACTACAAACTGGCGAAACAATGGAAAACTTCGAACAAGTTTTAGAAGAGTATAAAAGTGCTTTAATTATTCGTAATAAACGTATTGATGATTTATATAACGAAATTAAAATAATAAAAAGATTAAAAGTCTGAGTATATAAGAAAGTTTGTTTTAAAAAAACTTCTTATGGTATTTTTATTTTATCATAAATTGAATAAATGAAAATAATATATCTCAGTATTTACTAAATGCAATAGAAATAAAACAATGGATTGAACAAAATCAATATATAAAATTGCCAAGTAAGTCATCAAAAGTAGGAGAAGTTGAAAGAAAATTAGGAAAAAAATTAAGTTATATAAGACAAGATTTAATTAGTAAATATATGAAATTACAAACTGAACAGGAACCGAATTGTTTAGAGAAAAACACCATGAAATTGATGAAATTATGTCTATAAACACTTTTTTAATATTTTTCAGAAAAACATTGACTTTATCTCCTGCTGTGATACAATTATTACAGAAAACGTGGGCAAGTGTAATATTGATATTTACATAAAATTATGATATAATATACAATATGTTCATATAATAATAGTAAGGAGGTATTAAGATGGGAATAATATATGATGCTTTAACAATAGCGAAATGGATTATAAATAAAATACACCCAGAACCTTTAAAATTGCAAAAATTATTGTATTTAGCACAAGGTTATTCTTATGCTTTTTACGATAGACCGCTATTTAAAGATGATTTAGAAGGTTGGGTACATGGACCAGTAGTAAGAAATGTATATGACATATTTAAAAACTACCAATACAATTCAATAGATACTAATTTCGAGGTTGAAGAATTAGATGATGAAGCAAAAGATATTATTAATTATGTTATAAAGAACTTTGGAAAATATGATGCAAAATATTTAGAAAAAATAAGCCATGAGCAAGAACCTTGGATTTTATCAAGAAGAGGATTAGACCCAGATGAAAGAAGTGATAAAACAATTTCTAAAGAAAGTATAGCAAATTACTTTATAAATGAAATTTTCCAACCAGAAATGGAGGCATGGGACTAATGATAGGAGAAATATGGACATACAAAGCAACAAAACCAAGTGATAATTTAGAAAAGGCAAGACCAATTTTAATAATAGGAAATGACGAAGATAATGGACTTCAATTTATAGATATTAATTATGTTATAGTTTCTTCTTCAGCTTCTTGTGGAAGATATGATGTTGAATTAAAAGGCCAAGTAGCAAAGTCAATAGGACTAAACAATGATTCTGTAATAAAAACAACGAAAATATACACAGGTTCGCAAACAAAATTAGGAAGAAAAATAGGAGAATTACCACCAGATAAAAAAGAAGAATTTAAGCAAAAATACAGAGATTATCAAGAAAATATATTAAAGAGTTGGTAATTAATTAAATAAAACATCTGATAAACGTTGAGAAATCAACGTTTTTTTGTGTGCAAAAAATATTTTAAAGTGACGTGAAAGTGTGATAATAAACTAAATAATTTATATCTTTACTCAACCTGTCTAACATAAAAAAATTTTGGTAGAATTCTAATAAGAACAATTTTGTCTTTATTAAAATTCTAGCCATTTGGGTTCATTCATTTTATTATTATTATTTTTTTTACTTTGCTTATAAATCTTCTAGCCAAACTGAGAAATTTCATCTTTTTATTTAATTTATCTTTATTTTTTTATTTCGTATTTTCTTTATATTATATTTTGCTTATTCTAAACCAAAACTTACACCTAAAGCATTATTTATTTTAGATATTATTTCTTCATTTTCTATGTGCCCAATTTTCTCTTTTAATCTGCTTTTATCTATAGTTCTAATTTGCTCTGTTAACACTAGAGATTCTTCTTTTAATCCACCCTCTTGTGGCCCAATTTCTATATGTGTTGGTAATTTATTTTTAGTAACTTGTGATGTAATTGCAGCAGCAATTACTGTAGGACTATGTTTGTTTCCAACATCATTCTGTATTATAAGAACAGGTCTTATTCCCCCTTGCTCTGAACCAACAACTGGACTTAAATCTGCATAAAACATATCTCCTCTTTTAACTACCATTTTCTTCACTCCTAATATTTGTAGATTTAAAGTTTTTTTATTGATATATTTTAAATATTAGATAGAGATAAAAATAGTTAAAAAACTTTTGTTATTTATTTACTTACACTATTTATTCTTATCTCACTATATAATATGTAAACCATATTTTTTTGGTTCTTATCTTGTATTAACATTTTTTCTGGATTTCCTGTAGTTTTATTTATATATAGAATTTTAATTTTTCCATAATTGTTACTGTCTGAAATATCTACTGTCATTACTATATAGTCACTATTTTCACTAATACTTTTATTATTACTTTCTCTGTAATCTTTTATAAACGAATTAAGCCATAAATTATTGTCTACCACATATTTATAGTTATTATAAACTGTTTGTAAATTTAATTTAGTATTATTAATAGTAAGGTTTCCTTCATTATATGATATTGTTAAACCTTCTATATTAGATGGCTCTAGTACTATTTGTTCTATTTTACCAGAATTATTATATTCTTGCTTTAACACATATTTATTTATGTTTTTATTGCTTTCAATCATTACTTCAGCTTTTGCTTCATAAGAACTAATATTTAAAATATATTGTTCAATTTCTTGAATACTTTTGCTAGTTATATTATTTCCAATATTAAAATTTTTATTAAATATTTTATTATTTTTATTTATAAAATAAACAGAAATAATAGTAATAGCTAAAATTATACAAATTAAAATTATTAAACTTTTTTTATTTAATCTTATAAATTTCATAAACCTACCTCTTTTTTAATTTAAAAACATGCATTAAACTACAGTTGTTAAATTTTATATTTTTAAAAATCTTTTTTATAACTTATAAAAAATGTATTAAAAACCAGTTGTCAAACCTTTAAACTTATTCAAATCTTTTTTACAACTTAAAAAAATGTATTAAAAACAATCTATCAATGTATTTTTATTTTTAAAAAGTTTAAAGCAAAAAAATAAACTAAAATTAATTTATTTTAGTTTATTTCTATTCATAATTTATTAAAATATTCTGTTAGGCAAGCTACCAATTCATCTTGTTTGTCTATTTTGTTTATTTCATTTCTTATTATTGTTGCATTTGGTAAATTTTTTATATAGTAACTAATATGTTTTCTCATTTCCTTTATAGCAACATTTTCACCTTTTTCTTTAACTTCTAAATTTATGTGTTCTAACATAATTTGCAATTTTTCATTATTTGTTATTTTTAAAATTTCTTCTCCTTGCAAATATTGAATTATATCTCTAAAAATCCAAGGATTTCCTAATGCTCCTCTCCCTACCATAATTCCATCTACATTTGTTTCTTTAAACATTTTTAAAGCATCTTCTTTTGTCTTTATGTCCCCATTTCCTATAACAGGAATTTTTACAGATTCTTTTACCTTTTTTATCATATCCCAGTCTGCATGTCCTGTATAAAATTCCTCTCTAGTTCTTCCATGCACTGTAATTGCAGAAGCACCTGCATTTTCTATTATTTTTGCTACATCAACTGCCACTATATGCTCTCTATCCCAACCAAGTCTAATTTTAACTGTTACAGGAACTTTAGAAACTTTTACTACTTCTTTTACTATATTATCTACTAAATCTAAATTTAATAATAACTTACTACCATCACCATTTTTTACAACCTTTGGAGCAGGGCAACCCATGTTTATGTCTATTATATCTGCAAAATTATTTACTTTTTCGGCAGCACATTTCATTGCTTCAATATCACTTCCAAAAATTTGTACTGCAAGTGGTTTCTCTTCTTCAACAGAATGTAATAGTAATTTTGTTTTTTCATCATTATACATTAGACCTTTACCACTTACCATTTCCGTGTATACAAGTCCTGGATTGTATTTTTTACATACTAATCTAAATGGCAGGTCTGTAATACCTGCCATTGGAGCTAAAAATATATTATTTTCTAATTCTACATTTCCAATTTTCAATTTTTTTATAAACATTTTTATTTAATGCTCCTAATTTTATAATATTTTTTATAAATATTGTTTTTAATATTCAAAATTTTGCAAGATTTCTTATAAAGATTTTTATTTAACAATCACATTTTCATAATATTGTCTATAAACTTTTCTTTTTAACAATCACAATTTCGTAATATTATTATAAAGATTTCTTTTTACAATTACATTTTTGCAATATTTGCTATAAAGATTTGTTTAACAATCACAATTTCATAATATTGTCTATAAACTTTTCTTTTTAATAATCAAATTTTTGTAATATTTACAAAATTATTATTTAGCTAATAAATAACGCTCTTTTTCTTCTGGCACTAATATTAAGTAAAATAGCTATCATAATTAAATTTGTAACCATTGAGCTTCCACCATAACTTACAAATGGGAGCGGTATACCTGTAATTGGAAGCAAGCCCATCGTCATACCTATATTTTCTAGCATATGGAAGAAAAATATTCCTGCTATTCCTGCTGCCATATATGCACCTGCATCATCCTTTGCAGTTTTTGCAACATATACAGCTTTTGTAATAAGTACAACATACAGTATAATAACTCCTGCTGCTACAATAAATCCCATTTCTTCTCCTATAACAGAATATATAAAATCTGTAGTTTTAGGATATAAAAATCCAAGTTGAGTTTGGTTACCTTTAAAAAGCCCCATTCCTAGTAACTCTCCAGCTCCAATTGCAAGTTTTGATTGAATTATATTATATCCAGCACCTCTTGGGTCCATATCTGGATTTAAAAATACATCTATTCTCGTTTTTGCATGTTCTGGTAATATAAAAAAATATGCTACTGGTACTAATATTGCAACTGTTGCAATTGCTGTTATAATGTATCTTTTCTTTATTCCTGAAACAAACAACATGAATATTAAAGACATTATAAATGCTAAAGCTGTACCATAGTCTGGTTGTTTTATAATAAGCAAAATTGGAACTAAAGCAACTAACAATATAAGTCCTAATTTTAGCGGTCTACTTGTTTCATCTTTACCTTTTAATTGCATTTTTGTTATAACAAATGTAATAAATAGTACAAATGCAATTTTAGCAAATTCTGCTGGTTGTACAGTAAACTTTCCTATGCTAAACCAGCTTGAAGCTCCATTTATAGGCTCTGTAAATAATACTCCTATTAAAAATATAAGAGATGCTCCATATAACACAGGAGATATTTTAATAAATATTTCATAATCTATTAAAATAACAACAATCATTACAGGGATACTTACTAATACCCACATAATTTGTTTTTTAAATTCATCATAACCTGCATTTTGGGTTGCAGAAAATAATGCAACAAACCCTATTACAATCAATAAAATGGTGCAAATTAATATGCCCCACTCTATATTTTTTAGTAACCTTTTATTCATTTATTAACCTCATTAAAAATATACTATTTGTTAGCTTTTTCTTTTTTCGCTTCTTCTTCGTCTACTTTATTTTTATCTTCATTTTCGTTTTTTTCTGAAGCATTTTGTTTATTATTTATATTATTCTCTTCCGGATTTTCTTTGGTATTATTTTCGTTGTCTTTATTATTTGCATCATTATTTTTATCTCTATCTGGCTCTTCTATTTTTATTTCTTCTGCTTCTTCTGTATCTACATTTTCTTTTACATTGTTTTCTTCTGTTTTATTTTCTTCTAACTCAACATCAACATTCTTTTCTTCATCTTCTTTATCTACTTTTCTAGCTTCGTTTTTAATTGTAACAATTGGTATATTAGCATATAAAGCAGGCGCTCCAACTGTTCCATCGTCATTCATTTTATTTGTTAGTTTAACATCTATTGCTTTTTCGTCTATATCAATGTACTTTTTAATTACTTCTATAATTTCTTGTTTCATCATATCTAAGAAATCTGCTGATACATTTGCTCTATCTTGCATTAATACTAGATGTAGCCTTTCTTTAGCTGTTTCTTTTGACTTTGAATCAATACCTTTGTCACTTTTTTTAAGTTTTTTAAAGAAATTTACAATGTTCTCAAACATCTATTTTCCTCCTATTGCAATCTATTTTCGTTTAAATACTTTCTTTAATTTGCTAAAGAATCCTTTCTCATCTCTAGGAATTGTTACATCAATGTTTTCTCCTAAAATTCTCCTTGCAGCCTCTACATATGCTCTACCTGATGGAGCCTTTTTATTAGTAACAACTGGTTCTCCTTTATTTGTTTGAGTTATAATAAATTCATCGTCAGGAACTACTCCAATTAAGTCTATTGATAATAAGTCTACAATATCATCTACATCCATCATTTCGCCCTTTTTAACCATGTTTGGTCTTAATCTATTTATAACTAATTCTGGATTTTTTATTTCTGATGCTTCTAATAATCCTATAATTCTATCTGCATCTCTAATTGAAGAAATTTCTGCTGTTGTAACTACTATAGCTCTATCTGCTCCAGCTATTGCATTTTTAAACCCCTGCTCTATTCCTGCTGGGCAATCTATTAATATGTAATCGAACTCTTCTCTAAGTTTGTCTGTTAACTCTTTCATTTGTTCTTCATTTACTGCACTTTTATCTCTTGTTTGGGCTGCTGGTAATAAGTATAATTCATTAAAACGCTTGTCCTTTATTAAAGCTTGTTTTAACTTACATTTTTCTTCTACAACATCTACTATGTCATAAACAATTCTGTTTTCTAGTCCCATAACAACGTCAAGGTTTCTTAACCCTATATCGGTGTCTACTAAAGCTACTTTTTTGCCTTTTAGTGCTAATGCAGAGCCGAGATTTGCTGTAGTTGTTGTTTTACCTACTCCACCTTTACCAGATGTAATAACAATAACTTCTCCCATCTTTTTTCCTCCTTAATTGGGTCATATTATATTGCTCCTTCTTTTGTATAAGACTTGCCTGCTTAAAAATCAATAAAAATGCATATTTTCAATGGTTATATTATATACGAAATTTACTAAAAAATCAATGTTTATAGAAAAATATGTAAAAAAAATAAAAGCGAAAAAATTTATGTAATTGTAAGCATAAATTTTTTCGCTTTTATTTTTTATCTATTTATAAATTTTTACTAAGCACATTATAATTCGTTTGAATTTCAGTCTGAGTTAAAGCTCTATCATATACCATAAAATTATACATTTTTAAATTTGTTGCATTTTGATTTGTATAATAATCTGCTAATAATCTTAAATTGTTGCTTGTAGCAAGTCCTATACTATTTGCCATTGTATTTACTAAAGTTCCGTTTTCATAAAATTTCATTTCACTAGCAGTTAATGTTACTGTATAATTGTAGATTCCGCTTTTATTAAATGCATAATCATACCTTATTTGTGAGCTTTTTGATGTACCTCTATTTGCTACAAAGTTTTGATAACAAAGTATTCCTTGTGTATTATCTGTATTTGTATCTGCCCAAACAGCACCAGTTAAGTTAGTACCATCTATTGTAAAATATATAGTTCTTTCTTTTCCATTTAAATTAATTGGAGTTGTTACATATCTCTGTAATGTAGTAGCAACATTTGATAGAACTATGCAATTATCCGCCCAATAGAAATTATTTCCCTCTAGATTTTTTGATAATGTTCCATCATTATTATTACCGCTTAAATCCTTCCATGTAAGAGCTGTTGAACTATGTCCACTACCTGTATTATTAACTCCATCAAAATATGCAATTAAACTATTTGTTATATATTCTGGTTTTTGTTCCTCTGTTCCACTTCCACTAGATGTAGCATCCTGCTCATATATTTCTTTTATTTTCAATTCAGTTTGTAGTTGATTTTTTCTTATACTAGATGTAAGAGTAAAAATCGCCATTAATATTATAATAAATGTTAAAGTAAGTCCTGTAGCATATACAGCCATTGAACCTTTTTCACTTTTAAAACACTTTATCATTTAAATACCTCCAAATTTAACAGTTTCTCTTATAAATATTTTTTATAATACCTCTTTTAAGTATTTTATTCTCTCTTCCCTAAGTTTATTTTTTATTTTAATTCCATCTTCTATTTTATATTTTTCTTTTATATAATCTCCTGTTACTATTTCTAGCATACTTTTGCCTATCTTATCAAAATTTGCTTCTGGAAAGCCACCATTTCTTGCCTTGTCACACATTACAACAATTTTTAATCCATCCAATCCTAAAATAGACTTACTTGCATTTTCTATTAAATCTACTTGTTTAGCTGGTGTCATTTGACTAAATATACCTGCTTTCATATGCAATTTACATGCAACTTTTCCACATTTTATCCAACTTTTAGGTATACTTATTCTATTTCCTAAATCATTAACTAATTTTGGACCTCTTTCTTCATGTCCATAATGATGTGGTAAAATATCTTTTGGTGTATTTCCTTTTCCTAAATCATGTACAAGACATGAAAATTTAATTTTTAAATCTGTTGTAAGTTTACTGCTATTATCTACCACTATCATTGTATGGTTATAGCTATCTCCTTCAGGGTGATATTTAATAGGTTGCGTTTTTCCGATTAGATTATATATTTCTTTAAAATGCACATCTAAAACATTAGCCTTTTTTAGTACCTCAAAAAATCTTGACGGTTTTTTGGATGCTAAAGCCTTTTGAAATTCATTAAAAACTCTTTCTTTTGATAGAGTTAGCAATTCTTCTCTTAAACATTCCATAGCTTCTATAGTACTTTCTTCTACCATAAACTCTAATGTACTAGCAAATCTAGCTACTCTATATACTCTAAGTGGATCTTCTTTAAATGCATCTGTAGTTTTTCTTATTACTTTATTTTCTATATCTAATCTTCCATTAAATGGGTCTATAATCTCTCCTGTTAATACATTTTCTGCAATAGAGTTAATTGTTATATCTCGTCTTGCTAAATCTTCTTCTATTGTAATATTTTTACCTGTATTAAACTTAAAACCTTTGTGTCCTTTTGTTACTTTTAATTCTTTCCTTGCTAATGCAAATTCACAATTTTCCATATCATAAACAGGAAAACTTTTACCTCTTATATGTGCATTTGGAAACAAACCTTCAAATTCAGTATTTGAAAGACCTGTTACGCAATAGTCTTTGTCAAACACTTCTTTTTGTAAAATTTTATCTCTAACAGCTCCTCCTACTAAATATAAAGTTCCACCTGCATTTTTTATTTTAATTGCTATTTCTTTTATTACTTCATTCATGTCTTAATTATACTTTTATTTAATATTTTTGTCCACATGAAATAAAAATATTTTAATTATTATTCAATTTTATTTTTTCCAATTCTTCCTTAGTCAAACCTGTTGTTTCTAGTATAATATCTATAGACACATTTTTCTTCTCTGCTTTTCTCCTTGCATTGTAGCACAATTAATAATCTTTACGCAACTTAATTTATTTACAATTTCTTAATGCTTACCAAATAGTTACATAAATAAATAAATTAATTATATTATTTTTCATTAATCACAGTTTTCTAAAATTATAATTTAATTTTTTACTTTTTTTGCAAATTTGGATTTTAGTTCAGATTTATTTAAATTTTTATGTTTAAATATTCTTTGAATTTAGCTTTTTGAAAATAAATTTTAATATTATTAAGATAACAATTTTTTAAAATTAAAAAGTGACTATAGTATCTTAGATAAAATATATAAGATATTATAATCACTTTTTTCCTACTTTCCAATTAAAAACGTCAACCCTTTTTTGGACATTTCCTTTTCAAATTACACAAAATTTTGGACATTCCCTTGGACACCCTTTCAACACCCTAAAGTACAGCCAAGACTGGACGGAATGACACATAGTCTAATTCGCTACCGTCCATCTCCATTAAAATAAAATAAACTATAAGAACCTGAATTGTTCCCTCCACGATAGTAGAACGGATAGCTTCCAAAAGGATAATCTGAATTATTATTGTACCACGATGTACCATTCCTGTCATCACCATCTCCATCTTCACTTGTTTCATATACTGCATCTCCATATTTTTCTGAATTTGCAATATAGTTATGTTCTCTATCATCTGAACTTCCTTTACTATACACATTTTTCGTTTTCGAATCTCCATTCACTAAGCTTTCTCCATATCTTGTTAAAGTGCTTTTTCCATTGTTTACATATGCTGCTACATATTCCATTGCTCCTCCGCTCATATCATATATTCCATGCACTGTTCCCGTTGTACTTTGTCCTACATTATTTACATATGAGTTTCCACTTCCACCTCCTGTATAATATAAACTATTATCATTTATCGTTACTTCTGCATTTTTTCCATAT
>FR901497.1:0-2391 GCA_000438355.1 Clostridium sp. CAG:273
GTTAGAAATTTAAAATAATGTTAAAGCAAAGAAAATGCTTTAACATTATTTATTTTTATCGAGCCATTTATCAAATTCTTTGTAGGTTTTCTTTTCAGATCTAATGTCATCCATAAATTCTTTAGCTTCTTTTTTCCAATTTTCATAATCAATCTTATAAACTTCTATATCAGGATTACGCTTTACTAACATTGCTTTTTTTGCATAAATCTTACGATATTTACCATAAACAATTTCGTTTTCTTGTTTAATTCTTTGAGCAATTTGATTTCCAATATCTCTACAAGTTTGTTTTCCTTTGTATAAATTATTACAGTAATTAATGCGTGGATTATCTGTTATAAAGTATTTACCACAATTCTTACATTTTTTTATAAGATATTTATTATTAAGTACAAATTGAAACAATGTAACATATAAAATTCCATAAATATTGTCATTACTAGAACTATAATCTGGTTCAACATCATAATCTGGAGCAGACTTAAAGAATTTGATTAAATCTTTTTCTGTAGATCCTTTAATACCAGATATTGTTCTAAAAGAAAAGCCTTGTGGCATAGAAAAGTAGTTATTTATAAATCTATCTAGCTTTTTAGCATGAGAGTTATAATAAATATAAAATCTTATTTTAGAAGTAAAATCGTTAATTTCTTCAATATTATTAATGTTAAATATATAATCAACAAATTCTAATAATAGTTTTTGACCACGTTTTGAGTCATTTTTTATTTCTTCAAAATATTTTTCAAATAATTCTTTTACTTTATTAAAAGAATAAAGTTTATTTACTTCAAATTTATTTATATCATCTTCACCAGTATATATGATGTATGAAGTAAAAAACTTAGTAAACCACATAAAACAATCATCATAATTATCAAAATTACAATTTAAAAAGTCAATAAGTTCAGTACAAAGTGTCTGAGTGGTAGTTGTAGTATTAATAGTAAAATAACCTGTATTAGCGTTTTTTAGATTATAATATTTTGGCTTAGATGATTTTGTTTTTGCATATAAAAATGCTTTATGTGTAAGTGTTTCGTTCTTTGAAACAAATATACTAATAGGTTCATCAATTTTTAATTTGTTCATAATTCCTCCGTTAACAGTTTATGAAATTTAATAAAGTTAACCTGCTATCAAAATACACTAAAAAGTATTTACAAAGTTAACTACAAACAATATAATGCATTTGTTAACAAAAGTCAATATTAAATTACAAAAAAACAGGAGGTGATATTATGGAATTACAAAAGGTACAAAGGACAACACTAACAATGAAAGAAGCATCTGAGTATTTAGGAATATCCTACTGGTTGATAAATCAATTAGTAAGAAGAAAACAAATACCATGTTCAAAAGTTGGTGGAAAATATTTATTTAGAGTACAAGCTTTAGATGAATATTTAACAAAAATGGAACAAGAATCAATAGATTAGATTCTAAAGGAAGTGAGGAAAGGAGGATATGGCAAATTTACAATGGCTAAAATTATCTACAAATTTTTTTGATAATAACAAAATAAAATTGATAGAAAGCGAAAAGGATGGAGATACACTAATTAGAGTATGGATACAACTTTTAACAATAGCAATGAAATGTAATTATCAAGGTAGATTATCAATAACAGAAGATAAACCAATGACAGTTGATGAATTTTCAAAGATTATGGGAAAGTCTAGGAAAAAAATTACAAAATGTTTGGAAAAGTTTGAAGAATTAAAAATGATTATTATAGAAGATGATTTTTATAAAATCAAAAACTGGTCTAAGTACCAAAGTGCTGATAAACTTGAAGAAATTAGACTACAAAATTGTTTAAGACAACAAAAATATCGTGAAAAAAAGAAAAGTGAAACAGAAAAAAGTAACGTTACAATAACGCAACATAACACTAAAGAAGAGAAAAAGATTAGAAATAAAATAGAAAAAGAAGGAGATGAGAATAGAAGTGGATTTAAAGAATTCAAATTATAAAGTTATCACCAATGAAGGTGCAAAATGTGGATTTTGTAATAAAAATTTAAAGCCAATTGGATTGGATTATTTGTATGTAAATTATGATAAAAATATGATCGAATATGAAAGATGTAATTGTGAAAAAGCAATTCAATTTTGGAAAGAATTTGATAAAGAGCAAGAAGAAAAACAAAGACAAGAAAAATATAGAAAAATTATAAATAATATTTATAAAGATAACTATATGAAAAAGAGATTACAAAAATATAATTTTGAAAATTTTAGTGATACATACAAAAAGAAAAATGTTATAAATCAATTAATAAAATTTACAGATTTATGCATTAAATCTGAGATGAAGAATGGATTAATTATTTATGGAAATATAGGTTATGAAAAAACATATTTTGGAGCTTGCATTGCGAATAA
>FR901497.1:2414-15799 GCA_000438355.1 Clostridium sp. CAG:273
AACAAAATAAAATTGTATTAATGGAAAAAAGTAGTTCTATAATTGATAAAATTAAAGAATCATTTAATAAAAATGAACTCTCTGAAAATGAAATTACTGAACTATATTCTAATGTAGATATGTTAATTATTGATGATTTTGGTAGTGAAAATTTAAGCAAATGGGCTTTAGAAAAATTATATAAAATTATTAGTAATAGATATGATAATGAATTACCAATTGTTATTACAACAAGATATAATAAAGAGCAATTAATTGAACAATTATCTACTGAAAATTTTACAGAAATTGCAGAAGAAATTGTTGAAGTTCTGAATGAAATGTGTTATGGAATTTCAATTGCAGAAGAAATAAAAGCAAAAGAAAAAGTTAGCATAAGCGACCAAACTATTTGCTAACTCAATCTTAAAATCTAATAAAATTATAATATAAATTATAACAATTGTAAATAGGAAAAGTTTGAATTTTTTGTTCAGACTTTTCCTAAAATTTAAACAAAAATTATGAAAAATGAATAAAAAAATTCCCTCGGAGAGCCAAAAAGGGTTTTAGGGATTTTTCTCTAAACAGCAAAAATGGTGTCAAAACACCACGCTGGCGAATATTAGGTACTAAAAAATACTACCTATATTCGTGCAAAATAAATTTTGCTAACTATCAATGCTACGTAGACTAGCATTAATAGAATTAAAAAAGTAGGAGTGATGAAAAATGAAAATGGATTCAGAGAAAGTTTTAGATAGTATTTTCTTATCATATAATAAAATCTTAAAGAGATTTCAATTACTAGGTGTTACTACTAAATATGGAAAAGAAATAACACATGAAGATTTAAGAAAAGCTATAGAAGTTATGCTAAAAAAACATCCAACTTGTAGATGGAGAAGTGAAAAAGTAAGAAGTAGAAAATATTTTGTTTTAATTGAAGGATATTATTGGTTACTAAATGTGTATTTTCAAAAAGAAAAATCATTAACAGATACTGACATAGATTTCTTTGAAGATAGAATTAGGCAGTATGAGGAATTGTTAAAAGTAGAACATAATGAAAATTGGTGGAATGAAGATATGGATATAAATGAACTATGTAAGTATTTTAATAAAAAAGATATAACTGTTAGAAAAGCAATTAAGAAAATGTGTAAAAGTGGATTTAGCGAATACAAATTTTTAGTTAATAATAAAGTGGTAGTTTCTAGTAGAGGTGTGGAATGGTTATGTGAAAATGTATTTAAACAAAAGTATTTAGAACTATTAGAAAAGTACAAAATGGAATTGACAGAATTATATATTAAAGCCGGTTATCCATATGATCATTTTTTTCATAGAAATTAATTGTAAATATTTAGAAGTACCTGTTGAGAAAAATGTCGTTTTGTGATATAACATATACTAGAGTTATTATAAATATTTGAGGTGCAAAAATGAAGGAAGAAGAATTAATAAAATTAGAAAAAAAATTATGGGAATCAGCTGATAAAATGAGAGGAGCAGTTCCAGTTTCAGATTATAAATTTATAATATTAGGATTAATATTTTTGAAATATATTTCTGATGCATTTGAAGAGAAATATCAAATTTTAGTAAAAGATGGTTATGGACTTGAAGAAGATAGAGATAGTTATGAGGCAGATAATGTTTTTTATGTTCCAGCTAGAGCCAGATGGGAATATTTAAATGCACATTCTAAGGATCCTCATATAGGACAAATAATTGATGATGCATTGGAAGAAATTGAAAGGGAAAATCCATCATTAAAAGGTGTTCTAGTTAAAGAATTTAATAGTCCAAATTATAGAAATGTTAATTTAGGAGAGATAATTGATTTATTTACTAATATAAAAATTGGAAGTAAAGAAGCACAAGATAAAGATATCTTGGGAAGAATATATGAATATTTCTTGGGACAATTTGCGTCTAATGAATTGCAAAAAGGCGGAGAATTCTATACACCTGCTTGTTTAGTTAGAACAATGGTTGAGATTCTTGAACCATATCAAGGTAGAATTTATGATCCAGCATGTGGATCAGGAGGAATGTTTGTACAAAGTATAAAATTCATTCAGAAACATAATGGAAATGCAAGAAATTTAACTATATATGGACAAGAAAAAAATCCAACAACATGGAAATTAGCAAAGATGAATCTAGCTATTAGAGGAATAAATAATGAAGGATTAGGAAAGTTTGCAGATGATACATTTCATAATGATTTACACAAAGACTTAAAAGCAGATTTTGTATTAGCAAATCCTCCTTTCAATATTAGTGACTGGGGACAAGAAAAGCTATTAGATGATCCTAGATGGAAATATGGAATACCACCAAAAGGAAATGCTAACTTTGCTTGGGTTGAACATATGGTATCAAAACTATCAATGAATGGTAAAGCAGCAATAATACTTGCTAGTGGTTCTTTATCGACAGGAGGTCAGGAAGAAGAGATAAGAAAAAATCTAATAAAAGCAGATTTAGTAGATTGTATATTAGCAATGCCAGCTAATTTATTTTATACTGTTACAGTACCATGTAGCATATGGATATTAAATAGAAATAAAAAGCAAAAAAATAAAATATTGTTTATAGATGCAAAAAATTTTGGAACAATGGTTACAAGAAAATTAAGAGAATTAAATGAAGATGATATATTAAAAATTGCAGATACATATCATAATTTCCAAAATAATGAAAACTATGAAGATGTATCTGGATATTGTAAAGCATCTACAATAGAAGAAATAGAAGAAAATAATTATGTTTTAACACCTGGCAGATATGTAGGAACAGAAGAACAAGAAGATGATGGAATATCATTTGAAGAGAAAATGAAAACTATAAAAACTGAATTAAAAGAACAATTTGAGGAGTCTCATAAGTTAGAAGAAGAAATTAGAAAGAACTTGGAGGCTATAGGGTATGGAATATAAAAAAATAGAAGATATAATAGAATTTAACCCAACTGAAACTATAAAAAAAGGGACTGTTTCTAAAAAGATTTCAATGGATAAGTTAGGTGTATTTTCCAAATATATTAATTCTTATGACATAGAAAAATATAGTGGGGGTATGAAATTTAGGAATGGTGATACTTTACTGGCTAGAATTACACCATGCTTAGAAAACGGAAAAACTTCAAAAGTAACAATATTAGACGAAAATGAAGTTGGATTTGGTTCCACAGAATTTATTGTTATGAGAAGTAAAAAAAATATTTCAGATGAAGATTTTATTTTCTATCTTTCTATAAGCCCTAGATTTAGAGAAATTGCAATTAAATCTATGACTGGAACATCTGGTAGACAAAGAGTTCAGTTAGATGTTATAAAAAATACAGAAATGTTATTGCCTAGCTACAAAGAACAAGTTAAAATAGGCAAGATATTAACAGGACTGGATGAAAAAATAACATTGAATAATCATATAGATGAAAATATATCAAAGTTGTGTAAATACTATTATAATAGTTTAATAAACGATAACTGCAATGAGACATCACTTTCTGATTTAATGGATTATCAAGGAGGAAGCCAGCCACCATCATCTGAATTTCAATATGAACAAGATATAAATAATATTAGATTTATTCAAATAAGAGATTTTGAAAGTAATTCACATATATGTTATATTCCGATTTCTAAAAAGAATAAATTATGCGAAAAAGATGATATATTAATTGCAAGATATGGGGCATCATTAGGTAGAATATGTTATGGGTTAAAAGGTGCATATAATGTCGCACTAGCAAAAGTTTTACCTAAGAAAGAAGAATATAAAGAAATGTTAAGAATAATTTTGGAAGATAAAAAATTTTATGAATATATTAATAGTGTAGGACAAAGAAGCGCACAATCAGGTTTTAATGTTGGAGATATACAAGCATTTAAAGTAAAGGTTCCTAAAGAGGAAGATATAAAAAAATTTCATGCGTTTGCATCAGTTTGTCTAAAGAAAAGATTAGCTATTATAGAAGAAAATAATAAGCTTATAAATTTAAGAGATTTATTATTACCAAAGCTAATAAATGGTGAAATAAACCTAGATAAAATAGAAGTTTAGTCAGATAAATCGTGATCTGTATGGGAGGAGTATATGATAAAATTTATAGGAGAGAATATATTTTCTATAATAACTGCAACTGTTGCTATTATTGCAATATGGCAAACACATAGACAAATAAAAATTAGTAACAAACATCAATTATTTGATAGAAGAGTAGATAGATTTATTTTAATAAAAGGTTTAATTTCACTGTTTGAAGATAGCAAACATTTAATGAATAAAGAAGATTACAATCATTTTATAGATGTAACTGTGTTGTTTCATAGTTTGACTAATAATACATATTTAAAAGATATTGGAAAAATAATAGATAATGTTAAACAAGAAGATATTAGACAAAGTTTTTTAGTAAAATTAGAAGATTTCAAGAAAATTTCTATTGAAGTGGAATTTATATTTTCAAAGAAAAATATTAGATTAATAAAAGAATTTGTCTATAAATACCAAGAGTTATTAAGAACTATGTATGAGGAGCAAATTATTTTAGATAAAATTATGGAAAAGAACAGAAAAAATCCAACGGAATTTGTTAAATTACAGGAAGAATTTGGGGAGAAAAGGTATAGAGAAAAACTATATAGTGAATATGATAAAATTCAGTTATTGTACGATGAAATTATTGAAAAGGATATTATAAAAAGTATTGAAAATCAAATAAAATTGTAGGGGGCAAATTATGTTTGATGAAGAAACACTAGAAAGTGTAACAATGGAAATATTACAAGATTTAAGATATGAATGTATAAATGGATATGAAATGAAACGAACAGATTTCTCTAAAGTATTGTTAGAAGAAGAACTTTTCAATGCAATAGAAAGGATGAACAAAGGAATTGATTTTGAACAGATACAAGAAGTTATAAGAACAGTTAGAAATTTAGACAACAACAATACTATATTAAATAATAAACAATTTACTAAATATTTATTAGAAGGAATTTCTGTGCCAATTCAAGAAAACGGAGAAACAAAATATAAAACAGTTAAAATATTAGATTTTGAAAATATCCAAAACAATACATTCAAAGCAATTAACCAATATACAATCATTGAACATAGTGAAAAAAGACCAGATATAATTATATTTATAAATGGTATGCCTTTAGTTGTAGTAGAATTAAAATCAACAATAAGAGAAGATGTAAAATTAATAGATGGATATCACCAATTAAAAGGTTATCAAGAAGTACATATACCATCATTATTTTACTACAATCAATTTATGATAGTAAGTGATGGAGTACAAGCAAGAGCAGGAACAATCACTAGTCCATGGAGTAGATTTTCAGAATGGAAAAAGATAGAAGATACAGATGAAGTAAAAGAAAATATGCCAACACATCAAACTCTATTTAATGGGATGCTCAGAAAAGATAGATTATTAGATATTATAAGTAATTTCATATTATGGAGTGAAGATAGTAAAATTTTATCAGCATATCATCAGTATTTTGGCGTTAAGAAAGCAATTACAAGTACAGAAACAGCAATAGACAATAGAACAGGAAAAGCAGGATTACTTTGGCATACACAGGGAAGTGGAAAAAGCTTTTCAATGGTATTTTATGCAGGTAATATGATTAAAGTATTAAATAATCCAAGTATAGTAGTTGTAACAGATAGAAATGATTTAGATAATCAATTATTTAGTACATTTGCAAAATGTTCAGGTTATTTAAAACAAGAACCAGTACAGATAGAAAATAGACAAGATCTAAATGAAAAATTAGAAGGAAGAAAATCTGGTGGAATATTTTTCACTACATTACAAAAGTTTGAAGAAGAAACAGTAGTATTTAGCCGAAGAGATGATATTTTGGTTTTAGTAGATGAAGCACATAGAAGTCATTATGGATTGGATGCAACCATAAAATTTGATAAAGCTAAAATGGAAGCATACAAGAAATATGGAACAGCAAAATATTTACACGATGCTTTTCCAAATGCAACATACATTGGATTTACAGGAACACCTGTTGAAACAAAAGACAAATCAACAACTAATGTGTTTGGAAATATAATAGATACATACGATATGACACAAGCAATTATGGATGGTGCAACAGTACCAATTATGTATGAATCAAGAATGGCTAGAGTTGGACTAAATCAAAAGATATTAGATGAGATAGATGATTATTACAATATGCTTGAAACAGAAGAAGGTATTGATGACTATAAAATAGCAGAGTCTAAAAAAGCAATGGCTACAATGAAACAAATAATAGAAGATCCAGATAGACTAGAATTGATAGTAAAAGATATTATAAAACATTATGAGGAAATAGAAACAAGTGTAGCTAATAAAGTAATGGTGGTAGCTTATTCAAGACAATCTGCATTTACAATGTATAATAAATTCTTAGAACTAAGATCAGAATGGAAAAATAAAGTTAATATGATAATAACATCTAATAATAAAGATGACGAAGATATGCAAAAAGCAATAGGCTCTAAAAAAGATAAAAAGCAGCTAGAAGTGAATTTTAAAGATATGGATTCTGAATTCAAAATCGCAATAGTTGTAGATATGTGGTTAACAGGATTTGATGTACCAGGACTTGGAACTATGTATATAGACAAACCTATGAAAGCACATAACTTAATGCAGGCAATTGCAAGAGTTAATAGAGTTTATAAAGATAAAACTGGTGGACTAATTGTTGATTACATAGGACTAAAAAGATGGTTGCTGGATGCATTGAAAACATATACGAAGAGAGACCAAGGCAAAATTGTAGACAATAGTGAATTGGTAAAAGTTTTAAATGATAAAGTTGAATTAATCAGAGATTTATTTAAAGGATTCTATTATGGACATTTTGCTACAACAACAGATAGCAATAAGTATGAAATTATTATGGCAGGAGCGAACTTGATGCTCAAAACAGAAGAAATTAAAAAAGCATTTATGAAATATAGTTATGATGTTAAAAGCTTATATGCGTTATGCACAGGAGCATTATCACAGGAATTAAAAGATGAAATATTATTCTTTATAGCTGTAAGATCATTCATATCAAAACTAAGCGGAGAAAGAATAGACGTTAAAGAAATAAACGCAAATGTAGCGCAAATGTTAGAAAGAGCAATACAAGATGATGAAATGTTACAAATAGGAGAAGTACACAACAGTAATCAATTGGCATTATTAAGCAATGATATATTAAATAAGTTAGCAAAAATGCAAAAGAAAAATATTGCAGTTGAGGTACTGAATAGAGCTTTAAAAGAGTATGTTAATCAAATAGGAAGACAGAATGTTGTTATGATGGAAAAATTTTCAACAAAGTTCCAAAAGATTGCAGCGACATATAATGAAAGGACAAGCGTAGAAGACATACAAAAAGTAATTGAAGAATTAATAAACTTAAAAAATGAAATTGAAGAAGAATTAAAAGCAGGAAATGAATTTAATTTATCAACTGAAGAAAAGGCATTCTTTGATGCATTAGGAGATGATCCAGAAACTAAAGAATTAATGAAAGATGAAATCTTAGTTCAAATAGCAAAAGAACTTGTAGAAACGGTTAATAATAATATAACAATTAATAATAATATGACAATAGATTGGGATATTAGAAAAGATGCAAGAGCCAAAATGAGAATTGAAATTAAGAAGCTTTTAATTAAATATAATTATCCACCCAACAAAAGCGAAAAGGCAGTTCAAACTGTTATAAGACAAGCTGAGTTAAAGTGTAAAGAAATGGTAAAATAAATAGAGGAGAGAAATTAAAAATGGATGATAATCAAATTGTTGCACAATTAGCAGCAAATTTAGCTGAAGCAACTGCTAGAAATGGCGCAAGTTTTATATCAAAGAAAATAAATGCTAGTAAAGCAAAAAGAAATGACAAAGAAACTATTGCTGAACTGGAAGAAATAATATCTGATTTATTAAATGATAAGGCTGAAATTCAACGAATTGCTCAAGCATATGAACAAGAATTAGTTTCACAAAAAATTACAGAAAATGATATAAAATATATTACAGATAATTTATTGCCTATATTTGGAGAATTTCTTCCGGATCAAGTTGAAATTGAAAAAATGAAAAAAATATTGTCTGTTGAGACACTTACAATTATGCAACTTATAGGATTTAACTATAAACAAGCTATAGGTGAACCATTAACTTTATTGGTGAGAAAAGCGATTGAATCTAAAGTACCAATAGATTCACAAACGAATGTTAATTATGTGTTAACTATGGCAAATCTAGCTAAGGATGAAGAGGCAACGAAGAGATATTGCCAATTAACAGGACAAAAGTCTAGTGAAGGAGAAAAGGAATAATTTAATTTGAAGGAGAAATTATATGATTTTAAAAGCAAATAAAGAATTAAAACAAAAGGATTTTAAAAATGAAAAAGAATTACAAAATTTTTTCGAAAACAACATTGAAACAATATTAGGATATAAATTTATAGATACAGAATTTGTAGTAGGCGATTTTAGAATTGATTCTTTAGCTTTTGATGAAGAATCTAAATCATTTAGAATAATTGAATATAAAAATGTTAAAAATCATTCTTTAGTTGACCAGGGTTATACATATTTAAAATTGATGCTAGAGAGAAAAGCAGATTTTGTTCTTCAATACAACATAAAAACTAAGTCATCGCTAACTACTCAAGATATAGATTGGAGCCAATCAAGAATTATATTTGTTGCACCAATTTATACAGCATATCAATTAAATGCTACAGACTTCAAAAATATACCAGTAGATTTAGTTAAACTAACCAGATATGAAGATGATATTATCGAAATTGATTTTATAAAAAAGACAAGCAATGTTAAAGTGCAAGATGTTCAAATGGAATCTATACAAAACGATGTTAATAAAGAAATAATTGTATATACTGAGGAAGATCATTTATCTAAAGTTTCGGACAATATAAAAAGAGTATATGAAGAATTAAAAAATAGAATATTAGAATTAGACGATATAGATGTGGAAGCAAAGAAACTATACATAGCATTCAAAGGAATTAGAAATATCGCAGATATAGAATTTCATAAGAATAAATTAAAAATATACATTAATATGAAAAAAGATTCCCTAAATGATCCTCTAAAACTTACAAAAGACATTAGTGGAATTGGTCATTGGGGAAATGGAGATTATTGTATCATAATAGATAAGAAGGATGATATTGATAATGTAATTCCATTGATCAAGCAGTCTTTAAAAGTAAATAAAAAATAGACAAAAGAAAAGCAAAGTAAGTGAGTAATGATATATTACATAATTATTTTGCTTTTTTTTAATAAGGAGAATTTTATGGGAAATATTATATTATTTATAATTACATTAACTATTATAAGCTTAACACTATACTTCATTTATAAAAGTACAGAAAAGTCTAATAGTTTAGTAGAAAAGATTTCTTATATTGTATTAGCAATAGTAGATAGTGCAATATTAATTATTTATTATTTTGATAGATTTAATGTACCAACGGAATTAGGATGGAATATAAATGTTAATACACAAAACTGGCTTAATTTCATTGCAACTTATACTACAGGTATTATTAGCGCGGGAATAGCAGCTTTGGTTTCAGTATTTGTTACAATTTATCAAATAAAAAAGAATAATGAAGAAAATGATAGGGGATTTTCAGAGAGTTGGTCATATTATATAGTTGCTGAAAGGTTGATTGCATATAAATATGGAAAAATATCTGAAGTTAGAGTTCAAAATATTGAAAACAATTTGGAAACTATCATAAAAGAATTTGAATCAATGAAAAATGAATTACTTTTTATATTAAGCGAAAACGCAGAACAAGAGAACTAGAACTATATGAGTATGCGTTTTCGCTAGGAAAGTATGAAAATAAAGAAAAGAAATTTGAAGGAAAGGAAGATGTTTATGGATAGTTTATCTATGAAATTTGAAAGAAAAAAACTTTATGATGAAATTTGGGATATTTCATTAACAGGTGTTTCTAAAAAATATGGACTGAATTACACGAAATTGGTACAAGCTTGCAAAGAAAATAATATTTCATATCCATCTTCAGCATATTGGACTAAGAAGAATATGGGCTTGGATTTTTCAACTGAAATTGTTGAATTGCCAGAAGCAAAAGAAAAAGAAATTGAAATTCCACTTAAAAATACTGGAGTATTGATTGATGAAAAAGTTAGCGATAAAGATAAATTTATTCAAGAATTTAATTCTCTAAACTTTCTAGAAGAAGATGAAAAAAAGAAGGTAGCTGAAGTTATTTATGATCTAAGTGTAGATAAATACAAGAGAAATCATAAAGTAATTATTGAATATAAAAATAAGAAAAAAGAAGAACGAAGAGAAGAAAGAAAAGCGAACTATTTTAATCCTTATTATAATATTCATGATTACGTAGAAAAGGGATATTTTTCTAATATATCAAAACTACAAAAAGATAGATGTATGAAGATATTAAGTGCGATTTACTTTGCAATAGAAGAACTAGGAGGAAAAGTAAACAACGATTTTTCACTACAAGTTCGTGAAGAACATATTACAATTGAAATAGAAGAATTACAAGATAAAGTAATGCATGAATTGACTAAAGAAGAGGCAAAAAAAATATTAGAATATGAGGAATCCCAAAAGAGAAATACATTTGGATATAAGCCTAATATAAAGAAGTATGATTATGTTTGGAATGGTAAATTAAAAATAACCTGTGGCAACAGAAAATACATAAGAGAAAATGATAAAATAAGATTGGAAGATAAACTAGGAGATATAATTATAAAATTATATGAACAATCTGAAGAAACGAAGAATGAAAGATTAGAAAGAGAAGAAATTGCGAGAAAACAAAGAGAAGAGGAAGAAAGAAAAGAAAAAATCAGAAATGCCAAAAAGAAAGAAGTAGAAAAAATTAAAGAGTTGATAAATTGTGCAGAAGATTATAAAATAGCATGTGAGATAAGAAATTATATTGATGCTGTTTCTAAAAAAGAAAACTTAACAGATGAAATAAAAGAATGGATTAATTGGGCTAATAAGAAAGCAAATTGGTTTGATCCTATTATTGATGAAGAAGATGAACTTCTTGGAAAAAGAAAACATACAGAATCTATGGATAATAAAAATAATAAATTAGATAAATATGGTTCATATTATTATTGGAACTAAAAACAATAATGTATGGAAATAAATTATCAATATTCCAAAAAAGATATTATTTAAACAATCACTAAGAATATCTTTCTTTTTTGGAAATAATGTGATATAATAATACTATAATAAAAAAGGAGAGTTTTTTATGTTAGGAGAAAAAATAAAATCATATAGAGAAAGTAAAAATATGACTCAAAATGAGATTGCAGATATATTGGGAGTGAAATCTGCAACCGTATCAAAATATGAATCAGGTACATTAGAACCTAATATCGAATCATTAAAAAAGTTAGCTGAAATATTTGAAGTTTCTGTTGATGAATTATTGAATGATGAGCAAGATAGATTTGATATATCTAAAATTAATGTATTAAATATACTAAGAGAACAAAAAGAAATGAAATTAAAAGGTAATTTATATCATAATACACAAATTATATTTGCATATAATACAAACCACATTGAAGGTAGCAAATTAACAGAAGATCAAACGAGATATATATTTGAAACAAATACAATTTTATTTGAAGGAGAAACAATTGCAAGTGTTGATGATATATTAGAAATGGCTAATCATTTTAAGCTAGTGGATTACATGTTAGATAAAGCGGAAGAAAATTTGACAGAAGATATGATAAAAGAATTTCATAGATTATTAAAAGAAGGAACTGCAGATAGTAGAAAAGAATGGTTTAAAGTTGGTGATTATAAACAAGTTGTTAATGAAGCAGGAAGCACAAAAACTACATCGCCTAAATATGTTCAAAGGGATATGACAAAATTAATGGATTGGTACAACTCTTTATCCAAAATAACAATAAAAGAAATAATAGAATTTCATGCAAGATTCGAAAAGATACATCCATTTCAAGATGGAAATGGTAGAGTGGGTAGAATAATTATTTTTAAAGAGTGTTTAAAAAATAATATAATTCCTTTTATTATATTAGATAAGGATAAATTGTTCTATTATAGAGGATTAAAAGAATATCAAAATGGTGGAGAAAAAGGATATTTAATTGATACCTGTTTAAATGCACAGGATCAATATGCTGAAATAATGAAATATTATTTGAAAAGGTAAATATATAAGAAATGAAATATAGAATGAAGAAATAATATAAAAATATATTAGGAGGAAGAAAATTGGAACAAAACATATCAGAGTTGAAGGAACAAATATATTTCCCAAGAACTAAAGAATATTTTGAAGAAGTAGAACGCTCATTTTATAGTGAAAATTATAGATCAGCAATTGTAATGTTGTATTCTGTTGTAATTGCAGATTTATTATTTAAATTAGAAGAATTAAAAGATTACTATTTAGATTCAGTTGCAGAAGAAATATTAAAAGAGATAGACCAAATTAGAGAAAGTAATCCTAAAAGTTCAGAATGGGAGAACAAATTGATTGATAGGATTAAAGATAAAACTAATATTATAGAACCATATGTTTTAGCAAATATAGAAGATTTAAAAAATGTAAGAAATTTTTCAGCGCATCCTTCTTTAAATCAAAACAATGAACTAATAAGACCATCGAGAGAAAAAACGCTAGGACTTATAAAAGAAATGCTAATAGGCATTTTTATAAGGCCACCTCTATTTATAAAGAAAATAACAAATAATTTATTAGATGATATATCAAGTAAAAAGGAAGATTTTTTAGAGGATAAAGAGAAATTTAAAAGATATATAGAAAAAAAGTATTTTGAGAGAATACCACAAAATATGATAATTAGTATTTTTAGAGATTTCTGGAAGATAACATTTAAATTAGACAATGAAGATTGCAATATCAATAGAAAAATTAATTTAGAATTTTTAATTTTGACAATGCGAGAATATAAATTGAAAATATTAGAAGATATCCAAAAAGAAAAAGATAAATATAATAATATAAGTGATAATGAAGAAATTGCAATATATTTAGTAGAATTTATGTATTATTTCCCAGAAGTATACAATTATTTAAAAGAAGATAATAAGATAGCAATTGAAGTTGTAGTTAATAAAAACAATGATTATAAAACAATTGCATACTATACATCAAAAAATATTGAAGAACATATTAGTACACTCAATACAATCAATTTTATAAATAAGCATACAAGAGAGTTATTAGAAAAAAAGATAAAAGATGAAGGAAAAGAAATACTTTTATTTGACAAATATATTGATTGCTTTGGAAATAGTG
>FR901498.1:0-6105 GCA_000438355.1 Clostridium sp. CAG:273
ATATTACTAATTTGTATTTTTTATTTTTAGATATTATTACATCATAATTCTGCATTCTATTGTATTTCTTAATAATCCTTCAAATCTTTCGGCATCTTGTTTAGTTCCAACTATAGCTCCATAATGTATTGGAACTACTATTCTTGGCTGTATTTCATTTACAAATTTTGCAGCTTCAACAGAATCCATAGTATATATTCCTCCAACTGGAACAAATGCTACATCACATTCTACTAATACATTGTCCTCATTCATATCTGTATCTCCAGAAATGTAATAAGATGCACTTCTTATTTCTAATATATAACCAACCCAATTACTAGATTTAGGATGATACTGTGACTTTACATTGTAAGCTGGTACTGTTTCGAAATTCATCCCATGAAGTTGATACCTTTTGTTTGGTACTACTCTATTTATTTGATGTTCTTTAAATCCCATCTTTAAACATTCTGTATATCCATCTTCTGTTACTATAATTATTGTATTTTGGTTTCTAACCTTTTGTATATCTTCAGGTGAAAAATGATCATAGTGAGTATGTGTTATAAATATTAAATCTGCATCTTTTGGCTCATCATTTATATTATATGGGTCAATGTAAATAACCCTATCTCCTGTTATTTTTATACTACTATGTCCTAAAAGCTCAAAACCTTCTAACATAATTACCTCCTTAATCTTTTGTTTTATTAATACTTAATTTTCAAAGTTACTTTATATCTTACTTTTAATAGTCTTCCTTGTCAATATTATTACAGTAATTTATTAATAATTCATAAATTATTAATAATAATTTATCATATGATAACAACAATAGTTTTTTTAAAATATAAATAAAGTTAAAATTATTATAATTTTTGAATTTTAGCCACAAAAAATCCTTCCATATTTTTGCTTGGCAATACTCTAATTGCTTTGTTTATTGAATTATTTAGTCCAGTATTAAATGCAGGTATTGCTTCTTTTACTTCTAAGTTTATATCTAATAATTTTATATTTAAATTTTCTAAAGCCCACTGCAGAACCATTTCATTTTCTTCTTTATTTAAAGTACATGTTGAATAAACCATCACTCCGCCTTGCTTTAAGGCTGTATAGGCACTTTTAAATAGTTTCTTTTGCAATTTTGCTAAATCTCTCACTGTTCTCTCTGACCAATTTTTATATGTAATTGCACTTGATGCATCAAATCGCCCTTCTCCACTGCATGGTGCGTCTAATAGCACTTTGTCAAAATAATTCTCGTGTTCTCTTCCTAATAATTCTCCTCGACCATTTACAACATCTATAATTGTTGATCCTTGTGTATTTACATTATATTTTAATCTCTCACATCTAATTTTATCTAGCTCATTTGCTAGTATATAGCCTTTATTATTCATTAAAGCCGCTATTTGAGTAGTCTTGCTTCCTGGTGCTGCTGTAAGATCTAATACTTTTTCTCCTTCATTTGGTTTTAATACTATTGGTGGAATCATACTTGGTAAGCTTTGCAAATAGATATATCCTTTTTCATATATATCTAATTTTTGTACATCTTTCTCTTTTACATTTTTTAATATTAATGCATCATTATACCAAAAAACTCTTTCAAATTTTATATTTTCTTCTTTAAAATATTTCATTAAATCTTGTATGTTATATTTTATTGTATTAACTCTTAATGTAGTATATCTATCGTTTATCATTCCCGCAACAATTTTATCCACAGTTCCAGGAGAAAACATTTCATAAAGATTGTCCATAAACTTTTCTGGCAACCTTTCTCTTGCTTCTTGTATTGATATCATAATTACTCCTTTTTATAGCCAATCTCCATATTTCTTTATATACCATTTTTTTACTACCTGCACCAAAATTGCATATGCTATAACTAAAACTAATACAATTAAATAATATAATGGTGGCAATATTTCAAAATTAAATGCTGTAACATTATGCAAAATAATTGGTGTAACAATTGTTCCAATTATTGTTACCATAGTTAATGCCGTTAATATAGGATTTGCTCTTGACTGTACAAATGGTACTTTTGAAGTACGTACAAAATGTATAATTAATGTTTCACTTATTAAACATTCAACAAACCATGCTGTTTGGAAATATGACTCACTTGCTGTTGAATTATAGCCAAGTATAAACCAAAATACCAAGAATGCAAATACATCTATTACTGAGCTTATTGGTCCCATTACATTCATAAATGTTGACAAACCTTTTGTATCCCATTTTCTAGGTTTCACTAAAAACTCTTCATCTACATCATCATATGGAATTGCTATTTGTGAAAAATCATACAAGAAATCTTGTATTAGCATTTGAATTGGTAGTAATGGTAAAAATGGTAAGAATATACTTGCAATAAAAATACTAAAAACATCTCCAAAGTCTGAGCTAAGAGCCATTTTCATGTATTTTATAATATTTCCATATACTTTTCTTCCTTCTATTACTCCATTAAAAACAACAGACAGACTTTTCTTTAGAAGTATTATATCACTTGCTTCTTTTGCTATATCTGTTGCTGTGTTTACACATATTCCTACATCTGCATTATGTAATGATGGTGCATCATTTACTCCATCTCCCATATAGCCTACAACATGTCCATTTTTTCTTAATATGTTTATTACTCTTTCTTTTTGTAGAGGGTTCATTCTAGCAAATAAATTTACTTCTTCTACTTCTTTTGATAATTCTTCGTCGCTAAGTTCATCTACTTGGCTACCCACTAATATCTTTTTATTATCTATTCCAACCAAATTACAAATATTTTGTGTTGCATATTGATTGTCTCCTGTTAATATTTTAGTTGTTATTCCATATTCTTTAAGCTTCTTTAATGTTGATTTTACTTCTTTTTTAGGTGGGTCTAGAAATGCCACAAAACCTATAAAAGTCATATTGTTTTCATCTAAAAAATTAAAGATTCCTTTGCCTCTATACTCTTGTTTTGAAGCTAATGCTATAACTTGCATTCCTTTACTTGCAAGCTCTTTTGAATTATTATTAATAGTTTCTTTCATTTCTTCTGTAATTGGCTGTATCTCATCATTTAGTTTTACTGTTGTACAGCATTTTAAAATTTCTTCTAGAGCGCCTTTTGTAATCATTTTATAATGATTTTGATGCTTTACAACTATACTCATTTTCTTTCTTGTATAGTCAAATGGGATTTCATCCACTTTTTCATAATTACCTATTTTAGATTTTATATCATGCTTATTTCCAAAATCTATAACAGCTTTATCTACTAAGTTTTTCATCCCAGTCCCATAATAACTATTAATATATGCATATTTTAAAATAGATAAATCTTCTTTTCCTTCGACATCTATATATTTTTGTAAAACTATTTTATCCTGCGTTAATGTGCCCGTCTTATCTGTGCATAAAATATCTATGGCACCTAAATTTTGTATTGATTGCATATTTTTTACTAAAGTATCCTTTTTAGCAAGCGTTTTTGTGCCTTTGGTTAAATTTACATTTACTATCATTGGAAGCATAGTTGGCGTAATTCCAACAGCAACAGAAAGAGCAAATAAAATAGCCTCTAGTATATCTTTTCTAATAAAAGCATAAATCACAAAAACCGCAATTGACACTACAACCATGTATCTAATAAGCAATTTTGTAATGCCATTCATTCCCTTTTCAAAATTTGTAAGTTCTCTTTTCGTATCAATTTGTTTTCCCATTCCTCCTAGGTAAGTTGAAAATCCCGTATTAATTACAAGTGCAGTTGCATTTCCACTTACAACACTAGTTCCCATTAAACATATATTCTGAATAGAAAATATTTCATTCGTTTCTGCAAATTGACTTGTTTTCTCTATTGGAACGCTTTCTCCTGTAAATACGGACTGATTTAAAAACAAATCTTTGCAGTCAAGTATAATTACATCTGCAGGAATAATTGAACCTGCATTAAGATGTATAATATCTCCTTTTACAACATCTTCAACTTTTACAGAAGTTTCTTTTCCATTTCTTAAAATTGTGGCTGTTGTAAACATTTTAGCTTTTAACTTCTGGTTAAATCTATATGTAGAATAATTTTGTGTAAATTTTATCATTGCACTAACAAATCCTATTCCTAAGATTATAAAAGTACCTATGTCATCATCACTTACGAAATGGTTAATTATAGCCAAAATAACTAATATTAAAATAAATTTATCTTTAAAAGAATTTATAAAGAAATAGAACCAATTTTTCTTCTTCTCTTTAACTACAACATTTTGTCCATTCTTCTCAAGCCTTTCTACTGCTTCTTTTGATGTTAATCCTTTTTCATATTTAGTATCATATTCTTTTAAAAGTTCTTCTTTCGACTTTTTAGCAATCTCAGTATATTTTTTTAATATTTCATTATTATTTGTTGTTATTTTGTTATTTTTTAATCTTTTTGTTATATAGAATAATCTTATCATTAGAATTACTTCTCCTACATAATTTTATTTAATTATTTAAAATCCAATTATTTTATTATACATTTCAACTGCAAATTTATCTGTCATTCCTGAAATATAGTAAATTATAGCTTTACTATAGTCATTTTCATTTGTTATATCAAATAACACTTCATTATTGGCACCTTGTTTTCTCTCAAAAGTCCAATATCTAGATAGCCACTCTTCAAAATTATTTAAAATATCCGGATAAAAATTTTTCATTTTATGAATTTTATCTAGCGTATTTTCTCCATCATAAGTATTTTTTAATGTGTTATAAATTTCATTTAACACTAAATCAAAATATCTTGAAGAAGGTCTTAATCTATCAGACAAGTATATATATTCATAATTGAATTTCTTTAGTTCATTCATTAAGTTAAACATTTCATCTGAAAAGCATAATCCTTTTTCAGGTGAAGAATTTTGGCATAAATCTTTTATTAAGTTATTTATTATAATTGTATTGTTTATTACTTCATCATGGTCACTTCTTAATATTTTATATAATTCTGATAAATGTTTATCTAAAATTCCTACTGTTATTGCATCTTCAATGTCTCTTCCTATGTATGAAATTTTATCCGAAACTTTTACCACACAACCCTCCCATGTATATGGTGCATATTGATTTGGATATTTATATTCTTTTAAATCTATGCATTCCTCTCGTGGAAAAAGTGCATTTTCGTCTATTTCACCACAATGTGATATAATACCATCTCTTACTCCATAAGTTAAGTTCAAATTTTGCTCATTTTTTAAATTATCTTCTAATAATTCTATTTTATCTACAAAATCCAATCCATTTTTTTCATGCCAAAATTTTTCTTCTAAATCTCTTTGAGATATTTTAGACAACACCCTTTCACCTTCATGTCCAAAAGGTGCATGTCCTAAATCATGTGCTGTTGCTATGGCTTTAGTTAAATCTATATTTAAGCCAAGATATTTTGCTATTGTATGGCTTATAGATTCTACATATGTAACATGTTCTATTCTTGTACAAATATGGTCATTTTCTGGCGAGAAAAATACTTGAGTTTTATGTTTCATTCTCCTATATGCAGTAGAATGTATTATTCTAGTATAATCTCTTTCAATTTCTGAACGTATATCATTATTACGCTTATATAGCTCTTTTTCTCTTTTTATTATATTAGTCCATTTTTCATTTTTCTCTGTCGCAGCAACCTCTTCAAATAAGTTTCTCAAAATTATTCTCCTTTTTGTTATTATTAATTAATTCATATGTTCGTTTTTATATTATTTATTTTTTAAATCCATCTAATTTATTGTAATTAATTTATTCATCTCTATAATATAATTTTCTGATAATTTAAAATAATTTATCTTTATAAATTTCTGCCTGTTTTAGCATATGACCAATGTTTCCTTCTCCAGCAAATTTTTCAATGTCAAAAAAGTTTTCGTTTTTATCCATCCAACATAGTTTATTTACTTCTTCAACTAGCTCAACCTCTTTATTAAGTTTACCTGTATATACTTCTAATTCCATATCAGACATTTTATATTCAAAATCCATAATATGTGTTAATGTAATATCGTTATTTGTTATTCCTGTTTCTTCTTGTAACTCTCTATATGCTGCATGCAACTCATCTTCATTTTGTTCAACGTGTCC
>FR901498.1:6118-11792 GCA_000438355.1 Clostridium sp. CAG:273
ACCAACTAAGTTGAATTTTCCCTTATATGGCTATTTTGCTCTTTTACACATTAAAACTTTATCTCCTGCTTGATTATACACTAATATTACATTTAGTTTTTTCATGTTACATACATCCTTTCTTTTTATACTACATTTTTATATTTATAATTTTTACTTATTTAATTTATCTGCAATTTATTTTTAATTTTCTCGTTAGTTCCACTTTTCTTTATTTATATACTTAGTTAATGCCATAGTAAAAGCTAATTCTGTTAAATCTATTCTCGTAACTATATTTTTAGTTAAAAGTTGTATGCCACCACCTTTATTATGTCTTTCCTCATCTTTTTCAAATATTTTATCTATTACTTTGCTTAAGTCTGTACTTATAATATCATTAACTAATCTTTCTGGCACTGGAAAAGAAGGGCTTGTACCATAGCTTTCAAAATTTTCATTATCTTCTATCACTGCTATATTGGTAATCATCCATCTTCCTAATAAATTATTTATTCCGCTTTCTATTGATAAAAATAAATCTGCTTTAATATTATTTTCTTTGCAATATTTTTTTAAGTTTTTTACTCTATTTTTTGCGCCTTCATATATTTCATTATTTACAGGTTGTTCTCCAACTTCTGAGTCTGCTGGTATACCTTCTACTGTTATATTATCAAAATATTTTTCTAATGCTCTTTTGGCTCCTTCTATTTTTCCTTGATTTTTAGTTGCAATTAGTACTTTCATTTTTTATCTCCTTTAATATATTTATTACATCTCCATATACATAAAAGCTTCCAACTATAAATATTGTAGAGTCTTTATAATTCTTTACTGAATAATATATTGAATCTTTTAAATTTTTAACTTGTATATTAGCTTCTTTCATAATTTCTTTAGCAGTATTTGCTAGCACTTCTCCTTGTACATATCTTTCTTTGCTATTTCCACTAGTAAAAATATAAGTTGCTTTTTTATCTTGTAGCAGTTCTCCTAACATTCCTTTATAATCTTTAGTTTTTAATATAGATACAATAAATACCTTTTTATTATTTTTATAATACATATTAACTGAATTTATTAAATTTTGCATTGCTGGCTTATTATGTGCACCATCATATATAATAGTTGGATTTTCATTTAACTTTTCAAACCTTGCTTTATGTATAGCTGTACTTAGCCCTCTTCTTATACTATTTTCGCTAATTGTGTATCCTTTATCTTTTAATATTTGCATACATTCTAAGCAAATACTTGCATTATAAATTTGTTTTTTTCCTTTTAAATTTACAAGTACATTTTTATAATTTCTATAATCGAACTTTTGGTAATTCTCATCATATGAATAGTTGCTAATATCTTATTCTTTTATTAAGTGTAATGTATTATTTTTAGCTTTACATGTATTTTCTATTACTTTATTTACTTCATCATCTTGAGAGATAAAAATAGTATTAGAATTTTCTTTTATAATCCCTGCTTTTTGGACAGCTATTTCCGATAAAGTATTTCCTAAAATATGCATATGGTCATAACCTATGCTAGTTATAACTGATACAATAGGGTTTACTATATTAGTAGAATCATATAATCCACCTAGTCCGGTTTCCAAAACTACAAAATCGCAATTTTTTCTATAAAAATAAATTAAAGCCATTATTATTTCTAATTCGAATAACGTTACATTATTATTATGTTCTTTGTTATATTTTTCAACTTCTGGCATTAGCTCTGTAATTAATTTTTCTAGTTCTGTGTCTGTTATTTCTTTATTGTTCACGCATATTCTTTCATTATATTCCACCAAATGTGGAGATATAAACTTACCTACTTTATATTTTGCACAAGTTAGTACATTAGAAATCATCTCAACACAGCTACCCTTACCATTAGTACCTGCTATATGTATTATTTTTAAACTTTTTTCTGGATTGTTATATTTTTTCATAAAATAAATAACTGTACCTAATGTTTGTTTTTTTGTTCCTTTATAAAATTCTGATAAAAATTTCTTTACATCCATCTATAAAACATTCCTTAACTTTTTTATTAATATATCAATAATTATGCTATTTTTCAAGTATTTAAAGTAAATTATAAAAATTTGGACAAAATCTTAATTTTCAAAAATGAGAAATTAAAATCTTGTCCCAATTTCCATTACACACCAAGCATTTTTTATACTAATGTTTCTATTTGTAACATCTTTATAGCATCTTCTATATATTTTTTTGTATTAATATCTCTTATATCAAAGCTTTTATATTCTTCAAATAGTTTATCCAAATCTTTTTCTATCAATTCCATTATATCTTCATCTGTTTTTTCTTTTATTCCAAAAAAGTGAAAATCATATACTGGTAATTGAAGTGCATATTTAACAGAAATTTTTACATACTCTCTCCATACATCTGAAATAACCTCTCTGTTTGTACATAAAAGATTGAAGTTATATTGATATAAATCACCTATTTGATTTATTAGTTCTTCTCTTTCTAACATACTTAGATTTTTGTTTGTATCTAATTGATTTTTTCTATTTAACAATTGTAATACTAAAAACAACAATGGACCTTTCATTTTTGGATCTAATTCATCATTTTTATATAAAGTAAAATAATATGATTCTATTATTTGAAATCCATTTTTATCTTGTATTCTAAACTCTACTGGTATTTGTTTATCTCCCATTGGAATTTTTGCTACTATAATATCTGAAAGAGGTGGTAATACTCTTTCTAAAGTTTCTGTATTTGCTATTATTTTCTTTAAGTCTGCTAATATTTTATCATACATACTTATATTTAAGTTTTGTTGATTATTATTCTTTTTTCTTTGTTCTTTTTGTTCTATCCAATCTCTTTCTGTTAATAAATTATATTCCTCATAATCTTTTAAATCTTTTTTTATAATGTCAGCAACTTTTGCAATATCTTTTTTATCTTCTACAACTACTAGAACCCCAAAAAGGTCATGTATATCTTCTAATTTTTGATAATTCGCAATACGAAATGAACGCACTGCAGAATGTACTTTCTTTACACGGTAAGAATAAAAAGCAATATTTATTTTGCTTAACTCTTTTCTTAAGTTTTCAGCATAGTTTTTTAATTCTTCACTATTTCTAGCTTCATTTAATAAACTTTCCATTTTCTTTTCTTCTGGTAACTTTGCCACCATGCTTCTGTTCATTTTATTTATCATATATTCTCTCCTTTTCTACAAAAAAATACAAGGTATGTTAGTATATGTTTTTTATATTTGTATTATATGAACATACTTTAAATTTATTTCTTATATTCCTTGCATTTTTGGTCATTTGTTTTCTTTATTTTTTTACAATTTTTTATAAAAAAATAAAGACTTTAACGCCAATATTTTTACAGCATCTTATAATTATAGCACATCAAATTGGAAAAATCAACCAAAATACTAAATATTAATAATTTGTTCAAGAGTAGAATATATTAGTTATGATTATTTTATTTTATACATTATAGGTAAGTTATCTTTTTATTATTTGCTTTTGCATATACATAAGTTTATTATATTTGTTTTTTACTATACTCATTTTTAATCTCCTATAACATATTTTTTAATTTTTCATTTAACTTCTTATAAACATTTTCTACAATCCATTTTTCACTTGATATCTTTTCTACATCTTCTATATTAACCCATTTCACATCACTATTTTCATCTTCTTTTATTTTTAATATTTCATTTTCGTCAACCTCTAAAAGATAAGTTAAGTTTAAATGCACATGTGAAGATACATATTTACCTCTTTTTATATGTCCATTTACACAAATGATTTCTAATGAAAATATTTCGTTATTAAGAACTCGTACATTTTCTACTCCTGTTTCCTCTTTTAATTCACGAATAGCTGTACCCAATAAATCCGATTCTCCATCTGCATGTCCTCCTGTCCATGCCCATGATTTATATATATTATGATATATCATTAATACTTTCGTTCTTTCTTTATTTACTGCCCATGATGATGCTGTAAAATGTCCAAATTCATTATTTCTTGTAAGTACATCATCAAATGTATCTATATATTTTAATATTGTCTGCTTATCTTTTTCTTCTTGTTCATTGTATGGTTTGTAATTCTTTATTTGTTCTCTTAAATTCATTTTTACTCCTCCATTTATACTTTTAACACCGCAACACACTCAACATGCGATGTATAAGGAAACATATCTACTGGCTGAATTTCTTTTATTTGATATTCTCCTTCCATCATATTTATATCTCTTACCATAGTTGCTGGGTTACAACTAATATATATTACTTTTTCAGGTCTTAATTTTAAAATATTATCTATAGTGTTTTTATCTAGCCCTCTCCTTGGTGGATCTACAAATACAATGTTTGGCGCTATATTTTCCTCTTTTATTAAATCCTCTAATATATTCTCTACTGCACCACATTTAAATTTAATATTTTCTATATTATTTATCATAGCATTTTCTTTTGCATCTTCTATAGCTTGCTCTACAATTTCTATACCATAAACTTTACTTACAAAAGAAGATGCATATATACCAATTGTTCCAATTCCACAATAAAGGTCTAACACAACATCACTTTTTTTAAGTTTTGCCGCTTCAATTGCTTTATTATATAATACCTCTGTTTGTATAGGATTTGTTTGATAAAATGACATAGGAGATATTTTAAATACATAATTTCCTAATTTATCTTTAATATATCCATCTCCATATAATACAATATTTTTATCTCCTAAAATCACATTTGTATTTTTAGTATTAATATTTTTTACAATTGTTTGTATTTTGAATTCATTTTTGTCATCTTTATTAAATTTTTCAATTAACAACTTAACAAGCTCTTGTTCTTTTTCAAACTTTTCTTCATTTAATACTATAATACACATAACTTCATTAGTTTTTATACCAACTTTTACTATTAAATGTCTTAAAAGTCCCTTTCCTGTTTCTTCATTATACACATTTACGTTATTCTCTTTTACAAACTCAAGTACTTCTCTTGCAATCTTCTTAGAAATAGGATTTTGTATCTTACAGTCATCTATATCAATAATTTCATGGGTTCTTTTAGCATATATACCAAAAGTTTTATCTCCGTTTTTATTAATTCCAAATGGATATTGTGCTTTATTTCTATAATAGTATGGCTTTTCCATTCCAATTGTATTTCTTACTGTTATCTTATTTTCCAATATTTTATTCACTAAATTTTGTACTACGTCTCTTTTCATCTCTAATGTTTTATTATATTCTATATGTCTTAGGTTACATCCTCCACACCTTTTATATGTAGTGCAATCTGCTTCTACTCTATATTTAGACTTTTCTATAACCTCAATTAATTTTCCATAGCCATGTGACTTAGTAACTTTAACAATTAGTATTCTACACTTTTCTCCTTTTATTACGCCATCAATAAAGATAGTATATCCATCTATCTTTGCAATTCCCTCTCCTTCAAATCCATTATCAATTATATCTACTATGTATTCTTTATTTTTTTCAACTAGTATACTTTCCATGACAAAATTCCTTTATATATAATTTTTTATTATTAGATAAAAATATTTTTTAATATTCATTATTTAAAATAATTATTTATTAAAAATTCATCTATCTACTAATTTACCATGAAATACTAAAAAAATCAATCTCACTAATAAGATTGA
>FR901498.1:11826-17764 GCA_000438355.1 Clostridium sp. CAG:273
TTTAACTTTTTCAATTGACCTATAATATTTTTAATCTTAAATTTATTTTTTCATTTTTTTACTAAAAATATTTTCTATTATTGTTTATTATTTTTCTTTGATTTACTTTTATTAATTAAATATTTAACTTTAAATATTTATTTTTTTGTTCTTACTTATTTTTTCTTTTTTTATATAATATAAATATAATTATTATTGCAATTACTATTCCTGCTGAAATATAAACATATATATTTTCATTTTTATTTCTTTTTTCTTCATTTATTGAAGTTTTATTATTGGTTTCTTCTCTAATTTCTTCAGAATTATCATTTATGTTATTGTTTTGTTGTAAAATTGTCGATAGTTTTTCTGCTTGAACTTCCCTATGCTCTTCTGTTTTCTCTTCTTCTTCATTATTTCTTCTATGGACTGTAACTATATACTTTTTCTTTGTAATATTATCTTCAGCAGTTACGATGATTTCTACTACATTATCTCCTATTTCTAATTTATTACTTTTTCTAATTTTAACATTAGCATTTATTTTCTCAGGTACAGCTAAAACATTTACATTTTCTATATTATTACTTACTTCTACTTTATAATTTGTAACATTTGTATTAAATTCTGGAATTAATGATCCATGTTCTACTGCTAAATTTTCTAAATTAGCATTTGCGTTTTCTATATTTGATGTTTTAGTAACATATATTTTATAATTTGTTTCTTTTGTTTTATCTTCTGATTTAACATTAATATTAATTGTATTTAAACCTGTTTTTAAATTATCATTACCTGTAATTGTAATTGTAGAATTTGAATTTTCAGCTATAACTGTCATATCAAATTTTTTTACTTTTTCATCTACTACTATATAATATTCTTTTATATCTTTTGAAAAGTCTGGACTAATTCCTTCATAATTTAACCTTAACACAGATAAATTTGTATTGTCTTTTGATATATTTATATTATTATCTTGTTCTGTATTGTCTACATTACTTTTATCATTTTCATTAACATCACTAGTATTACTTTTTACTTTCGAAACAGTAATATTTCCGCTATTAACATCTATTTTTTCCTCGTTTTCATTATAAAATTCACCAGTTACAACTATTTTACTATCACTATCATTTTTTCTTTTAAATTTAAAAGGTCCAATATCACTAATTTTTTCATTTTTTCCTGTTTCTGAAACCCAAGTATATAGTAGCCTTCCATTGCTATAATTAGAATTCTCCATATTATTTACATATTCTAAACTATCTTTACTAAAAAATATTTCTAAAGTCATTGCAGAGATAGAAAGATTATTAATTCTAACATATAATTCTTCATTATCACTATCTGCTTTGTTTAATTTTAGTTTTATGTCTTCATTACTATTTAATTTGGCATTAGCACTTTTAATATCACTCATATTTATAAATCCATTAAATATGATAATAGCAATTATACTAGTTATAATAATTATAGTAATACTAAGCACATAAATTACTTTTTTGTTCATTTTGCCTCCTTTGAAAAATTACTGTCTTATCTAAGATTTAAAAGTTAATCTTTATTCTAATTTTTTTAATTAAATCTTTATTTTAATTTTTCAATTTTAAAAGTTTAGATTTCATTTAATTATTTTCCATTATTGNNNNAATTATTTTCCATTATTGTTCGATTAACTTTAGTTCTAAAATATGTCTTTGTATCAGTAATGAATCTATAGACGATGGATTTTTTCCATTTTTATTTATATTTCCTGCTAGTAAAAATGGTCCTTGTAATTGTTCTATTTCTAATATATGCCTTTGTAATACTAATAAATCTATTGAATTTATCTTTCCATCTCCATTTACATCTCCATATATAACTACTTTATATTCCATTTTTACTTTTCCATTTTCTAAAAATCTAATCTTGCTTCCTGTTCCTATAATTTCGTTTTCTTCAAGTTTCTTTCCTCTACTATTATATATTTCTATATCGAATTTAGTAGTTATTTTTTCTTTTATATCACTTACACTTAATTTTTTTGTATTCCATCCACTTATTATATTATTATTAATTTTTAATTCTTCACTAAATTTTATATCTGCATCTTCTAATTGCCCTAATACTATAATTTTTACCTGCTTAGTTATTTTCCCTTCTTCTGTTTTTACTTCTATAGTAGTTGTTCCTTCTTCTATTGCTTTTATAAGTCCATTGTTTGTTACTGTAACAACATTTGTATCTAAAGATTTAAAACTTATATTTTTATTACTTGCATCTGTTGGAAGTATTATTGGCTTTATTGTTATTTCTTCTTCCTTTTGTAAATATATTTCATCTTCTTGCAAAATCACATCACTAACTGGGGTATAAACCGTTATATTAACACTACTAGAAACATTATTTTCTTTTGCTTTTACAGTTATTGTAGCTTTTCCAGATTTTATTCCTGTTATATTTCCGCTTCCATCTACCTGAGCAACGTTATTATTATTTGAACTATATATTACTTCATGATTCTTTGCCTCTTCTGGCAATATTTCTACATTTAATTTTATTGTTTCTCCTTTGTTTATTGTTGTTTTATCTATTTTTACATTTATTTTTTCTATTTGCTTTTCTGGTACTTCTTTTAAATAACTTTGAAAAACATAACCTACTATTCCATTTGGAAGTTTTACTTTATCCCATAATTCACCTTTTTGTTTCCCTTTTGCAATTCTTGTCATTTGTATATTTCTATCAACTGATGTGAGAACTTCATATGAAGAAGATGGTCCTTCTCTTATATTTAAAGTTGTTTGTACATCTGCATATACTTTTGTATTGTCATCTACAAAATCACTTTCTAATATATTAGGGTTTTCTACTGGTGTTTCTGGCATATTGTTATATACTGGAATTATAAATGTCATGCTATTATTTAACATATTCATATTAGCATACCCATTATAAATTAATTTTGACTCACTATATGGTGCCAAAACATTTGTCATATACTGGTGCCAAAATAATTCTCCTCCATTGTTACTTGTTACATGAAACTTTTGCAAATATACTGTATCTTGCCCAATATTTATATAACTTGATCCAATAAAAATCCCACCACCTGTTATTGCTTTTTCTTTGTTATTCCACGGAATTAAATATTTTGTTTTAGTTTGTTCGCTTGCCCCTTTTCCATCTTTAGCATATTGTAAACCATTTTTTATTGCTCCCATTGGTTCAGATGAACTTGTTGCACCTATATTATAAAAATTATATAATCCTTTATATCCACTTACAGTTCCTGAAATTGATGCATGAGATAAAAATGGTCCTACTTCTTGTTTTATTCTCGATGCCAAATGATATGGACTAACTGCAGATGTTTTACCTGCTTTTAAAATTAAGTCTGAATATTTACTATTCATAGTAACTGTATTTCCACTACTAGTAACATATTGAACTATTTTGTCATAAAACTCTGTACCATAAAGTATCTTTTCTATACCTTCTTTATTATTTGTTTTTTCATCATAAGAAAGCCCCTCAAATTGAAATATCCTAACATTATTTAAAAAATTTCTAGGGTCCATTGCATATTCTACAGCTCTTCTCGATGAATCTACCCATCCACTATCTACTTCTACATTATGTTGTCCTGGTTTTGTATTTTTCCATCTATCTGAATAAGACTTAGGAACTAAATTTTTACCAAATATGTTTTCATTATCTATTACATATTTCCAATCTAAATTTGTATATAATGCAACAAAATGCCAGTTAGGATACTTTTTTTTCAATTCTAGTAAATATGGCTTATAGCTGTCTGGAAAATTTTCTATTCCTTCCTTTTTTTCTGCTGCATCAATATAAGTTGATATTACAAATATAACAACTAAAGTTGCAATTATAATTAATGTAATATATGCAAATGTAGATATTTTTTTATGATTATTTTTATTTTCAAATAAAATATGTTGGTTTTTAATTTTAATATTTTTCATATTCACCTTCTTTATTTATCTTAAATAATTAATTGTTTTATTAATATATTTAATTAATCTGCTCTAGCTTTTATAATTAACCTTTTGTTTGAATAGCTTGTACAAGTTATTAGTGTTATTTCTCTCCTGTCTGTATCTTGTGATATAGAACTTGTATCATCAGCTTCTATTCTGTATTTATCATAAATAGTATAACTAAATCTTCCATATTTATTATCAGATAAATAAATTTTGTCTCCTACTTCTAAAACACCTAAGTAACCAAACATATTCTTTCTTCCATAATTATGACCTGCTATACAGTAGTTTCCTATTTCATTTGGATTAGCTCCCCAAAATTTAGATATACACACTTCTAATCCTTCTTTGGTATATTCCTTTAAAACATTTGAGTTTATATTAATCTTTGGTATTTCTAATTTGGCATCTACTTTATATCCTAAGTATTTTTCAGGAACTGGCTCTTCTAAATTACTTTTTTTATGTTTTTCTATATCCTTTTCATAATTTTTATTTTCCTCATTTTCTTCAGTAATTATTTTTATTACATTTTCTTCTGCTTCTATTTTTGTTAATTTTGTATCAATATTTTTTACTATCTTTATTTTACTTTCCTTATACCACCCATATATCATATAAAAAATAGCACTTAAAATAAAAAGTATAATAAATGCTCTTATTATACTTTTTATTTTAAGTTTTGTATTTTTTGTTTTATCTAGTCTTCTTTCTCTTCTACTCATAATAAAATACATCCCTTTAATTTACATTATTTTTGCTTATCTTTTTTTAACGTAAAATATGATATTGCTAAAGCTAATATAATTGAAGCACCTGTTAAATAAACTGTACTACCTGTTTTAGGTAATGTGCTTGGCTTTTCATTATTTGTAATATTCATATCGTTTGTACTTTCTGTTACTTCATTATTATTTTCATTTGTAATATTATTATCATTTCCCCCTATTATTTCATTACCTATTTCATTGTTTTCTTGGTTATTGTCTGGTGGTGTTGTAGTTTGAGCTTCTTTTACATTAATATTAAAAGTTTTACTTACAATTTCTGCATCTGAATTATCTCTATCAATTAATTTTAATTTTATTGTGTAATCTCCAATTTTATCAAAAACACCTCTTAAATCTAATTCTTTTAATACATCTTTTCCACCAATTGCTTCTCCCTCTGCATCTCCCCATCCACTTTGAATAATATCATGTTCTAATTGTTGTGCATCTGTCCCAAGTAACTTTGCAGTTGCCCCATCTGGAGTTGTAGCTTCTGCTAATATTCTTGTATGTTCATAATTTTTTCCCATTTTAGAAGCTATCGTAAGTTTCATTTCTTTTTCCTCATTTACAATCACATCTCCTGTGTACTTTAGGTCAATATTGTAATCTTCATATTGTGGTTCTACGATTACGCTTTTATCAATAGGAACAGTAATGTCATCATAGGTAATAGATGCATCTGGGTTTGCCAATCCTTCTGCTGTTATACTAAAATCTGTAGGATTTGATGTTGTAACATCTTTTGCTTTAAATACTACAGACATATTATTTCTAGGGCTAGTTCCTCCTGTTTCATCAAAGAAATATACTCTTATTCTAGTTCCATTATCATTTGCTGTTCCTCCTTCTGCTGATACATATTCAAAAAGATTATTATCATAAGCAACATCTACAGTATATGAACCCATTTCTTGTCCAAAATTTACGTCTACTTTAACTGTTTCATTTGGATGCACTGTAGATTTATCTATGTTTATAGTAACATTTTGAAGAGTATCTGCATAAACTGGCAAGCATAAAGCAATAACTATTAAAAGTACAATTAAACTAATAAATTTTTTCATAAAAATCCTCCTTTTTTTATTTTTACAATATTTATTATGTTTAATTTTTTCATAATTAATTTAGAAATTATTGGACAAAAAAATAAAATATTTATAATTTCTTTTATAAATATCTAAAACAAAG
>FR901498.1:17770-19607 GCA_000438355.1 Clostridium sp. CAG:273
TTTTATAAATATCTAAAACAAAGATTTCCAGATAAAACAATAAATATTTTAAATATTTTCGAAAATAATATTATTGAAGCAAAAGTTTATTTTTTAATTTTGATAACTTCTGCCATCAAAAATAAGAAAGGAATAGATTTTTTTATGGATAATTCAAAATATATTTTAAATGAAATTAGTAAAGGACTCCAAATGGGAATGGACTCAATTTCTAATATTACGCCAAAAATAGGAGATAAAAATTTTAAAGACGACTTATTATACCAATATAATGAATATAGAAATCTTTTACACAGAGTAAATGATGAAATAAGTAATTATTCTGATGTTCCAGAACAACTAAATCCTATGCAGAAAGCAATGGGCTGGATGGGTGTCGAGATGAATACATTGACAGATAAAAGTAATTCTAAAATATCTGAAATGATGTTACAAGGAACAAATATGGGAATTATAGAAGGAGTAAAATTATGGAATAATAATCCTGATGCTACTGAACCTGTAAAAAACATTTTAAAGGACTTTATAACTTTCCAAGAAAATACTGTAGAAAAGTTAAAAAAGTATTTATAATTTTTAGAATAAGTATAGTTTCTTTTTTACAAGAAAAAGAAGAACAAACTATTTATAAATGATACTATGGTAAAAGTCTAAAAAAATAGAGCTTGAAAAGATTTATCTTAAGCTCTATTTTGTAGACTTTTATCTCTAAAATCATAATTCATACATTATTCTAAATTAGTCATATATGCTATTATTATGAATATTTCTAATCCTTATTTTTCTCTATCTTTAATATATATTGCTAACTCCATTAAAAATTCAGCTTTTTCTCCATATACTTTTATATCATTTATTGCTTCTTCTATTAACTTATTTAGTTTATCTTTTGCTCCTTCTAAGCCATATTTTGATACATAAGTACATTTATTTAATTTTTTATCATTTCCTACAGGTTTTCCAAGTATCTTTTCGTCTCCCTCTTCTGATAAAATATCATCCTTTATTTGAAATGCCAAACCTATTTTTTTCGCATAAGATGTTAACCTCTCTATGTCTTCTTCTGTACATTTTGCAAGTAGTGCGCCCATTCTTACAGATAATTTTAAAAGTGCACCTGTTTTATTTTCATCCATATATTCCAAGTTTTCTTCTAAAACTTGTTTTCCTTCATATTCAGTATCTATATATTCACCTGCAATCATTCTATCTACTGCATTTGAAAATTCACTAAATATCCTTATTTTTTTATTTAGATTTTCTAAATTATCATTATTTCTTGTACTATTAATTAAATTATTTAGATTATATTCTTTTTTATCATTTTCAATATTATATGTTTCTATATTTAATTTTGTATTTCTTAAATCATTTGAAATTACCATATAAGCATTATTTAACAGCCCATCTCCTGCAAGTATAGCTGTTGCTTCATTAAATTTTTTATGATTTGTAGGTTTTCCATGTCTAAAATCATCATTATCTATTCCTGGTAAATCATCATGTATTAAAGAAAAATTATGTACCATTTCAATTGCAACTGCATATGGCATGCACTCTTCTATATTTTCTTTAAATAATTTATATGTAGCTATAACTAAAATTGGCCTTAATCGTTTTCCTCCTGCCATTAAACTATATTCCATAGCACTATTCAATACTTTTTCAATACATTTATTTTTTCTTATATATTTTTCTAATTCTTTATTTACTATATCTTGGTACATTTTAAGCTCTGTTTTAAAGTCCATATTATCCTCCAATTATTTTCACATCATGCCTTTATATTAACACATCTTTAATTTTTTCTCAATATATTAAATTATAAAACATTTTT
>FR901499.1:0-10592 GCA_000438355.1 Clostridium sp. CAG:273
CCTTACCATGGCTGTGCTCTACCTACTGAGCTATAGAAGCATATTTAATTATGGATATAAAATATCTCCATAATTATTTTATATATATTAGTTTTGTTACAACATTAAATTGTTTTTATATTTTAATTTATAATTTCTATTATCTTTGTAATTATAATTATTGTTTTATTTAATATTTTAAATTTTTTGCAACTTTATTTGCTATTCTTCTTTTGGTGTTAAATCTTTTATTGCCTTTTTTCTTATTCTTTGAATTGCATTATCTACAGATTTAACTGGAGCATCAAGCTTTTCTGCAATTTGCACATAGCTTTCTCCTTGCACATATCTATTTAAAACTTTTTTTTCAAACTTACTTAAAGACTTATCTATAGCAAGCTCAACGCTTTTATAATATTCTTTTTTTGTTAATGTATCAAGAGGATCTTCTATAGTATCGTTATTAAATATTTCCATAACAGTTGTATTATTTTCTTCGTCATCTGAGTCATATGCATTCATATTTAATGATAAGTATGAATTAAGTGGCATGTGTTTTTGCCTATTTGATGTTTTTATTGCAGTTATTAATTGCCTGTCTATACACAAATTTGCAAAAGATTTAAAACTGCTATTTTGCTCTGGACTATAACATTTTATTGCCTTAAATAATCCTATTAATCCTTCTTGCATAATATCGTCTTTCTCTGCTCCAGCAATATAATATTTACTTACTTTTATATTAACAAGATTTTTATATCTATCTATAATATAATTTGCAGCTAATTTATCACCAGTTTTAATTATTTCTACTAATTCCTCATCTGTCTTTTTGCTATAGTCTATTTCTGATGAATAAAATATCTTTGTTTTGTCCATATAATACTGCTACCTCCTGAAGTTTTACTATTTCATTATAGAACATTCTTTTTATTAATGTCAAGAGAAAAAGCCTAAATTTTAGTATTTATAAGCGATATTTGAACTCAAATTTTTTTATTTCCACTTATTAATCAAATTTAACATTAGATAATTGATATTTTCATCAATTTATGGTATAAATTTACTGTTAAAAGGATGGTAAAATTATGGCATTTGATGGTGTAGTTATAAAAGGAATTATTCAAGAATTAAATAAAAATATTATAAATAGTCGCGTTGAGAAGATTTATCAACCAGAACCAGATGAAATATTAATAAAATTATATGGTTTAACTGGTAAAAATAATTTAAAAATTGTTATATCTTCTAATAACTATAGAATACATTTAACAAATTTTATAAAAGAAAATCCTTTCACAGCTCCTAATTTCTGCATGGTTTTAAGAAAATATCTTACAAGTAGTAGAATACGAAATATTTATACCAATGGGCTTGAAAGAACTGTTTTTATAGACTTTGACACAATGTCTGAAGAAAATGAACTACAAAAATATACTCTTGCTATAGAGTTAATGGGCAAATATAGTAATGTTATCTTAGTCAACTCTGAAAATGTTATTTTAAATTCTCTAAAACACTTTAGAAAAGATGAAATATCTGAAAGAAATATATTACCAGGTTATAAATACGAAGAATTAAAATCTAATAAATATGATTTGACTAAAAACATTAACCCAGATGATTTTATAAAGTTTATTAGTAGTAATAATTTAGACCAGTCTAATATAAATTTATCTAATATTTTTACAGGAGAATTAGTTGGAGTAAGTACTTCTTTAATTAATCATGCTCTTATAGAATTAAACTTAAATAATGATGTAACTGAAACATCTATAAAAACACTATATAATTATCTTTATAAATTATATGAAAATGTAGATAAATTAGTTTGTATAAATTATTTGCAAAATTATACTGTTAAAATTGATTTTAATAAAGAAAACTCACTTCAAATAAATAACTACATAGATAAATTTTATAATAAAAAAGAGGAAAGCCAAAACTTTATTTTATATAGAAACAGCTTGCTTAAACTAATTTTAAGCAAAGTAAAAAAACTTACAAATAAATTAGCTAATGTTAATAAAAAAATGTCAGAGTGTAATAACATGGACACTTTTAAGCTATATGGAGAATTAATAGTAAATAATATGTACAAAATTAATAATTCACATTTGGAAAGTATTACTTTAAATAATTATTATACAGGTGAAGATGTTGTAATTCCTTTAGATAAAAGCTTGTCTCCATACAATAATGCTCAAAAATATTTTAAAAAATATAATAAATTAAAAAATGCATTATCTTTTGTTAGAACACAAGAAAATGAAATTAATGAGCAAATATCATACTTAGAAAGTATTGTTTATGAATTAGAAAACTCTAATTCAATGGAAGAATTAACAGAAATTTACGATGAAATTTCAAATAATGTTCTAATAAAAGATATTGGTATACAAAAACAAGGCAAAATAGCTATAAAAAAGAAAAAATCTAATAACAGATTACATAAATTTAATAAAGAGCAATTTATATGTTTTAAGCTTGATAATTATGATGTATTTGTTGGAAAAAATAATGTTCAAAATGATTATTTAACTTTAAAATTTGCAAATGATAATGACCTATGGTTTCATACCAAAGATATTCATGGAAGCCATGTAATATTAAGAATACCAGATAAATATCCTTCACAAGAAATAATTAACAAAGTGGCTTCTATAGCTGCAAAATATAGTAAGGCAAAACTTTCTTCAAATGTACCTGTAGATTATACATTAGTGAAATATGTAAAAAAGCCTAATAAGGCAAAACCTGGGATGGTTATATATACACATGAGCAAACTGTAAATGTGCAGCCAGAAAAATAAACTTCAGAAATTCTTCTGTTTTTTACTTAAATTAAAATTAATTATAATATATACAATATTATCAATATTTTACATATTAAAAGATATTATATACTAAAAGTTATATTATCATTGCTTATTCTTTTATAAAGTGGTATAATATATTTAGTTGTACCTATGTGGTACATCAAAAATATATAGAGAAGGAGTGTCGTTAAATGTATACGACCGACCCAAAAATTCAAGAAGCAACTGTTACTGTCCAGACTCGCCCTACAGACGAGTACAAACACCGGCGGAAGGTAATTATTACCATCCCTGCATCCTTTGACTTTGATGACAGAAATTCCACAAGTGCATACTATTGCGCGTGGAACAGAGGTAAAAACCTTCCCGAGTGCAGCCCCTATTGTGCAGCCATTGAGGCTGTGAAGAGCAGTCAAAACAACATTCGTCTGCATGAGTTGATGCTTACTTCCTGTAAAGAAAAGACTTTCGTCTCCGTCATTGGTGAAACTAGTGACAACATCAACCGCATCATGCAAAATCTTACTCAAATTTTTGGGGATGGTATCGATTTTGATACTCTCTAAATTTAAGTGGCAGTGCCACTTAAAAAACCTCAGATTTAATCTGAGGTTTTTTATATTATATTTTTTCTACATAGCTTCTTCATATAACTTTATAAAGTCTTCCTTAGTTACTTCTCTTGGATTACCTGGTTTGCAAGGATCTTCCATGGCCTTGTCAGCAAGCATTGGTATGTCTTCAATCTTTCCTCCAACTTCACCAACTGTTTGAGTAATTCCAACTCTCTCAGATAAATCCTTTATCTTCTCACAAAAAGTTTTTATAACTTCTTCTTTTGTAAATTTAGTAGCATCTGTGTGGAATGCACTAGTTAAAATTTCTCTATATTCCTCATAACTTGTTTCTCCATTAAATTTCATAACTGTTGGAAGAAGTATAGCATTTGCAAGTCCATGTGGTGTATCATATACGGCACCTAATTGATGTGCCATTGAATGAACTATTCCAAGTCCAACATTTGAAAAGGCCATACCTGCTATATATTGTCCAAGCCCCATATTGTTAATAGCTTCTTGGTCTTTTTCATTTACAGCTTTATCTAAGTTATCATATATTAATTGAATTGCTTTCATAGAGAACATTTGCGACATTGTATTTCTATTTTTAGTAATATATCCTTCTATCGCATGTGTTAAAGCATCCATACCTGTTGAAGCAGCAATAGACTTTGGCATAGATGCCATAAGCTCTGTATCAACTATTGCAACAATTGGAATATCATGTTCATCAACACAAACCATTTTTATTTCTCTTTCAGGGTCTGTTATTACATAATTGATTGTAACTTCTGCAGCTGTTCCTGCTGTTGTTGGAAGAGCTATAATTGGTAAACCTTTATTTTTAGTATTAGAAACACCATTCAAAGAAACAACATCACTTCTATCTGGGTTTGTCATAATTATAGATATACCCTTTGCAGTATCTATGCTAGAACCTCCTCCTATAGCAACAATTACATCTGCTCCAATATCTTTACACATTTGAATTCCTGCATTTACATTTGAAATTGGTGGATTTGGAAGTACATCATGATATACTCCATATTCTATTCCTGCTTCATCTAAAATATTTGTAACTTTTTTACTAACTCCTACTTCATAAAGTGATTTATCTGTAACAACTAATACCTTTTTAAATCCTCTATTCTTAATTTCGTCTGCTAGAACACTTCTAGCTCCTTCTCCAAAATATGATGTCTCATTTAAAACAAATTTTGTAACTGCCATTAAAATCATTTCCTCCTCGTATAAATTTAGACACAGGGATACACACAATTTGCTATATTAAGAATAGAACTCAAAATATATTATGCTTTTTTGTAGACCTACTCCTTTTTTTATTTTTTGAACAAATTGTGTGTTACCTTGTTTTAAAAATTATAATATGTTTTTCAAAATTATTGTCTTTATTTTACTCATTTCTTGTAATGTTGTTAAAACTCCTTCATTTCCTATACCACTATGTTTCCATCCTCCAAATGGCATCTCAAATGAACGATAGAAGCTTGCACCATTTACTATTGCGCCTCCACATTCTAGTTTATCTGCTACCTTCATGCCTAAAGAATAATCTCTAGTAATTACACATCCACATAAACCATAAGAAGATTGGTTTGCAATCTCTATTGCTTCTTCCACAGTGTCAAATCCAATAACAGAAATTACTGGTCCAAATATTTCCATATCTTTTGCAACTTCCATGTCTTTTGTCACATTATCTAGAATTGTTGGATAATAGTATGCATCTTCTCTTTTTCCTCCACATACTATTTTTGCTCCTTCTGCAACTGTTTTATTTACTTGTTCTTCAATTCTTTTTGCAGCATTTATATTAATCATTGGTCCCATATCTGTATCTTCTTTTGTAGGGTCTCCAACTTTTAAATTTGATATAACTTCTTTCATTTTCTCTATAAATTCTGCTTTTCTTGAATTGTGAATTAAAAATCTCTTACTTGCACAACATACTTGTCCACCATTATATAATCTTCCCCAAATGGTTTCTTTAATTGCTAAATCCATGTCTCCATCTTCTAAGAAAATAAATGCATCATTTCCGCCAAGTTCAAGCATTACATGTGTTAAATTTTGTGAACATGTGCCCATTGTTTGAATTCCTGCTGCTGTTCCACCTGTTAAAGATACTAAATGTACCCCTGGATGTCTAGCTAATGCTTGTCCTACTTTTGGTCCGTCACCTGTTAATATTTGAATACAACCAGCTGGCACTCCAGCTTCTATCATTAATTTTACATACTCAATTAAAGTAAGCGGATTATAATTTGATGGTTTTACAATTATACTATTTCCCATAAGTAGTGCTGGTGGTACTTTTTGACAAAATAAGTCACTTGGAAAATTAAATGGTATAATTGCTGCAATAACTCCTATTGGATATCTCTTAGTTATTTGCATTGTCTTTTCTTGACCAGCTTCTTGTCCTGCTGGAATACTTTCTCCATATAAGTGTTTTGCTCTTTCAATAAATGCTCTAACACCTATCCTAACATTTGCTATTTCTCCTCTTGCTTCTTTTATTGGCTTTCCTGTTTCTGCTGTTAAAAGCTGTGCTAATCTTTCTTTATTTTCTTCTATTAAATCTACAAATTTATATAATTTGTCAGCTCTTTCGTGAATAGGTACTTCTGCCCATTTTTTTTGTTCTATCTCTGCAACTTCTACTGCTTTATTAACGTCCTCTTCTGTAACATTTGGAACTGTATCAATAAGTTCACTTGTTGCTGGATTAACAACTTCTATCTTATTTCCATCTGAAGCTTCTTTCCATTCATATCCTATTAAATTTTTCATACTAGTTTCCCTCCTTTTTTTATCTTCTTCCTGCGTCATATTCTGACAGTCTACTTCTGTAGACTGTCCTATTCATTTACCTATTGCTGTGAAAGAAAGCATTAATCCTCCACATGTATTTGCACCATGTTCTTTTGAACCATATTCACCAAATGTAAATATTGTCATAAATGGTACTCCGTTTGCTTCTTTTTGTAATTGTTTTGCAACCTCGTCTATTCTGTCTCCAATTCCTAATTTTCTTCCTCCACAATGAACTAATAAATATGCTCCAACATCTTGTTTTAAGTTCTTTTTAGCTTCTTTTAATGCTTTTCCTGTTGAATCTATTAATTCATCAACAGTTGCTTCCATTTGAATAACAGCTGTGTTTACTGCTAAATTATTTCCTATATTCATTGAATAATCATCATTTCCATTCATTGGATGACGAATTGCTACTAAATCTCCTAATCTATCTTTTACACCTAATGGTGCTAATATTGTTTGAGAAAGTAAATTTCCACCTGCTAAATCTTTTAATTTTTTACCTGTCCATTCTGCATATTTTTTCATTGCAGGTACTCCATCTATTTCTACTAATGTTCTTTTTCCTTCTATCTTTGTAATAACACCTGAATTTGTTGTTTCATGATATGCTCCTGTATATACATTTGCCATTGGTTTATCTGTATAGAAAAATGCTACTGCACAACCATCTGAAAATACTTTATCGTTTGTGAAAATGCTCCAATCTCCTGATACTGTGTTATCTGCTGCACTTCCTCCAAAGAAAGGTACTCTACCAATTACGTCTTCAATACCTTTTAAGTAATCTTCCTCTTCTGCTGGAGAAGCTACCATATAAAAATATGCTGGCGCTACTGTTTTACCTGCTTTCTCCATTGCTTCTTTTGCAAGTAGTCTACCTGTTTCTCTTGCATCTTTTTGTTTACTTGACCCAGCTACTCCTACCGTTGTATCTGGATCTCCTATTGCCATAATTCCAACAAATCCATTCTCAGATGAAATATATCCATCTGGAACTATAATTCCTCCACTTGATGTACAACCAATAATTGGTGCTGTACCAAGTTCTTCTTTTGCTCCTTCTAGCACTTCTTTAACATTATTATCTGATGATGTGTACAAAAATGCTACTTTTGTTTGAACTAAATCTACTACAGCCTTTTTAGCTGAGGCTCTTCCTGCTTCAAAATTATTTGCTTCTGTACTCCAACCTATGTTTGATTTTAACATATCAATTCCTCCTTTGTCTTTAATAAATTTATATAAATTCATTATGGTTTGATTATATACTTAATATATATTTTTTACAATAATTTTCACAAAAAAGTTACCTTTTTTTCTATTTTCTCTTTTCAAAGTTAAAATTAGCTATAATACTTTATTTTTCAATATATTTAGAGCTTTTAAAACACAATTATACATTTTAATTTTTTATACTTTATACTCAATTTCTTCCATATGAGGAAACATTTCTTTTATGCGTTTAAATGTTAACATGCTATGTCTTGGTTGAGGATTTTTTTCATGTTCTGTAAGAAGCTTTTGTGTATAACAATTTTCAGAAGTTTTATATAATAAATACCTATTTCTTACATAAGTATAATAAATTTGATATCCCTCATCTAAATTATTACAAAATTCATTAAATGTATATTTTCCATCCATCTTTTTTCTCCTTTTAGTTCTTAATTATAGTGACTTTTTATCTTTATATACAAATTTAAAAAAATAAAATTTGTTTTATATTTTATTCCAGTTCACTTATAATTTATATTTTAGAAAATTATAATCTAGTCCCAATTTATAAACTTTCAAAATCTATTTTTCTAGTTTGTTTATTTGCAGCTATTACACGTATTCTAATTTTATCACCTATATGGTACACTTTCTTTGTCTTTTCCCCTATTAGCGTTTTATTGTCTTCATCATATATAAAGTATTCATTACCTAGATTATCAAATCTAATTAACCCTTCAACAGTATTTTCAAGTTCTACAAATATACCAAATGATGTTACACTTGAAATTATTCCTTCGTATTCTTCTCCAATTTTATTTTGCATATATTCTGCTTTTTTTACATCTTCTGCATCTCTTTCTACTTTTTGTGCTATTTTCTCACATTCAGATGATTGTTCTGCATATTTTTCTGCTTGTCCAATATATTTTTCATAAAGTTCATCTGGCAATTTATTCTTTATAGTTTTACTTTCTTGTTTTTCCTCTAAATTAACCTTTTTTGAAGTGCTAATATCATTTTTTATTTCTATTTTATTATTATTATCATTTAAATATTGTGATATTACTCTATGTATAAATAAGTCTGGATATCTTCTTATAGGAGATGTAAAATGGCAATAACACTTACTTGCTATACCAAAGTGACCTTTATTTTCAGGTTCATATTTAGCAACTTTTAATGTTCTTAATATTAATGTTGATATAACTTTTTCTTCTGGCTTTCCTTTAATTTGTTTTAATACTTCTTCAAATGCAATAGGTTCTACTGTATCTTTATTTATCTTTATTTTGTAACCTAAATTAAATAAAAATTTATTTAATTCTTTTACTTTATCCATATCTGGTATTTCATGAACTCTATATATAAATGGTGCCTTTAATTTATTAAAAGTCTCTGCTACAACTTCATTTGCTGTAAGCATAAATTGTTCTATTATTTCATTTGCAAATGATGTTTCATATTTTTTTACATCTACAGCAATTCCATTTTTATCTAATATAATTTTACTTTCTGGAATATCTAAACTTAAGTATCCGTTTTTTTCTCTTCTTGTTTTTAAAATTTTTGCCAAGTCTTCCATTCTTTTAAAATGAGACATATATTTTTTATATTTTTTTACTACTTCTGTTTTATATTCTTCTTTTTTGTCTATCTCTGTTTTATTTAATTTTTCTTCTTCAATTTTCAATTTATTTTCAGAATTTACTATATCTAATTTTTCACTTATTTTTATATCTTCTATAGTTTTAATAGTATTTTCTATAAATTCATTATCTTTTTTCTTATTATTACTATTTTCAAGTATAATCTTAACATTATTGTATGTCATTCTTTCACTTACATTTATTACAGTTTTAGCAATTTTAGATTTTACTATATTACCTTCTTTGTTTATTTCCATTATTACAGAAATAGCAAATCTATCTTGTCCAGCATTTAAGCTACATATTCCATTTGAAAGTTCTCTAGGAAGCATTGGTATTACTCTGTCTAGCATATATATACTTGTACCTCTTGTAATTGCTTCTTTATCTAATTTAGATCCACTTTTTACATAATGGCTAACATCTGCAATATGTACACCTAATTCATAATTTCCATTTTTTAGTTTTTTAACACTTACAGCATCGTCTAAGTCTTTTGAGTCATCTCCATCTATTGTAAACATTTCTTCTTTGCGTAAATCTAATCTGTTATGAATTTCTTGCTTATCTATTTCCTGTTTAATTGACTTTGCTTCTTTTAAAACAGGTATTGGAAATTCGTATGGTAAATTATATTCCTTAACAAGGCAAAGCATATCCACACCTGCTTGGTTTATATTTCCTATTACTTCAATTATCTTTCCTTCTGCATTTTTCTTTTTTTCTGGATATTTTGTTATTTTAACTAAAACTTTTTGATTATTTTTAGCTTTGTTTTTATTTTTTTTAGATATAAAAATATCTGTACCAAGACTTGTATCATCTGGCACAACAAAACCAAAGTTTTTGCTGTTTTGATATGTTCCAACAACAGTATTTTTTTCTTTATTATCTTTCATATTTCACACCTACTACATAGCACAAAAGCGACAGCCATAAACCGTCGCTCCAATGCTTATTTTATTTTTTATTAAATCATGTATAAAATTCCTAAAACAATTGCTAAGACTGCAAATAGAACTCCTAGGATAATAGTCCATCTTTTCATTCTACCTTCTTTAGTTCTACCTTTATTTTGCTCATAAAAGTTATTTGTACTAGAACCCATTATTGTTCCAGAAGCTCCTTGATTATCTTTTGCTTGTATTGTAGCTAATATAATTAAAGCGACACAAACTATTACATATAAACCTAAAACAATGTATTTTACTATTTCCATATTTACACTCTCCTACTTATGTTTCTCATATCTTAGAACGAATTATATTGTAACATATAAGTTAGAAAAATGCAAATACTTTTTTTACTATCTTCCGCATCCACATCCGAAATTTGTAAATAATAATAAGAATATTATTATAAAAAATAATATTGTGCTGTCATTATTACATCCTCCAAATAAATTGCCAAATAATCCTCCTTGATTACAATTATTGCAGCAACTACAATCTCTTACTTCGTCTTGCATACTTTTACCTCCAATTCATACTTTTATTTTGGATAATATTTACATATATTATTTTACT
>FR901499.1:10615-12634 GCA_000438355.1 Clostridium sp. CAG:273
TTTTCTTTTTTACATTTTATATATTATATTTTTTATATCCTTCTAACTCTTGTTCTATATTTTTTATTATCCAATTTTTAGAAAATAAAAGACTATATTTTCTTATATAATATTAGTATGCAAAAACATTATTTTGTGTTACAATTATATTGTCGAAAAAATTATTTCAAAATATTTTTATAAATAGACAACATTTTATTGTTTTATAAAATTATGATAAATTTATATTCTTAACATTATAAATATATTATAATTTATGTTTTATAGATTTTCCAAAGCAAAATCTAAATATTTTTACAAGGATTGAAATTTCAATGAAAAAAATTGAATTATTAGCACCTGTTGGTGATTTTGAATGTTTAAAAGCTGCTGTGCAAAATGGTGCAGATAGTGTATATTTTGGTGCAAACATGTTTAATGCTAGAGCTTCTGCAAAAAATTTTGATATAGATACTTTAAAACAAGCTATAGAATACTGTAATTTAAGAAATGTAAAGTCACATTTAACTTTAAATATTTTAATAAAAAATAATGAATTTGAAGATGCAGTTTTTCTTGCTAAAAAAGCATATGAATTTGGTGTTGACTCTATAATTGTACAAGATTTTGGTTTAGCTAATTTCTTAATAAAACATTTTCCATATATGTCAATACATGCAAGTACACAAATGTCAATACATAATTTAGAAGGAGCTTTGGAGCTTCAAAAATTAGGTTTTAAGCGTGTTGTTCTTGCAAGAGAACTTGCTATAAACGAAATAGAATATATTTGCCAAAATTGCAATTTAGAAACAGAAGCATTTATACATGGAGCTCTTTGTATCTCTTATTCTGGTCAATGCTTATTTTCTAGCTTAGTTGGTGGACGTTCTGCAAATAGAGGTAAATGTGCAGGTCCATGTAGACTTCCATATGAACTAATTTCAGAAAATGCTGACTCTAATTCTAAAGAAAATATAATATCAAAACTTTCGGTTAAAAAAGACAAAATTTTAGAAAAAGGTTATTTATTAAGTACAAAAGATTTATGTGGTCTTTCTTATATTCCAAATTTAATAGATGCAGGTGTTACCTCTCTAAAAATAGAAGGTAGAATGAAAACACCTGAATATGTTGCTACTGTTGCAAAAATTTACCGCAAATATATTGACTTAGCTTATAGTGATGAAGAATATAAAATAGACGAACAAGACTTAAAACAACTTATGCAAGTATTTAACAGAGGTGGCTTTTCTGAAGGTCATCTTAATGAAAAAGAAAACAAAGAATTAATTTACTCTAAAAAACCAAACAATATGGGATTATATTTAGGAAATATTGTTCATTATAATAAATTAAAAGGATTAATTACTTTAGAATCACACGAAAACCTATCTATAGGAGATACTATAAGTGTTGAAAAGGAAGATTATACATATACTGTTTCTGAATTAATGATAAAAGACAAAAATGTAGTTTCTGCTACAGATGGAAAAATTATTACTTTTGGAAGAATGAAAGGAAATATCTCTGTTGGAGACAAAGTATACAAGCTATCTAGTAAAACTTTAGATAATGCAGTAAAATATTCTTACGAAAATTATGAAAATAAAAAAATTAAACTTAACGCTATTGTAACAGTAAAAAAAGGACAAAAAATATCGCTTGAAGTATCTACCGTAAATTCAAATATAGTAGATTTAGAAAATACTGAAATACAATATGTTAATGAAACTTCAGAAATATATCCTTGTGATGATTTTGCAATTTATAATGATATAAAAGTAAAACTCATTTCTGAAATAATTCCAATAGATGCTATAAATTCTCCTATTACAGAAGAAAGAATAATAAATCAAATTGCTAAAACTAAAAATACACCTTTTGAATTTTCAAAAATTGAAGTAATACTTGATGATGGACTATATGTGCCAAGTATTGCCTCTTTAAATGAGTTACGAAGAAAAACTTTAGATGAAATATCATCTAAAATAGTTAATAAATTTGTAAAGAAATCTAATTTGTCTGATAATCAAATTA
>FR901499.1:12642-13635 GCA_000438355.1 Clostridium sp. CAG:273
GTCTGATAATCAAATTAAAGAAATTATAGAAAAAGAGATAAATACATCAAATGAATTAAGCAATGAAAATACTAGTTATAAGAAAATTTCTATTTTGTTTAATAACCTAAATAAAAACTATGACTATTCTAAAATTAGCTTTAATAGCGTAGAGAATATTTACATACCAATATCACTTTTTATGAATAAAAATTATAAAGACATAATTAAATTATTTGAAAAATTCTCAAATTTATACATTTATATGCCTGTTATACTAAAAACTAATTATAAAAATCTTGTAACAAATATAATAGAAAACATTATAAAAGATTACAATATAAAAGGATTTATAATATCTAATGTTTCTGGATTTAATATAGTAAAAGATATTATTAAAAACAATAAACTAAAAGATATAAAATTAATTGGAAATCACAGTTTAAATGTATTCAACTTATTCTCTATAGAGGAATATAAAAGTCTTGGATTAAATACAATTACTATGCCACTAGAACTAGATAAAAATAACATTATTAGTTTAACCACTTCTTCTTGTTTAGATACAGAATTAATTGTTTATGGCAATATGCCTCTAATGTATTGTAATTACTGCTATTTAAGTCATAGTAATAAATGTTATCCAAACTGCGGAACAGGATGTTCTTTAAATAAAAAATATTATTTAAGAGATAGACTTGGTATGAAATTTAGAATTATGCCTAACAATATTCAAACGATAACTACAATTTACAATTGTAAAACGCTTTCCCTTTCACCTAAAGATTTTAACGTAAATTCTTTACGTATTGATATTTTAGATGAAAGTATTGATGAAATTAATACTGTTATTAATACTGTTGCATTAGGAAATAAATTAGAAGGAAAAAATTATACAAATGGAAATTTGAATAGAGAAATATAAAATATATACTCTTAAATAAAATACAGCCTTAAGTAAAATATATGTTCTTAAATTTTAATAATTATCCCCAATATAACTGGGAGACTACT
>FR901499.1:13643-16860 GCA_000438355.1 Clostridium sp. CAG:273
ACTACTCTGAAGTTTATAAAACCCAAAATGTTGGAAAAACATTTTGGGTTTTATTTTATGATATTTACATTTAAAAAATATTTCGTATTTTTTAATATTTTACTATATTTAAAAAAATTAATATTTTTTGATTTTCATAATTTTTTTATTTCATTACTTCAATATTTGTTTTTTAACTTCAAAATTTATTTTATCTTTCCTACATAGTAATTTTTCTTACCTCTTTTTACTACAAGATATTTTCCCTCTATAAATAAGTCTTGATTTACTATTACATCAGTATTAGTTATTTTATCACCATTTATAGAAATAGCACCATTTCCAATAAATTCTCTTGCCTCCCTTTTGCTAGATACTGCACCTAAATCTACTAATATATCAACAACATTTTTTCCTGTTTCAATGTCTTTTATGTCAGCATTTTGGAATAAATCTTCTATATCTTTCTTAGATAAATCATTAAATTTATTGTTAAATAAATGGTCAGCTAAGTTAACAGCTTTTTCATATTCTTCTTTGCCATGTAAAAATGTTATAATTTCTCTTGCTAATGCTTTGTGAGCTTCTCTTAATTCAGGGTGTTCATTATTCTTTCTTTCTAATTCTTCAATTTCTTCCTTAGATAGGAAAGTATAAATTTTTAAATAATCAATTACTTTGCAATCTTCTACATTTACGAAAAATTGATATAATTGGTAACTTGATGTTTTATCTTTGTTTAGCCATAATGCATTTCCTTCACTCTTACCAAATTTACGTCCTTGTGAATCTGTTACAAGTGGCATAGTAAAGCCATATACTTCGTCACCAGTTGTTTTTCTAATTAAGTCAATACCTGCTGTAATATTACCCCATTGATCTGAACCTGCACATTGCATATTTACTCCATAATTTTCATGTAAATATTTAAAGTCTGTTGCTTGCAAAATCATGTAAGAAAATTCTGTGTAAGTAATTCCCTCATCTAATCTTCTTCTTATAATATCTTTATCTAACATATAATTTATATTAAAGTATTTGCCATAATCACGTAAAAAGTCTAGCATATTAATTTTTCCTAGCCAATCATAATTATTAACAACTTTAAATCCAAATATTTTTTCGACTTGAGCCTTTAAACTCTCAAAATTATTTTCTACATTTTCTTTAGAAATCATAGGTCTTTCAGTAGTAGGACGAGGATCTCCTATTAAACCAGTTCCACCTCCAACAAGAAGTATTGGATTATGTCCTGCATCTTTTAATCTTTTAGAAATAAGAAAACTAGATAAATGTCCAACATGCAAACTGTCTGCTGTAGGGTCTGTTCCAATATAAAAAGTAAGTCCTCCTTCATTTAATTTTTTCTCTAGTTCTGGACTAGATACATCTTTAATTAGTCCTCTCCATTGTAAATCTTCATATAATGTCATAAAATTTCCTCCTTTATAAAATTTTCATAATCTATTTTTTCATAAATTACTTTACACTATTACAAAATTAACTTAATAAAAAATAGTAAAACAAAAAGCTTAAAATATTAATAATGAATCCAAAAACAAAAAGAGCCAAATTATCCATTAAAGGACGATTTGACTCGTGGTACCACCTTTATTTACAACCAATTATACATATAAATATGGGATTTTGCTAAAAAATTTAATTATAAAATTAATTTTTAATATATTTTTTCTTTACATTTTTTAATTGATTGCCTTATTTTAAGCTATTCGTTGCTAACGTTAATTGCTATAAGAATTGTAATTCGTAAATTTATATGCTAATAGTTTTCACCAACCACTATCTCTCTTAGATTTGTAACTATAAACTACTACTAAGTTTCTTTTTAAAACACAATTAAATAAACATTATTAAAATTATATAATATTATTAATAATTTTTCAAGATAATTTTGAAAAGTTATTTCTACTATTATTGATTCTGTATTGTTTAGCTTTTACTTTTTCAACATTATTTTGTATTACAAGCTGGCACTCCAACTACAGTTGTATCATTAGGTACATCCTTTAAAACAACTGCATTTGCGCCAATTTTAACATTATTTCCTATTTTTATTGGTCCTAATACTTTTGCTCCACTTCCTACCATTACATTGTTTCCTAAATCAGGATGTCTCTTATATTTATCTTTTCCAGTTCCACCAAGTGTTGCATTATGATATATTGTACAATCATTTCCAACAGTGGCTGTTTCCCCTATTACAATTCCCATACCATGGTCTATAAATAATCTTCTACCTATTTGTGCTCCTGGATGTATTTCTATTCCTGTAAAAAATCTTCCTATCTGAGAAATAAGTCTTGCTATAAATAAAAGTTTATGTTTATAAAAAAAATGTGCTATTCTATGAAATACCAATATATGAAATCCTGGATACAAAATAATTGCTTCTAATACATTTCTACATGCTGGGTCTTTTTCTTTAATATTTATTGCAGCTTCATATAAATCTTTAAAAACGTTCATAGGCCCCTTCACTATTATATGAAAGAGCCTATGATTAAGTTATATATTTTTGTTACTTTATTAATACTTTTTATATTTATTGCATTTATTAATTTTATATTTATTGCATTTATTAAACTTAATTTTTTATTTATACTTTTAAATTAAATATAAAATTTATTTTTTAATGCTTTTAAATTTAATATAAAATTTATTTTTTAAAATACTAAAGTTGCAAGTACTAAAATACCAAGTATAATTCTATACCAACCAAATACTTTAAAGTCATGTTTTTTAATATAACTCATTAAGAATTTAATTACTAAAACAGATACTATAAATGCTACAACCATTCCTACTATTAATATTGCAAGTTCTGTTCCTGTAAATGCTAAACCAAATTTAATTAGTTTTAATAAGCTTGCACCAAACATTACAGGTATTGCCAAGTAAAATGTAAATTCTGCTGCTGTTACACGAGATAATCCTATTAACAATCCACCAATTATTGTAGCACCTGAACGTGATGTTCCTGGAAAAATTGCTGCAATTAGTTGAAATACTCCTATAATTAATGCATCTCTATATGTTATTTGCAAAGCATTATTTACTCTTGGTTCAGATTTTCTACTTTTATGCCAATTTTCTATAAAAATAAAAGCTATACCAAATACTATTAAAGCTATCGCGATTACTGTAGGATTATAAAATAGTTCATTTATTTTGTCATCAAATAAAAGTCCTATTACAGCTGCTGGAATACAAGCTACTA
>FR901500.1:0-1590 GCA_000438355.1 Clostridium sp. CAG:273
TATTTCTGAAGTATTATTTGATTGTACATTATTATCTATTAAATTATCCATTTCATTTGTATTTTCTATTAATTTTTTATCTCCTGAAATTTTCTCTTGCGTTTTATGAGTTTTTGTATCATTTGGAACATCTTCAAATAAGTCATCCAAAGATTCTACTTTTAAGTCTTTCTGTTGTTGATTTTTATCATTTTCTTCTACATATGGGTTATATGGATTATATTTTCTCCATTTTCCTCTAACTCCAACATCAAATTCTAAGTGATTTAGTGTATGTTCTTGTAATTTTCTAGCTATTGGTTTTTCAAAGTAATAATATTTCCTTGCTTTAACTGGTTTTAGTCCCTTTTCAAAAATAATGCATAGGTCATTATCCATTCTTCTTAACTCGTCAGGTGTCATAAGGGCTCTTGCTACAGATTGATCTGATTCGCTTAAACCTTGTTTATGGTAATGTTTATCTCTATTTATTGATTTACTATCTCTAAATACTGTTTTTTCTCCTAATGCTTTAGAAAAATATTCTACTGTTTTAAATGAGTTACTTCCTAAAAATACATGTGTATCACAGTTACCCATTATTGTTTCATATGATTTCTCATATACAGCTTCCAATTGATCCAAGTTTTGTAAAATAACACTAAAAGATATTCCTCTACTTCTACTCGTTGATATCTTTTTATCAAAGTCTGGTATTTGACCAATATTAGCAAATTCGTCTAATATAAAATATGTTGGTACTTTTAGTCTTCCACCATTTTCATCTGCAAAATTATATAGTTGCTGAATCATTTGTGAAAAGAATATGGTTAATAAAAAGTCATATGCTTTATGTGTATCTGAAGATATAACATAAACCGCTGTTTTTTTGCTTCCTATATCATCAAAATTAATTGTATCTGTTGATGTAACTTCTGCAATTTCTTTTGAATCAAATTTACCAAGTTTAGATTGTAATGAACTTAGTATAGAACCATATGTTTTTTCTGGAGCTATTTCTATTGATTTATAGTTCATTCTTGCTGGATGATCATATGGTAATTGGTTCATTAATTCTGTTAGTAAATTACTTCCTCCATTTGTATTAGCTGCTCTAACAAGTTCTGAGCAGCTTGCCAAGTTTTGCTCTTCTTCCGGTCTCATTGCCATTAAATAATATATTAATGCTTTTAATAACATTTCTGCCATATCATCCCAATATGGATCTGAACTACCACTTTCTGATTTTTGTCCTTTTACTATTGTGTTTGCAACAACATCTACATCTATTTCGCTAGATATATGCATAAGTGGATTATATCCATCACTATTTGAAGGATTAACCAAATTTAATACTTTTATATCATATCCTTGGCTTTTTAAGTATCCTGCTGTTTTATCATACAATTCTCCTTTAGGGTCTGTAAATACATATGAACCCAAACATTGAAATGCATTTGGAATAGAATATGATGCAGATTTACCAGAACCTGAACCGTCCAACTACTAATACGTTTACATTTCCTCTTTTATCTACTGGTAAATAATTGTTTTCTGCTAATATAATTCCTTTTGTTTTACTTAATATTCTATATTGTTCTCCATTTTGAC
>FR901500.1:1620-7406 GCA_000438355.1 Clostridium sp. CAG:273
CACTTGAACCATGTTCTATATTATAATAATCACCTTTTGTTTTTGTTCTAAAAAATCCTATTGTAGCAAATATTGCATATATAACTGTAAAAATTCCTAATGTTTTAAAAAATATTCCTACTGTCATTGCCGAAAATACTTTTGTTATTGCATTAAAACTAATTAATGATGACACAAAAGTTTCTATAAATACAGTAAAATTAAAAGCCCCACTTTGTCCAGCATATGAAATAGCATATGCAAGTGGAGCAACAAATACAAGCGTCAAAATAAGCCATAATACGATTATTACGATTAGGCTTACTTTATTTTCTTTAATTACTCTAGCTATATTCATAACTACACCTCTTTAGTTCTTATCTAGTTTCGTCTACTCTTTGGACAGTTCTCTTAGTTCTTGTATATCTACTTCTTTTTGTTTGACTTTCTTTTACAGTTTGATAACTACCTTTTTGCATTGCTATGACTGGATTTCCATGTGCATCTCTTAAAATATTATCTTTTCCTAATTCACATGTACTTGCAACTAATTCTATACTTCCTAAATTAATATCATATTCTGTTGGTCCTAAATCATGTGTTTTTCCCTTTACTGTATTTTCAGGTACTTCAATTCCTCTACCTGTTAATACTGTTTGCATATTTGCACTTGTAGGATTATCTCTTTCATCTTTTACTTGTTTTTTATTCGGTACATTTGTACTTCCCATATTTATTTAACCCCTCTCTTATTGGTCTTCTTTTTTATCTCTAATTTCAAAAGAGAAATATGACTTATAAGGTTTTAATTTACATTTACCTTTTACTTCATTTGTTTTATCATCGAAATATAATATTGGTTTTACTTCTTCAGCTGTATCTGGGTCTATTATTGTTATTTGCCTTTTTAGGTCTGGTGTATATCTAAAATTTTTATATTCCATTTCTTTTTCAGAATATAAAGTGTCAAATTTTATTGGTATTGGTTTCTTGGCAATTTTTACTTTGTCATTTTCCATAATACCAGAGTTTACTACTACCTTATCTTGTCCAAAAGAAAGTATTACTAATTGTTCCCTTTCTCTTGGTTCATCAATAAAGAAAACTTTTTTCTTCATTGTACCATTTATTTCTTCTCCATATGTCAGTCTTTCTACAGTATACTTTGGAAGATTTTGTTCTACATAGTTTTCCGTTTTATTTATACGATAGATAACAGTATTTACTCCTTGTGGATCTGTAATGCTAAAATTTTTTCCACTAATACTTTCCATCTTTTTCCTCCTCTTCTGCAATTATTACTGCAAAAATAGCTCGTCTTTTGTTTAACTAGACCACTATTTATAATTATACAACGCTGTAAATAATATGTCAATAATTTTAGTTAATTTATGTTAACTATATATCTCTCTTGGCTTAAAATTTGACGTTTTAGATAATTTACTAAATAATTCTTTTTCTGTAGAAGATAAATGTTTTGGTATCATTATTTTTACTTCTGCAACCAATTCTCCTCTACCACCTTGTCCATCTTTATATCCTTTATTTGGTATAGTTATTTTTTCTCCACTCTCTATTCCTTGTGGTACTAGCAAAGAAATGTTTTCATCTATAGCAGAAATATCTATCTTAGCTCCTAATGCTGCTTCCCATGGTGTTAAATATATATTTGTATATATGTTATTTCCCATAATCTTAAATTTTTTATCGTCTTTTAAATTTATCTTTACAAATAAATCTCCATTTTTTCCACCGTTTTCTCCTGACTTTCCTTGCCCTAATAAACGTATTTTCTCACCATTTCTTATTCCTGCTGGAATTTTTACAGTAAATGTCTTCATTTTTCCATTTATTGTTCTTAAAGAAATTTTCTTTTCCATACCGAAAAATGCCTCATATATTGAAACATCTATTTGAGTTTCCACATCTTCTCCTCTTATTGGTTCTATAGCTTTTGTTACTTTTTTACTTGTAGTAGACATCTCTCCTACTCCGAAAAACATGTTCATAATATCTCCTGAAAAAGATGCTTTTTTCTTTTTATCGTCAAGATTTATTTTTCTTCTACCTACATGCATATTCCACATTCTGTCATATTTTTTTCTTGTTGTAATGTTTGATAATACCTTATAAGCTTCATTTATATCTTTAAATCTTTCTTCTGAAAAATTATCTCTTCCTATAACATCTGGATGGTATTTTTTTGCTTGCTCTCTATAGGCTACCCTGATTTCTTCATTTGTTACTTTACATGATTCTAAACCTAATATTTTATAATAGTCTTTAAAAATCATTGTAGTCCCCTCCCAAATAATATGCATATATTATATCATATCCATTTGGACAAATAAAGAATTTATGACATTTTTATGAGAAATATGTCAATTTTTTTACTTTTGTGTAACACTATTATCTAACATTATTTTATTTCTTATTTTAATACTATTGGGGTGGATTAATTTTTTCTTATTTACATTATCTACTAACATATAATCTAAAATATATAAAATACACTTGTCCAAATCCTCATCTGCTAAATCTCTTACAGTTTTTAGGTCTTCATATTTTCTATTTTTCTCGGTTTTATCTGCTACAAATATTATTTTGGCTAAAATATTCATATTTTCATCGCCTGTTGTATGATATTTTATTGCATTTTGCATTTCTTCTGTAAAATTATATTTCTTTTTACAAATATCTGCTCCAATTTTTGCATGTAACAATCCTATATTTACACTTTCTATTTTGTCTATTTCTATATTATTTTGTTCTACATATTTTAACTTTTCTTCTTCAGGAATTTCTTTTGCTATATCATGTGCAATCCCAACAACTCTTGCTATATCTATATCATATCCGTATTTTTTAGCTAAATATGCTGCTTGTTCCATAACCCCTATACAATGTATATATCTTTTCTCTGACAGTGTATTTTTTACATCTTTTGTTATTTCTTCTAAATTAAACTCCATTTTTAATATTGGTCTTATGCATTAAATACATAAGACCATCTCCTTTCTATTAAGCTAGTTCTATAAGTCTATTTAGTAATTCCTTATAGCTTATACCAGATGCCTCAAATAATTTTGGGTACATACTAATTTGAGTAAATCCTGGCATAGTATTTATTTCATTTATATAAATTTCTCCATTATTTCCTAAAAAAAAGTCTACTCTAGAAAGTCCTGTTCCATCTATTGCTTTAAATGCTTTTATAGCTTGTTTTCTAATTTCTTCTACCTTTTCTTCTGGTATTTCTGCTGGTATTACTGTTCTTGACTCTGAATTATTATATTTTGCATCAAAAGTATAATAGCTTTCAGCAGATTTTATCTCTCCTACACCAGATGCTATAACATTCCTATTTCCGAGAACAGCGCATTCTAATTCCTGTCCTATAATTTGTTCTTCTATAATAATTTTACTGTCATATTTCCCAGCATATTCAATTGCCTCCATTAACTCTTCTTTCGTACTTGCCTTTTTTATTCCTACAGAAGAACCTGAATTTGATGGTTTCACAAATACAGGTAATTTTAATTTTTCCATAACTTTTTCTGTAATTTTATTAACATCTATTAATTTTGATTCAAAATTATCTTCTATAAATTCGTATTCATCATTATTAGTTTTATATATAAATACATACTTAGCTTGTTTTAGCCCTGCTTTTTCAAATACCATTTTTGTATAAGCTTTATCCATTGCTAAACTTGACGCTAGAACTTTGCATCCAACATACCTAATTTTTAAAAGTTCAAGCAATCCTTGTATTGTTCCGTCTTCTCCATATAGTCCATGTAAAACTGGAAAAGCTATATCACATTTCTTTAAATATTCCATTGGATTTTCTATTTTTTCTATATTGTCAATTTTATCTCCGACATGTAATGTAGAAAGTGTTTCTATATTCCCTACATACTTTTTCCAAATTCCTTGTGCATCAATATATATTGGAAATATTTCATATTTCTCTTTATCTAAATTATTTAAAACAGATGCACCAGACACAATAGAAACATCATGTTCTGTTGACATTCCACCAAATATAACAGCTAATTTTATTTTTCTCAAATTTTTTCCTCCTTGTATAATTTTATTATGCTAAATTTATTATATCTAATATACTTTTGTACTTTTTGCATATTGCATTTTTATATACTATTTTAAGAGTTCTTTAGTAATCTCATCAAATTTCATAGCATTTGATGCTTTAATAAGAATAGCATCTTCTTTTTTTACTATATTTTTTATTTTTTCCATAGCATCTTCTTTACATCTAAATTTGTATATTGTTGCTTTATCCATACCACTTTTTTCTGCTCCCAATGCTATATTTTCTGACTCTAATCCAATTGTAATTAATATATCTATTTTATTTTTTGCAACTTCTTTTCCTACCTTTTCGTGTAACTCTTTACTAAATTCTCCTAGTTCTAACATATCCCCTAATATTGTAATTTTTCTTTTTCTTAATGTTGATAAATATTCTATAGCTGCTTTCATAGAATCATAACTTGCATTATAACAGTCATTTATTATTACAATATCATTTTTTGTTTTTAAAATTTCCATTCTTCTTTTTGTAAGCTCAAATTTCGAAATTCCATTTATTATTTCTTCATTAGATATATTTAAAGCTTTTCCTATTGCTATTGCACATAAACTATTGTATACAAAATGTTCTCCATTTACTGGCACATTTACATTATACTCTGTATCATTTAAATTTATTTTATATGTACTACCATTTTCAGCTAAATTAATTTTATATGCCATATAATTACTACTATTTTCTATTCCATAAGTATCTACATTATTTATTAGCCTTTCCTCATTATACCATTTATGAAGTAAATCGTTGTCATTATTAATAACTAGTTTTCCATCTTTCTTTAGTCCTTCGAGAATTTCTAATTTGGCTTTTAATATATTCTCTCGTGAGCCTAATATTCCTATGTGAGAAGTTCCTATATTTGTAATAGCTACAATATCTGGTTTTGCTATATTGGTTAATAATCTCATTTCTCCAAATGCACTCATTCCCATTTCTAATACCATAACATCTTCATCTTTTAAAGATAAAATTGTAAGAGGTAATCCTATCTCATTATTATAATTACCTTGGGTTTTAAGCACTTTATATTTCTGTGATAAAACACTTGCAACAATATCTTTTGTACTGGTTTTTCCAACACTTCCAGTTATTCCCACTACCTTAACATTTGAATTTTCTCTTTTATATTTTGCAATGTCTTGAATTGCTTTTATAACATTCTTTACTAAAATTATTACTCTGTTTTTATATTTATTTTGTACATCTTCTGGAATCTCTATATCCTGTAAAATAAGAACTTTTGCTCCTTTTTCTAAGGCTTGTTCATAATAAATACTTCCATTAGTATTTTCTCCTTTTATTCCTAAATATGTATCTCCTTTTTTTACTTCTCTACTATCTTTACAAAAGTTTTCACAAACTTCTTCTATATCTCCGCAAATTAATTCAGCTTTGCTAATTCTTATAAAATCTTTTACTTTAATGTCCATAATTTTGCTCCTTCTATTTTTTTATATTATATTCCATAACAAAAAAATTAGCAACAAAATAAAAATTCATTTTGTTGCTAATTTAACTCTTAAATTTATTATTAATTATATATCAATATTTTATACATAATTAAAATTTTGTTTATTAAACATTTTTTACACTTCTATTAGCTATTTCTATTGCTTTTGTTACTATGTTACCACAAGTTTTTGAAGGAACATTTGCCCATCCTCCATCTCTTTTTACTTGCTCATACACT
>FR901500.1:7447-9694 GCA_000438355.1 Clostridium sp. CAG:273
CTTCCCTTAAAGCACCTGTAATTATTTTTTTATTATTTGACATAATTACCTCCTAATAATTTTTTAAAATATTAAATTTAATATTCATTATTAGTTTTTACATTTTTAATATAAATATAGATAAAATTTCTGGTTCTATTGTGTTAAAGTACCATTTGGCGTATTGGTAATAACTAATATATCTTCTTCTTTTCCATTTTCTGCATTAATATATACTAAAAAATCTGTATCATTTACTTTTCCTTTAAATTCCCAACATAATACTTCTGTTTGCCATTCTGTTGGTATTATTGCTAAATTTTCACTTATTATTTCTAAGTTTTTATTTAATCCTTCTTTTGCTTTTTCCTTAGACACTTTTATATCATCAATTTTACGTTTCTCATGAGAATTTAAATATCCTTTTGTTTCTATTCCCATTATTTCACCATTATCTAATGCTACTTTTAGTTTTATTAAATCTGGATAAACAGTTACTTCATCTTGTTTATATGCATAATTTATTGTAACAATTCCATCTTGTTTTAAATAATATGTTTCTTTCATATTATTTAATCCTCTACTCTCTAAAAATTCCTTTCCTTTTTTATCTGCTTCTTCTTGACTAATTAATTCCGCTTCTACATTTCTATTATAGTTCATTAATAATACATGTCCGCCTTTTTCAGTAATAGAAATATTCATATTCTCTTCATTTTCACTATTTACTTTCACAGAAAAATCATATGTTATTATATCTGTATTTTCTGATTTTCCATTAAAATTTATTGCTTGCACTCTATCTTTTCCTATAAATTCTATTGCTATTTGTTTTGCTTTTTCCTCGTCTATGTTATCTCCTGTTAAACCTTTTTTTTGCGAGCTTGTCATATGCTCTGAAAAAGCTCCATCATAAATTAACCCAGAATATTCATGAAAGTTCTCTTCTAAATTACTAAAACTATTTTTAGAAATGTTACTTACTTCTTGTGCAAATGCAACTTCACCTTTTTTAGTTAGTTCTCCCCACTTTATTCTTCCTCCATTTATATCTGCTGATAATTGGTCTAATGTATTTTTTAGGTCTACACTATAATTATGCAATTCCTCTAAATTATTTAAATCTTCATCTGTCAAGGCTTTTTTATATATATTTTTTCTTGAAAGTGAATAACTGTAATCACTTACTTGATTTAAAAACTTTGATGTTTTTTCTAATTCGACATTATCTATTGGAAGTCTTGACAAATATGCTTGTGCCAAATTAGCTTCTCTCCATACATGTGTTAAAGTCTCTGCTCCATGTTCTGGTGAACTAGAAATTAAGGATTTTGCTAAATAAGTTTCAACATTTTGAACATAATCTACAAGCTCATAAAAGGCCATATTATATTGATTTTCAGATGCTTGTCTATATTCTGTTTGTTTTTTATAAATAACAATTCCTAATATTACAATAATAGTAAAAAGTACCACTATAATACTTAGCATATGCCTATCTTTTAGTCTATTTTTCCAATCAATTAATTTATTTTTAATTTTTCCCATAAACTCAATCCTTTCAAATATTTTGAAAATTTTATTAATTTGTTATTAAAATTTATTTTCATCTCATGTTTATTTTTAAATTACTATTTTGCTAATATATCAATAATAATAAATTTATTATTGTTTATATATTATTTATTTTTTATAGTTATCTACAAAATCTATGTTTTCCTATTGTTTTTATTAATGGTCTAGACCAAATCCATTTATTTGTTGCAGTATTAGGATTAAAATAATATACCGCACCATCTGTAGGATCCCATCCATTTAAAGCATCTCTAGCAGCTTTTACGACTGTAGAATTTTCATCTATTGGTACATTTATCTGTCCATCTGACACTGCTGTAAATGCTCCAGGCTGATATATTACTCCTGCTATAGTATTTGGAAACCTTGAATCCCTAACTCTATTTAAAATTACAGCGCCAACTGCAACTTGTCCTTCATATGGTTCTCCCCTTGCCTCTCCATTTATTGCTCTTGCTAACAATTGTACATCTGAGACATTTCCTCCAGAAGCTGCCTCTGAAATATTATTATATTCTTTTGCATTGAAAAATATTGTTATTGCTATTCCTAACAATGCAACTATAATAAAATATTTTATAATTTTTTTAGTCATAGTTTCATTTTATAATCAATTATATAGAAATATTAAATTATTTAATTGATTAATCCCTTTCTTTTAAATATAGTTTTATTTATATATTTTTATTTTGT
>FR901500.1:9776-14454 GCA_000438355.1 Clostridium sp. CAG:273
CTTATTAACATATGTGAATATAACATTTAATTTTTGTATTAATTTTGTATATTCCTTCTTTATAAAAATAACTTTAAATAGATTTCTTATATTTATCTCCTAAAAGTATTTCACAAATATTTTCTGTTGAATCTCTTTTAGCAAGATTTTTTACTTTTTCTTTCATTTCGTTTATTTTATTTTCATTTTTAAACAAATCTTTTATTATCTCATCTGGATCTGCTTCTTTCTTTAACCAAATTCCCACACCTTTTTCTTCTAAAAATTGTGCATTTTCTTCTTCTTGACCTGGTATTGGACTTATTACCAGTATTGGAAGCCCTGATGCCAAACTTTCACTCGTTGTAAGTCCTCCTGGTTTAGTCACAACAATATTAGAAATTTTCATAAGTTCTGGTACTTTATCTGTAAACCCTAAAATTCTTACTCTATCTTCTACATTTTCATGAGATACTATTTCTTCAAATTTTTTCTTCATTTTTTCATTCTTACCAGAAATAGCAACTATTTGATAATCTGGTACATTTCTTATTAATGAGTCTAAAATTTGTACAGTTCTTTCTTTACCTAATCCAAATTCTCCTCCACCAAAAAATAAAATAGTCTTTCTTTCTGGATTAAGATTAAACATTCTATATGTTTCTTTATTATCTATTTTTCTTTTAAATTTACTAGAAAGAGGAATTCCTGTAACATGTATCTTTTCTCTTTTCACACCATAATTTATTAATTGCTCTTTCATTTTATCATTTGCTACGAAAAAATAATCTCCATATTCATTACCAATTAACCATTGTGTATGCATGGAAAAGTCTGTTAATATAGTGGCTAACTCGCAATCTAAATGTCCTTTCTTTTTTAAGTAACTAACCATTTGAGAGCTAAAAGGATGTGTCGAAATAATTAAATCTGGCTTATATTCTATTATTAATTTAAATAATTTTCTTGCCATTAATTTATTTGTTTCTTTGCTAACATTTGAAAGGATTCCCTTTTGAGAGCCTGCATAAACTTTTCCCCATAGGTTTGGAACATCTTTTGCCATTTCATTATATGCTCCTGTAGTAACTTTATTTAGCATCCTATTTATGTATTTTATGCAGTCTATAACTTCTATTTGTATATTTGTATAACTTGTTTCTAAGCATTCTTGTATTGATTTTGCGGCAGATAAATGCCCTCCTCCATAAGAAGCATAGAATATTAATATCTTTTTCATAATAATTTCCTTTCGATCTTATATTTCTCTTCTTCCTTCTAGTGCTTTACTTAATGTAACCTCATCTGTATATTCTAAATCTCCTCCAACAGGTATTCCATGTGCAATTCTAGTTACCTTTATTCCTAATGGTTTTACCAATTTAGATATATACATAGCAGTTGCCTCTCCCTCTACTCTTGGATTTGTTGCTAATATTATCTCTTTCACTTCTCCACTCATAAGTCTTGATAAAAGTTCTTTTATTTTTATATCATCTGGCCCAACACCATTCATTGGAGATATACTACCATGTAGCACATGATAAACTCCTTTAAATTCATGTGTTTTCTCCATAGCAACTACATCTCGTACATCTTCAACTATACAAATTACAGAATGATCCCTATTTTTATTTGCACATATTGGACATGGTTCTGTATCTGTAATATTATAACATATTGAACAATACTTTAAGTTTTTCTTTGCATTTTGAATTGCTTCTATAAATTCATTTGTCTCTTTTTCGTCTGCATCTAAAATATAAAATGCTAATCTTGCGGCAGTTTTATTTCCTATGCTTGGTAATTTCTCAAAAGCTTCTATTAATTTTTCTATTGATGGTGAATAATATGACATGTTTATTTCTATAATAATACCTTCTGTGGTAAATTATATAACTCTCCTTGCTAATTACAATTTAGGTTTTTGCGTTGGAACCTATAAACCCTTTTTAATAATATAATTTAAATATTTAATTCTTTATAAAGTTATAAAATTAAACTCTAGATAATAAATTATGTATATAATTTATAAATAAACCTATAAATATATTTCTAAAAGTTTAAAAAGCGTAGATTTTATTCTACGCTTACTATATTTACATTATTCCTGGTATATTATATTTTCCAAGTTGGGCAGCTTGTGCACTATCTACTTTTCTTAAAGCTTCATTCACACAACCTAAAATTAAATCTTGTAACATTTCTACGTCGTCTGGATCTACAACTTCTTTTTGTATTTTTATTTCTTTTATTTCTTTTGAACCAGATACTTTTACACTTACAGCTCCACCTCCAGCAGTTGCTTCAAAATCCTGACTTGCAAGTTCTGCTTGTGATTTTTCCATATCTGCTTGCATTTTTTTAGCTTCTTTCATTAATTGTCCTAAATTCATTCCTCCAAAGCCTCCACCCATTCCTGGAAATCCTCTTTTTGACATAACTCTTCCTCCTTATTCATCTATAATATTAATTGATATATCTAAATCTTTTGTAGCTTCAGAAAGAGCACTTTCTTCTGCTTTCTTTTTTACTATGTTATCATTGTTATCTAACAATTTTATTTGCATAGTTTTTCCACATTCTGTTGATATAAGTCTTACTAATTCAGTGTGATTTTCTGGTTTTTCTAAAACTGTTTTTACAAAAGGTGTTAATCCATTTGAAAAAATAATACCTATTGTCATATCATTTATTTCTATTAATTTTGTATTTAATAAATTTGTAGCAACTAAAATTTTACCAGATTTTTTTAAATCGTCAATAACTTTAGGCCAAAAATCTAAACCTTTTATTTTAGAAGTATCTATTTTCTTAGTTTCAGATTTTTTTTCTACACTTCTATTAATAGTAATATTTTTATTAGATGAATCTTCTTGTTTTTTATCTATCTTAGAAAAATCTATATTTCCTATATCATTAATTTTTTCCTCTAACATATTTATTTTATTATTTATATCTTCTAGTCCAGCATTACTTGTTATATTATTTTCCTTAGAACAAAGTTTTATTATTTCTACTTGCAACATCAAGCTTTTTTGAGAAGACCACTTTATATTATTTTCACATTCTGATAAATCGTAAATAATTTTAAGTAATCTTTCCTTTGAAATTTTTTCCGTCAACTCATCAATTTCTTTTATTTCCTCATTGCTATATAAATCTAACTTTTTACTAGTTTTATATACTAAAATATCTTTTATGTATTTTATAAGCTCCCAAATAAGATTTGTTACATCTTTTCCTTGTTCCAAAACAATATTTAAATTTTCTAAAGCTTGATCCAAATTATAATCAAAAATTGCAGAAGTTATTTTAGATATAAATTCTAATTTTGGCATTCCGACTAAGTCTTTTACTAAATCTATTTTTATTTCGTTATTTCCGTCTTGAATACATCTTTCTAATATACTAAGTGCATCTCTCATTGCACCTTCTGCTAGCACAGAAATTAACCTTATTGCATCTTCTGTTATTTCTATATTACTTTCTTTTGCTACATATTTTAATCTCTTTGCAATATCTTCATTTGAAATTTTTTTAAAATCAAATCTTTGACATCTCGAAAGTATTGTTGCAGGTAATTTTTGAGGTTCTGTTGTTGCTAATATAAATTTAACATGCTCTGGTGGTTCTTCCAATGTTTTTAATAGTGCATTAAAAGCACCTGTTGATAACATATGAACCTCGTCTATGATATATACTCTATATTTTGCTAAAGTTGGTAAAAAATTGACTTCATCTCTTATAGAACGTATATCATCTACACTGTTATTAGAAGCAGCATCCATTTCAACTATATCTGTTAATGAACCAGCTAAAGCAGCCTTGCATATCTCACATTCATTACAAGGTTCTCCATCTTTTGGATTTAAGCAATTTACAGCTCTTGCTAAAATTTTTGCACTAGTAGTTTTCCCTGTTCCACGGCCTCCATTAAATAAATATGCATGGCCTGTCCTTCCTGCAATTATTTGATTTTTTAAAGTCCTTGTGATTGCTTCTTGCCCTACCATATCATCAAACCTTAGCGGTCTAAATTTTCTATATAATGCTGTATATGCCAAGAATATTCCTCCTCTAAAAAAGATGGTATAACTCTTACTAGTCACTCTATGGAAGATACCCCCACACAAAAGTATCTACTTATTGCTGCTTCCTTCCGGACCTGACAAGGTTCATAGGCTTCTGTCGAGTTTATCCTCCATACAGTGGCTAATAATTTTATACCATCAAATTATATACTGTTTTTATAATTTTATCAAGTATTAATTAACCCTTTTAAATATTAAATCTGACATATCTGTTTTTTCAAATTGTGTCGTACCTTCTTCTATTAGGTTTCCACTTGGCATTTCTATATTGCTAATACTTGTTTTATATTTATTTTTATCTGTTTGTATTGTTAAATCAAATGACACATTAAATTTTATTACTTCATTTGTTGCACCTATTTTATTTAGTAAAGTCCCATTATGTACAATTTCTTTATCCTTATTTGATGTATAGTTCCCTATTTTTGTGTTACTAAATCTTATGTAAGCAGTTCCTCCTTGACTACCTATTTCCAATGTTTTTGGATTAGACTTTGCTGCACCTGTATATTCTAAACTATTATTTACTAAATATTCATCTGAATAATCATATAGTCTACCTTCTGAACTATTTGGCATATATGGTCTTATAGTTCCTTTTTGTG
>FR901500.1:14488-14818 GCA_000438355.1 Clostridium sp. CAG:273
TCTATTTGTATATTATCAATTAAAACTTTTGTTAGAATTTCCCCATTATTATGTTCTTCATCTTTATCTATATACAAATATATATCATTATTTTGATATATACTCAAATTCCACTCTTGTGAAACTTTTTTCTCATTTTCTATACCTTCTGCTGTACTTATCATAATTATCTTAGAAAGTTTAAAAGGCAAATTTTTCTCACCTTCTACTTGATATTTTACAATAAGGCTTATAACAATTAAAACTATAATTACTAAAACTGATATTGCAATACAAAATTTAATTGTTTGTTTTCTTTTTTCGTTATCCATGTTCTCCCTTTCTTATGGC
>FR901500.1:14835-20501 GCA_000438355.1 Clostridium sp. CAG:273
GAGTGAGTGGGATTCGAACCCACGTGCCAGCTAAAACTGACTAACTGATTTCGAATCAGCCTCGTTATGACCACTTCGATACCACTCCATATCATAACAAATTATTTTAATATCTTTAGTATATGTTATATTTCTCTTTTAAGTTTTATCATAATTTATATCTATAATACTACCAGTTCATATTTTTTATTTTATAATTATATACTAATTTTTATAAAACTTTATTATCTTTTTCATTGTCTATTTACATAAATATATTATTTTATACCTCTTGTTGTTTTTTATCTCGTTTTTTAATTCTTAGTTTTTTAAAGAACTCTTTAAGTATATTCTCACATTCTTTTTTTAAAATGCCTTTTTCTATTTCTACTTTATGATTAAATTTATAATCTTCTAAAAGATTTAGAACTGAACCACAGGCTCCAGTTTTTGTATCTTCAGTACCTACGTACACTTTTCTTATTCTTGCTTGTATTAGAGCTCCTGCACACATACTGCAAGGTTCTAATGTAACATACATATCACAATCTGTCAATCTCCAAGAATTTAACTTTTTACTTGCTTTTTGTATAGCTAAAATCTCCGCATGTTTAGTTGTATCTAATTTTTCCTCTTTTTTATTATATGCCCTAGCTATTATTTTATTATCTTTTATGATAACTGCTCCTACTGGTATTTCTTCCTTTTTATATGCTTTTAAAGCTTCTTTTAAAGCTTCTTTCATAAATTTTTCTTGCTCTGTCATATATAAACCCTTTATAAATTTAAATAATTAAATAAATGTAATTATTATTTAATTATTTCGTTAAGTAAATAATAATTGCAAATATTAAAAAATGGTGTGCCTAGCGGGAATTGAACCTGCGACCCCTCGCTTAGGAGGCGAGTGCTCTATCCAACTGAGCTATAGACACATTTCACATAGTATTTATTATAGACTATTTATTAATTTTTTTCAAGTTTATTTTTTGTACTCTCTTTCAATATTTTTTCAAATTGCATTTAACTTTTTAATTGACCCAATATTTTTTTCACTTTATATGTAACATATCTATTTTAAACCTATAATTTCAGAAAGAAATTAATATTTTAGCTGCTTTTTTTACTCAACTTGGTGACACTCTAGCCACTATTTCAACATTGGACTCTGATTAATTTACATATTATAATTTCTTTGTTGACAATTATGTTATAATATTTGTATTAATTTTAAGGAGTTTTAATTATGCAAAAAATACTTGGTTATATGAGAAAAGCAATTGAAAAATACAATATGATAGAAGAAGGAGATAAAATTATTATTGGTCTTTCTGGTGGCAAAGACTCTATTACTTTAGCAATGGGATTAAAAGCTTTGCAACGTTTTTATCCTAAAAAATTTGAAATTTTGTGTGTAAGTATTAATCCTGGATTCGAATTTTTTAATTCAGACTTTTTAAAAGAAACCTGTAATAAAATAGGTGTTCCATTTATAGAAGAAAAATCTCATATTAAAGAAATTGTTTTTGACATACGAAATGAGAAAAATCCATGTTCATTATGTGCAAATCTTCGTAGAGGCATTTTAAATTCTGTAGCAATAAGAGAAGGTTGTAATAAAATTGCCTTAGGTCACAATGAAGATGATGTATTAGAAACATTTTTCTTAAATCTTTTATATGGTGGTGCATTAAATACCTTTGCTCCAATTAGCTATATGGACCGCTCAAAGATAACTCTAATTAGGCCTATGATTTACATTCCAGAAAAAGAAATTAGAAAATTTATTAGAAGAAATAACATAGAAGTTATGCCAAAAGTTTGCCCTATGGATGGAAAATCAAAAAGAGAAGATATGAAAATATTAATTTCTGATTTTGAGAAACAAATTCCTACTATTAGAGCAAATTTAGTTGGTGCAATAAAAAGAGGAAATATTAATGGTTGGAAAGAATAAAAATATAAAAGAAGATCAATAGTTGAATTATACACAAAATTTTAGATACTTTTTGGTTTAATTCAAATTCTTGATCCTTCTTTTATAAAAATTATGTTTTATTCTGCATACTTTTTCATATTATCTTCTATATTTTGTAATTGTCTCTCTGCTTCTTCCATACTCTTTTCTTTTACCCCCATATAGAACTTTATCTTAGGTTCTGTTCCTGATGGACGTACACAACACCAAGCATCATCTTCTAATTCGTAATAAAGTACATTTGATTTAGGTAAATTTGTATTTGTTTCTTTTCCTGTTTCGTTATTATGTATAATTTGCGAATTATAATCTCCTACTGATAATACTTTATATTTTCCTATTGCTGAAGGTGGATTATTTCTTAAATTTTCCATCATTTTTTTAATTTGTTCTGCACCTTCTGCTCCTTTTAACGTAATAGAAAATTGTTTTTCTTTATAATACCCATATTTTTTATACATATTATTCATTTGATCCCATAAAGTCATACCATTCATTTTGTAATATGCTGCAGCTTCGCAAAGTGTCATAACTGCCACTATTCCATCTTTGTCTCTTGCATGTGTTCCTATAATACAACCATAACTTTCTTCATATGAATATAAACATTCATATTCATTATTATTTTCTTCAAAGCCTCTTATGATTTTTGCTATATTTTTAAATCCTGTTAGCGTAGAAAATAATTCCACATTATACTGTTTTGCTATAGCATCTGTTAAATTTGAAGATACTATTGTTTTTATTACTGCACCATTTGATGGAAGTGTACCATTTGCTTGCTTTTGAGATAAAATGTATTCAGCAAGTAAATTTCCTGTCATATTTCCATTAAATTGAATGTATTCTTTTGTTTTTGTGTCTTTTACATAAACACCTAATCTATCTGCATCTGGATCATTTGCCAAAACTATATCTGCATCAACCTTATTTGCTAATTTCAAAGCTAATGTAAATGCTTTTGGATCTTCTGGATTTGGATAGCTTACTGTTGGAAACTCTCCATCTGGATTTTCTTGTTCTGGCACTACATAAACATTTTCAAAACCAATTTCTTTTAATATTTTTTGTACTGGAATATTTCCTGTTCCATTAAGTGGAGTATAAACAATTTTTATATCTTTTTGCATTTTATTAATTGCATCTTGATTTACCACTAGTTTTTTTAATGTTTCTATATATTTATCATCTATTTCTTTTCCTATTGTATTATATAGTCCTTTTCTTTCTGCATCTGTCTTATCCATTGTTTTTATTGTAGAAAAATCTGTAATAGCATTTACCTCATTAATTATTTCTTTGTCTGTTGGCTCTACTATTTGTGCTCCATCTTCCCAATATACTTTATATCCATTATATTCAGGTGGATTATGACTAGCTGTTATAACAATTCCTGCTATACAGCCTAATTGCCTAACTGCAAAAGATAACTCTGGAGTTGGTCTTAATGAATCAAATCTATATGTTTTAATTCCATTTGCATTTAAACATAATGCTGTTTCTTCACTAAACTCTTTTGACATTCTTCTAGAGTCATATGCAATTGCGACTCCTCTTTCTTGTCCATTTTTCTTTATAATATAGTTTGCTAATCCTTGTGTTGCTTTCGTAACTGTATATTTATTCATTCTGTTAGTTCCAATTCCAATAACTCCCCTTAACCCAGCTGTACCAAATTCCAAATCTTTATAAAATCTATCTTCTATTTCCTTTTCGTCATTTTTGATATTTCTTAACTCTTCTTTATCTTTTTCATTTATAGCTGTATCATTAAGCCATTCATTATATTTTTCTAAATAACCCATTTTTTCACAACCTTTCTTAAATTTTTAAAATATATAATTAAACTAAACTCCTCCTATAAAGATATAAGTACTTCTTTATATCGAGGCTATTTTAGAGAAAATAATTTGTTCTCTGTTTACAATTTTTGAAAATTATCCTATCCTAATTTTCAAAAAACGTGCCAAAGGCTTTTGTCTCTGACACGTTGCTTTTATATTTTTTTAAAAAACTAATTTAAAAATTTATATTTATTTGAATTTACTAATTTATCCAAAATTATTTTGTTTTCCAAAATTCTTGATATAGCTTTCTTGCAGTTTCTGGACTATCATCACCATCTGCATTTTTAACTGGCGCAAATTCTTCTTCTCTTTTTACTCTCATAATAGCCATATCATCTAAACTTCCAAAAGCATCAAAGAAGAAAGTCTCAAATTTATATGCATTTGGCTCTTTTCCTTTTATTATTTCACCATTTACATCCATATAAGTTGCTTTTTTATGTGCGCTATGATATGGTAACTTTTCTTCACTTACTTTCTCAAGTGCCTCTAAAGCAAATAAGTTACAGTTTAATTGAGATTCTCCGTATTTTAATTCTCCGTTTGCGTCTCTTTCTTCTACCATTTCTTTTGATATTTCTGAATATTCTATAACTCCTGGTTTTCCACCTTTTTTACAAAATACTCCAACTTTTTCATGAGGTCCTGCTTTTACAACACTCTTTCCTGCAACTAAAACTCCTCTATCTTCTGCTAAACCAATTAATGTTGGGTCTACCATTTTAACTAAAACATTATCAACAGCACCTATAAATACCCATTTAATTTTACGTGCTTTCATATCGTATATAACACCATCTCTTAGCATAGAAGAGAATACTCCACCATGACCATCTGATGCAAATTTTATCATTCCTTCTTCGTCCAATAAAACTTTTCCATCTTCTCCAACCATTGGTAATTCACCTTGTTTGAAGAATTGAATATATCCTTTTGGATATCCAAAATATTTATGTTCTTCAAAAAAATTAACAGTAGCTGAATTATTTTCTTTACTTGTCATAATATACCATGGAATAGTTACTTCATATTTTTGGTTTGCTGCTTTTAATGTATCACATAAAATCTCAAATATAGATTTATGTGATTCTAATCCTATATCAAATGTACCTTTTGGTCCATTATGACCTAATCTGGTACCTTGTCCTCCTGCCATAGTAACAACTGCAAGTTTTCCCTCTTTTATCTTCTCGATACCTATTTGGTCATATTTTTCTTTTTCTTCTTTGCTCATTTTTTCTTTTTCTACATATGCTATTGGTTCGATTTCAGAATCTGAATATACTTGTTTTGCACCTCTGCTGTTGTATAACTCAGAAATTTGATTAAAATCTACTGTCAATATTTCATCTAACAACTTAGATTTACTTTCTTCTGATAATTTTTCATAATTTGATAATAGTTGTTCTTGACCATATTTTTTTAGTACAGCTTTTGCTGCTTCTAGTTTTTCTTTCATTATCATTTCCTCCTGAAATTTTTATAAAACAAAAATAGACTATACAAAATATAGCCTATTCAATACTATATACCATTTAGAATAAATAGTCAACCTTATTTTTTCTAGTATATTATTCCCGTAGTATTTTACACTATTTTCATACCTTTTTCATATCCTTCGAATACATCCTCTTTCTCTCTTTCTCCAGATGTATTTAGTATTTTATCATGTTCATCTAAAATTTCTGTTATGTTGTAATTAAATTCTGTAATTTCATAACAATTTATTATTTTTATATTTCTGACATTTTTATTTTGTTCCATCCATCTTTCTATATTCTTTTTAATATTATCAATAAATTTCTTTCTTCCATTTACCAAAATTGTTATATTTTCTTCTCCTTTACTCTCTATATTTAATA
>FR901500.1:20533-26572 GCA_000438355.1 Clostridium sp. CAG:273
TTTTTTAACTCTAAATATTTTTTTGTTCTTACTATATTCCAATTTATGTTTAGTATTTGTTCAGAATTTTTTAGATTTAATTTTTTTACTAGTGTTTCCACTTTTTCTTTTATATTTGTTTCTAATAATGTAACTATTTTATTTTCTTTATTTATTTCTTCATTTAAATATGGAAGCAACATTGTAACTAAGTGCCAATCACTTACATAAAAACTACAAAGTTTAGTTGTTTTTCTGCTTACTTTTTCCATTCTTTAAATCCCCCTAAATAATTATTTGTTACATGGTAAATTTTACCATTTTATTACAAATGTGTCAAGAATATTACAAGGTAATCGTATCCTTTATTTCGACATTAAAAATTTTACCATGTTTGTATATTTTTTTTATTTTAGTAAATAATTTTATTAAATTGCTTTTATTTAATAACTAGGATTAATTTTATAAAACTTACTTTTATAAACATGTATATTTTAAAATTAGAAAGGATTGATATTTTATGAATAAATTTATATCTATTGTAAAATCATCTGTATTTAAACGTTTGATTATTGTTCTTTTACTTCTTATTTTATTTATATTCATTTCTGCCATTTCTTATGTAAGCGCCGTTTCTAATAATATTGCAAATGGTGTTTTTAGACTTCATGTAATAGCAAATAGCGATAGTCCAGAAGACCAAAATTTAAAATATATTGTTCGTGATGAATTAATAAAATATATGAATACACTTGCTAAAGATTGCAATTCTAAGCAAGAAGTAATAGAAATAGCTAAAAATAATATTTCTAATTTTGAAAACATAGCTAAAAAGACTATTAAAGATAATGGTTTTAATTATAATGTTACAGTCGAAATAGGTAATTTTGACTTTCCTACAAAAACCTACGGAGATATAACTTTACCTGCCGGAACATATGACTCTTTAAAAATAAAAATTGGAAAATCTGAAGGTCAAAATTGGTGGTGTGTAATGTTTCCACCTTTATGCTTTGTAGATGTTACAACTGGAATTGTACCAGAAGAGTCAAAAAAAGAAATGAAAGAAGCTATGCCAGAAGAAGAATATAGTTTAATTAGTAATACAAATAATTCTGAAGTTAATTTTAAATTTAAATTAATAGAATTTTTTGAAAATATAAAGTTAATGGCTAAAAAATAGTCTTGTAAATTATAATAATTTATGGTATATATTAGAAGTAGAATACTATGTATTCTATTTTTAATTTGACCAATGGGGGAATTATTTTGGATAAATTAGTTATAAACGGACCAACTAGGCTAAAGGGTGAAGTTAACATTAGTGGAGCAAAAAATGCTGCAGTTGCAATACTTCCAGCTACATTGTTAATAAATGGAATCTGTAAAATAGAGAATATGCCCAATATTAGTGATGTAAAAATATATTGTAAAATATTAGAAGAACTAGGTGCAAAAATAACTTGGACAAGTGAAAATGAAATAACTGTAGATACAAGAAATATTAGTTGTAAAAATGTTCCTATAGATATGACAAGTAAATTTAGAGCTTCTTATTATTTATTAGGTTCACTTCTTGGTAGATGCGGTTCTGCTGAAGTTGGTGTGCCTGGTGGATGTAAATTAGGTGCAAGACCTATAGACCAACACATAAAAGGATTTGAAGCTTTAGGTACAAAAGTAGAGGTAACAGGTGGAAAAATTATTGCTAAAGCAAAAAAATTAACAGGAACACATATTTATATGGATATTGTTTCTGTTGGTGCAACTATAAATGTAATGTTAGCAAGCGTTTTAGCTGAAGGAACAACAACAATAGATAACCCTGCTAAAGAGCCTCATATTGTTGATGTTGCTAACTTTTTAAATACAATGGGAGCAGATATCCGCGGTGCAGGTACAGATGTTATAAAAATAAATGGTGTTAAAGAATTATCTGGAAATATTACATATTCAGTTGTTCCAGACCAAATAGAAGCTGGTACATTTATGCTTGCAGCAGTTGCCTCAAGGGGAGACATCTTAATTAAGAATTGCGTTGCAGAACATTTAGACTCTGTTATAGCAAAAATAGTAGAAATTGGTGCCAATGTAGAGGACTTAGGTGATTCTATTCATGTATGGATGAATAAAAGACCTTCAAAAGCAGTTATAAAAACATTACCTTATCCAGGCTTTCCAACAGACTTACAACCTCAAATGGGAGTATGTTTATCTTTGTCTGATGGAACAAGTATAATTAATGAAAGTATTTGGGAATCACGTTTCCAATATACAGAAGAACTTAATAAAATGGGTGCCAAAATAACAGCTCAGGGTAAATCTGCTATTTTTGAAGGAGTAAAAGGTTTAACTGGTGCTCCTGTTTATATGACAGATTTACGCGCTGGTGCGGCATTAATTATTGCTGGAATTACAGCAAATGGTACTACTGAAGTTTATAATTTGGACCATATAGATAGAGGTTATGAAAATATAGAAGAAAAATTTAGAAAACTTGGAGCAAAAATTCAAAGAGTCTCTGAGTAAAATAAAAAAACAGAAGAGCAAAAGCAGAGGAATTTATTATGTTTAAATTTTGTAGTTTATATAGTGGAAGTTCAGGAAATAGCTTATTTATAGAAAACAATAATGCAAAGATATTAATTGATGCTGGCGAAAGTGCCAAAAAAATAGTAGAAGCTTTAACCAGCATACAAGTTGATGTTAAAGATATAGATGCAATTTTAGTAACACATGAGCATAAAGACCATGTAAAAGGATTAGGTACACTTTCTCAAAAATATAATATACCTGTTTATGCAACTCAAGAAACTTGGGATGCAATGCCTGATCAAAGCACTAAAGTCAGTGACTCTAACAAAAATAATTTTATACCATATGAAGATTTTTCAATTAAGGATTTAGTAATTTCTCCTTTTAAAATACCACATGATGCTGCTAATCCTTGTGGTTACAATATTTCTTTTAAAAAAGAAAAAATTAGTATTGCAACAGATCTTGGACATATTACTGAAGATATTTTCCATAGATTAGAAAAAAGTTCATTTGTTTTATTAGAATCAAACTATGAGCCAAAAATGCTAGATGTTTCATCATATCCCTATGTTTTAAAGCAAAGAATTAAAGGTCCTAAGGGACATCTTTCTAACCAAATGGCTGGAAAAACCATTTCTAGTTTAATTAGTACCGGTTTAAAAACAGTAATGCTAGGTCATTTAAGTAAAGAAAACAACTTTCCAGAACTTGCGTATAAAACAGTTGTTGAAGAACTGATAGCAAATAACTTTGACGAAAATTCAATTAAACTTGGTGTTGCAAGCAGACATAAACCTGGTCCAGTTATAGAAATTGCAAGTTAGGGAGTTGTTATATGTTACATATTAATATTATTTGTATAGGCAAATTAAAAGAACAATATTTAAAAGATGCTTTAAATGAATATTCTAAAAGACTTTATAAATATTGTTCTTTAAAAATTATAGAACTTCCTGATGAAAAGGTACCAGAAAATTTAAATGCTAATATTATAAATAAAATTAAAGAAATTGAAAGTAATAATATTCTTTCACATATAAAAAATAATTCTTATACAATAGCATTAGACTTACATGGAAAACAACTTTCATCTGAAGAATTTTCATTAAAAATAGAAAATATAGCTTTAAATAATAATAGTAATATAAACTTTATTATCGGTGGAACATTGGGCTTGTCTGATAAATTGTTAAAACAAGCTACAGAATTAATTTCTTTTTCTAAAATGACTTTTCCACATCAATTAATAAGAATCTTTTTATTAGAACAAATATTTAGAGCTTTTAAAATTCTATCTAATGAGAAATATCATCATTAATATATATTTTGATTGTAGCAGAAACTTCTATACACTTTTCTAACTGTATTTTTTTCCTATATATTGGGGGCTAGGAACAAATTAAACTTAATTATTTATGTAAAATTTTTAAAGGTACTTTTCTTTTAGGGGTTACAAATTGAAAGACATAAATAAAGTTTTCTGCTACAATAGTAAAAACAAAATTATTTTTAATTAATCTCTTATATTTTATCTTTAGTTTTATAATTTTTATTTTACTGTTACTTATTTAATTATTCTGAAATTTTCTTTAGAATTTTATAAGATACTACCTTTTCTAACATTTTTTTGATTACAAAAAACACTGAAATAAATAGAATGAATTTAATTAACATATTTACCTCTTTGAAAATTAAATTTTATATTTACTATATTACTCTCCTTTTTTTCATATGTCAACAAAAACTCTACGACAAAATTCGCCAAATTGCGACAGAAGCAACCATTCCTGCTAAATCTGCCAGTAATGCTGCTAATAAAACAAACCTTGTTTTCTTTATTCCTACACATCCTGTATATACTGCAATTGTATATAGTGTAGTTTCTGTAGACCCCATAATTGTAGATGTAATTAATCCTAGAAAAGTATCTGTTCCGTATTTCTGCATAATATCAACAGCCACACCGATCGAAGCACTACCAGATATTGGTCTTAAGAGTGCTAATGGCATAATTTCGCTAGGTATTTTTAAAATATCTGTTACTGGTGAAATAACTTTTACAATTAAGTCAATTATTCCAGAATTTCTTAAAGCTCCAACAGCCACAAAAATTCCTATTAACGTAGGTATTAATTGAATTACTATCTGTATTCCATCTTTTGCACCATCTAAAAAAATATCATATACCTTTTTTCTTTCTATAATACCATATAGTATAATTATTACAATAACTACAGGAATTGCTGCTGTAGATAGATAATTAATAAATTTCATTTATAAACACTTTCCTTCTTATAAACTTAATGTTCATTATATAATTAGCTTTTTGGTTCTATTGTCTTAACATTTATTTAATTTTTTTAAATTGCATTTTATTTTTTCTATTTCTTATTTTAAATTTATCTTATAAATCATTTTTTATTAGATAAATTAATTAATATCTTAGTCGCAGTAATTCCAACTATAGCAGCTATTATAGTAGCTATCCAAACAGGAAATATAATTCCACTTGGCGAATTTGAACCAAGTGAATTTCGTATAGCAATAACATTAGTTGGTATTAGTTGGAGTGAAGCTGTATTTAACACAATAAACATAACCATATAATTATTTAAAGTATCCTTAATTTTATTATCTTCCTGTAATGTTTTCATAGCTTTTAGTCCCAATGGTGTAGCAGCATTTCCTAACCCCAAAAAATTTGCTACTATATTCATAGATATTTCTCTTTTTGCTTTTTCATTTTCTAACCTAGGAAATAAAATCTTTATTAGTGGATTTAGCATTTTGCACAATCTATCCACAAAACTTGTATTTCTTGCAATTTCCATAATCCCATTCCATAAACACATAGTGCCTAATAATGTTAAAGATAAATCAATAACATCATTTAATGATGAAAATATTCCATTGCTTACATTTTCAATATTTCCACATAAAAATGCATAAATTACAGAAATAATAATAAATATTGGCCATATAACATTTAACATATTCTAATTTCTCCTATAAAATACTATTCACAAAAATAGTTTTTATTCTCTTTTATTTATAAGTTAATTTTTACAATTGCTTGTTATCGGCTCTATTGTTGATTTTTTATTACATTTTTACATATTTATACTGTTAAAAATTTCAAGTTTTACTTGCAATTTTATATAATTTATGCTATTATATTTGTATATTATTTTGTCGAAAAATGTTGAAATAAGGAGGAGTTGTAATGAAGTCTACAGGAATTGTCAGAAGGGTAGATGAACTAGGTAGAGTTGTAATACCAATTGAGCTAAGAAATAAATTTGGGATTGCTGAAAAGGATCCTATAGAAATATATGTAGATGGTTCTTCTATTATATTAAAAAAATATGAACCAAATTGTGTATTTTGTGGTAGTTCCAAAAAATTAGTAGATTATAAAGGAAAATTAATCTGTAGTAAATGTGCTAAACAAATATCTGATATGGATACAAATGAATAAAATTAATTAAAAAAGTCATGAATTTTTATTAATTCGTGGCTTTT
>FR901501.1 GCA_000438355.1 Clostridium sp. CAG:273
AATCCTTTATTTAGCGGACTTTTCTCTTGGATTAGTAAATTCAATCAAAAGTGGAATTTACTCTTACATTTAACCATTATAATAACTTTACAATGCTAAATGATGGAAACAAAGGAAATGTTAAATTTATTATGATAATGGATAGCATAAAAAAAGAAGAAGATAGTAAACAAGATATTATACTAGATGACAAACATAAATAACATAATCTAAATCAAAAAAGTATTAAAAATGTAGATTTTTGATACTTTTTTTGGTATTATAGAAGTAAATTCATAAAGAATTCATATTGATAAATTATAATAACAATATGTTAGGAGTAGTATAAAAATTGTTAAAAGTAAAAAATCCCCTTTTATTTTATGACCTACTCCTAATTTAGTAATGAATAGAGGTGTAAAATATGTTTAATGTTTTAGTAGTAGAAGATGATAAGAATTTGCGAAAATTAATAACAACTTGCCTAAAAAGAGAAAATTATCAAACTTATGAGGCAACAAATGGAATGGAAGCATTAGAAATACTAGACAAAAATTATATAGATTTAGTGGTAACTGATATTATGATGCCTGAAATGGATGGATATGAACTAACAAGAGAATTAAGAAATGCTAAATATAATATACCAATATTATTGATAACAGCTAAGAGTACATTAAGTGATAAAAAAGAAGGCTTTTTGTCAGGTGCTGATGATTATATGGTAAAACCAATTGATATAGAGGAATTATCACTTCGAGTAAAGGTTTTATTAAAAAGGTCAAATATGACAAATGAGAAGAAAATAAAAATAGGAGATTTAATACTAAATTATAATCAATTATCTGTTATAAAAGGAGAAAAGAACTATCAATTAGCTCAAAAAGAATTTTATCTATTATATAAATTACTTAGTACACCTAATACAATTTTTACAAGACAAGAACTAATGGAAGAAATATGGGGATTAGAAAATGAATCAGATTTTAGAACAATAGATGTTCATATAAAAAGAATTAGGGAAAAATTAGAAGACGTAGATGAATTTGAAATAGTAACAGTAAGAGGAATTGGTTATAAATCAATTATAAAAGGAGAAAATTAGATGTTTGAAAAAATTTTTGGTAAAAAGAAATCAATACAAAGATCATTAGTGAGAAGTTTCATTATATCAATTGCATTGGTAATTATTATTACTATTATAGAGTTTTCTATATTTGTACTACCATCTATTAATACCCAATTAATAGATATTAGTAAAGAAAATGTAAACAGTCTAATATATGTTGTAAGAAGATTTTTAGGAATAACCATAGTAAATATCATATTAATTAGCGTAGTATTGATTAGGATTAACACGAAAAAAATGTTGCAACCAATGAAACAAATTAATGAAGCAACCAAAAAAGTTACTGCTGGAGATTATGATATAGAATTAGAAACAAAGAGAGAAGATGAGATAGGAGAGTTAACACAAAATTTCAATAAAATGACAAAAGGCTTACAAAGTATAGAAAATCTACAAAAAGAATTTATCAATAATGTATCTCATGAGATAAAAACACCTATTTCTTCCATACAGGGATTTGCTAAATTATTAAAAGATAAAAATTTATCAGATGAAGAAAGAGAAGAATATTCAAATATCATTATAGAAGAATCAGAAAGACTAACAAATTTGACAGGAAAAATGCTAAAACTTGCAAAACTACATAATCAAGATAGAATTATTAATAAACAAGAAATTTTAATTGCAGAACAACTAAGAAAAGCTATTTCGCTATTAGATCCTAAATGGACAGAAAATGGTATAAAAATAAATGTTAGTTTTGAAGAAAATATTTTTTTAGGAGATGAAGAATTAATATTTCAAGTCTGGATAAATCTATTAGAAAATGCCATAAAATTTTCAAAACCAAATGGCAAAATTGATGTTAAAGTATCTCATCAAAATAATGATATAATTGTAACTATAAAAGATTATGGAGTTGGAATGCAAGAAGATGAAATAGAAAAGGCATTTGAAAGATTTTATCAAATAGATAAATCCCATTCAGAAGAAGGAAGTGGACTAGGTTTAGCAATTGTTAAAAGAATTATAGAATTATCAGATGGAAAAATAGAAATCGAAAGTAAAGAAAATAAAGGCACAACTGTAATCGTAAAATTGCCAAAACCAAGTGAAAAAAATAACAAAATAATTATAGAATAGAAATAAGATATAGCACATTGTCGAAAGTGCTATATCTTATTTTTCAATTAATATTCTATTGTTGTATATTTTATCCATAAATTCATCGGGATATTTATTATCAAGGAATACATCAAAACTATTTTTAGGAGGAATATCGTGTTTTCTTTCATTTTGTCTTGCACAAGCTACGCAAGAAATAGTAATATCAAAAAGCATAAAAGCCATTAAAATATAGGTTATTATTCTCCATTTTTTACTATTAATAATATTATCTAAGTTAGGTGTGAATCGCCAAAAAAATTTAAGAAAAACAATACCAATAATACCCCAATAAATACAATATTGAAGATTCGTTCTGCCATTAATGTTTAAAAATGTTCCTGAATAATCCCAAGAAACAGAGCCAAAGATTATCTCTTGCAAATAGGAACAAATAAATTCTAATAGTCCTCCAATTAAAAAACTAAGAATAAATACCTTTTTAGGTTCTTGTGTCTTAAGAAGTAAAATATAATATGCCATTGCTCCCAAACCATATACCTGTATAAAAGGACCATAAAGCAAACCTTGCCTTATTACAAAATGACCTCCAGATTTTATAAAAGCATAAATGGTTTCAACAACATATCCAAAAAAACTCCCTAAAATAAAAATCCAAAATAATTTCATAAAAAAAATCCAAGCTCTTTTTATCTTTTCCATATTTAACAACACCTACAATTAATTTTGTTTATTGTAGCAAAAAAATATTAACAAAATATTAACAAAATGCAATTTGTTAAAAAAAAGTTCATAATTCTTTGATAAAATACAAAACATAATAAAATTTGTCGAATAGTAGGGAAGAATAGAGAGGAAAAAATGTTAGAAAATATAGAATTTAGAGTAAAATATTCAGATGTAAAAGAAGATTTGACAATATCATGGGAAAGTTTAGAAGATATGTTACAAGAAGCAGCTATATTAGATTATGATCAATATGGATATGGTATAGAGGGTAGAAAACAAAATCATACAGCATTTCTATTACTATATTTAAAGATTAATATGATAGAATTGCCTAAATGGAATGAAATGATAACAATTAGAACTTGGTGTAATGAACTAGATAAAATTTATTGTTATAGAAATTATGAGATAATAAATAATCAAAAACAAGTTATTGGTACAGCTTTCAATAAATTATTAGTTTATGATTTGGAAAATAAAAGACCTAAGAAAATTGATGAGCAACTATCTAATAATTTAGAATTATATCATAAGTTCATTTATGATAATCATGCAAATAAATATAATAAAATAGAACATTTAGAAGAACAACAAACAACAAATACCGAGTATTTTAAAATACAAAAGCATGATATAGATATAAATGGTCATGTAAATAATGTAAAATATATAGATTTTGCACAAAATACAATAGAACCAATCAATAATGCACATAATTTAGATGCTTGTTACCAAAAAGAAATTACAGAACTTAATACTATAAAATGTGATACCTATAAAGAAAATAAGGATTGGATAGTAGAAATAAAAAGTAAAGAAGAAAGCAAGACACATGCAATTATTAAGTTTTACTAGAAAGTTTTGAAATTAGAAAAGAGGAAAAATGTATAATAAAAATATAGGTTTTACCATAGGAAAGTTTGCACCATTGCATAAAGGACATCAACTTTTAATTGAAACAGCATTAAAAGAAATGGATGAAGTTTATGTTGTGGTATATGATACAGATATTATAGATATTAATGTAGAAAAAAGAGCGAATTGGATAAAGCAATTATATCCTAATATTCATATTATTTATGCTTATGATAGTCCAAAACAATATGGACTTGATAAAGAAAGTGTAAAAATTCAAATGAATTATTTGTCAGAATTAATAAAAGATATTCCTGTAACCCATTTTTATAGTAGTGAATTATATGGGGAAAAGGTAGCAGAATACTTAAATATAGAAAATAGAATGATAGATTTAGAAAGAAAGATGATTCCAGTTAGTTCAAGCCTAATAAGAGAAGATTGTGAAAATAATTCAAAATATATGGAAAAATTTGTAGTTTCAGATTTAAAAGGATGTGGAAATAGCTCGTTATTCCTTAATCAAAATAACAAAATAGAGGTGATAAGATGTCAGAAATAACAAAAAAAGCATTAGCTACATCATTAAAGAAATTACTTTCTAAAAAAGAATTATCTAAAATAACAATTACTAATATTACGAAAGATTGTGGAGTTAATAGACAGACTTTTTATTATCATTTTAAAGATGTATATGATTTATTAGAATGGATCTATATGAATGAAGTAATACAATCAATGGAGGGAAATGATACATACGATACTTGGCAACAAGGTTTTTTATCTATTTTTGAATATGTGTTAGAAAATAAAGAATTTGTAAAAAATACATATTATTCTATTAGTAGAGATTTCTTTTTAAGATTTATTTATAAACAAACAACGGTATTACTAATGAATATAATAGATGAAAAGTCAAAGGGAATGAAAGTAAGAAGAGAAGATAAACAGTTTATGGCAGATTTTTATAAATATGGCTTTGTAGGAATTATGCAAGATTGGATTGAAAGTGGAATGAAAGAAAAAC
>FR901502.1:0-5415 GCA_000438355.1 Clostridium sp. CAG:273
TTTATATATTTATATATTAAAATGTTTAAAATATTATATTTTGCCAATGAAATTATATATAATAAACGCATGTGACGTTGACTAGCGGATTGAAAATTACAAATTGTTTTTGCAGGAGAAAAGGGAATCTCAATCTGTGTATTGAGGGCGCTTTTCGACGAAAAATACAATTTGTATTTGCAAAGGAGTCTGTCCGTCACAAGTGAATTATATATAATTTCATTGTCAAACATAGATAATATATTGAGTTATTTAATAAATTATTATAATTAAGGAGGCAAAAAATGAAAGTTATATTACTAGAAAACATAAAAGGCGTTGGTAAAAAAGATGAGATAATTAATGCAAGTGATGGATATGCAAGAAATTTTTTATTTCCAAAAAAATTAGCTTTAGAAGCAAATAATGAAAATTTAGCGAAATTAAAAGCAAAACAAGCTTCTAATGATTATAGAAAAGATGTAGAAAAACAAGAAGCTATGAAAATGGCAGAAAAATTAAAAGGAATACTTTTAAAAGTAAAAGTAAAAGCCGGAGAAAATGGAAAAATATTTGGTGGAGTTACCGCAAAAGAAATTTCAGATGAATTAAAAAAGCAATATAATTTTGACATAGATAAGAAAAAAATAGAAATAAAAGATACAATAAAAACATTAGGAACTATTACAATAAATATAAAATTATATGAAGGAATTATAGGAAACTTAAAAGTAGATGTAATTAGTGCTTAATATTAGAATCTAATATGAGAGGAAGAATTGCAATGGAGCTAGGAAAAATACCACCAAATGATGTAGAATCAGAGCAAGCTGTAATTGGTAGTATGCTTACAGATAAAGAAGCTGTTTCAGCTGCTATTGAAGTTTTAAAACCAGAAGATTTTTATAGAGAAGATAATCGTACAATATTTGAAGCTATATTAAATTTATATGGAAGAAGTGAACCAATAGATATTATTACTTTAAAATCAGAACTATCTTCAATGGGCAAGTTTGAAGCAGTTGGGGGACTTGAATATATAGCAGAATTACCAGATAAAGTTCCAACCACAGCAAATGTAGAACAATATATAAAAATAGTAGAAGAAAAATCTGTACTTAGGAATTTAATAAAAACAGCAAATGAGATAATAACTTTAGGTTATGACCAAACACAAGAGGTAGACGGAATTATAGATGGTGCAGAAAAGAAAATTTTTGAAGTAATGCAAAAAAAGAACCAAAAAGGTTATACACCAATTAAAGATATATTAGTAGAAACTTTTACAGAATTGGAGCAATTATATAATCAAAAACAACGTATTACAGGTATACCAACAGGTTTTTCAGATTTAGACTTTAGAACATCAGGACTTCATAATTCAGATTTAATTTTAGTTGCAGCAAGACCTGCAATGGGAAAGTCTGCATTTGCGTTAAATATTGCAACAAATGCGGCAGTACGCGCAAAAGTTCCGGTAGCTATATTTAGTTTAGAGATGTCTAAAGAGCAAATGACAAGTAGAATTTTATGTAGTGAAGCAATGGTAGATAGTAATAAAGTAAGAACTGGAAAAATTGATGATGAGGAATGGAGCAAGCTTGCAGCAGCTTCTGGAGAACTTTCAGAGGCAAACATTTATATAGATGACACACCAGGTATTTCTATAATGGAAATAAGAGCAAAATGTAGAAAAATGAAAATAGAAAAAAATATAGGTTTAGTTGTTATAGATTATTTGCAATTAGTACAAGGTAGTGGTAAAAGAGGTGGCAGCCGTGAGCAAGAAATTGCAGAAATCAGTAGGTCTTTAAAAATTTTAGCAAAAGAGATAAATGTACCTGTTATAGCACTTTCACAATTATCAAGAGCTCCAGAACAAAGACCAGACCATAGACCTATGCTTTCAGACCTTCGTGAATCTGGTTCTATAGAGCAAGATGCAGATATAGTTATGTTTTTATATAGAGATGATTATTATAATGAAGATAGTGAGAAAAAAAATATAGCAGAAGTAATTCTTGCAAAACATAGAGCAGGTTCTACAGGAACAGTAGAATTATTATGGCTTGGAAACTATACTAAATTTGCAAATATAGATAAATATAGAGAGGGATGAGGCATAAATTGTAATTGCCTCGCTTTTGATTTTAAGTTATTAACAAATATTGAAAAGTTGTGGAAAACAATATAGAAAAATTAGAATAAACAAGGTTATATAATTTAATATTTAAGAAGGAAAGAAAATTGGAAGAGATAGTTTTAAATACAATAAAAAAATATAATTTAATAAATAATGGAGATAAAATTGTTGTTGCAGTATCTGGTGGGCCAGATTCAATGTGTCTTTTAAATGTGCTTAAAAATATAAGAGAGAAATTTAATTTAGAACTATTTGTAGCACATATAAATCATATGATTAGGGAAGAAGCGGATTCAGAAACAGAGTATGTAAAGCAATATTGTGAAAAAAACAATATTAAATGTTTTGTAAAGATGGCAAATGTGCTAGAAATGGCTAAACAACAAAAACTAGGCACAGAAGAAATGGGAAGAATAGTAAGATATGATTTTTTTAATTATGTTGCAAATAAAGTATCTGCAGACAAAATTGCAATAGCACATACCGAAAATGATAATGCAGAAACAGTATTAATGAATTTAATGAGAGGCGCAAGTTTAGAAGGATTAAAGGGAATAGAACCTATAAGAGGAAAATTTATAAGACCTTTAATAGAGTGCTCAAGAGATGAAATAGAGGCATATTGTGAAGAAAATAAACTAGATCCAAAGTTTGATAAAACTAATAATGACAATATATATACAAGAAATAAAATAAGAAATTTACTAATTCCGTACATAAAAAAAGAATTCAACCCAAACATTGTAGAGTCATTAAATAGATTAGCTGTTTTAGCAAGGCAAGATGCCAAATATTTTAGTGAAATTGTAAAAAACGAATATAAAAATTTAGTTATATTTGAAAATGTTAATAAAGAAACACATAACATAATAGATAAAAATACTAATATAGGAACAAACCAAGAAGAAAATGCAAGTCAGAAAAATGGAAATATAACAGAACTAAATGATATAAATAAAACAAATATAAAAAAAACAGTGGAACAACAAATAATATTAGACTTAAAAAAGTTTAATAAATTGGAATATGTAATAAAATCTAGGGTATTATTATATACTATAAATAAGCTTTTAGGTACTACAAAAGGTATAGAAAAGATAAATGTGGAAGACATGATTAAATTATGTGAAAAAAATATTGGAAATAAATATCTAATTCCTAATAAAAATGTAAAAATTTTTATAAAAAAAGGGAAAGTTTTTTTTATTAAGCTATAACAACCTTCCGTAGGAAAATATTGATTTGTATAGGGTTTCAGAATAAAAAAGTACAAAAAATACTTGAAAAGAAAAACAATCTATGATATATTGCATTGTGTTATATTTATGAGTTAAATAGGAGGAGTTTAGTTTTGAAAAATGGAATAAAGACATTAGCAATGTGGCTAATAATTGGAATTATACTAATTGTGTTAATTTCTTCAATTTTAAGTAATACAGATAACAAGCTAGCATATTCTGAATTAATAAGTAAAATAGAGTCAGGAGAGGTAAAAGAAGTAGAATTATCATATGATGGCACTACAGCAATTGTAGAATTAACAAATGATAATGTTCCAAAAGAGGTAAATATACCAAGTGTAGATAATTTAATGACATCATTAGACGAGAGTATGAAAGCAGGAACGATAACTGTTACAGAAGAAGATCAATCTATATTTATGATAATTTTACAACTATTAACACCATTTGGAATATTAATAATATTCTTTATATTCTGGTTCTTATTAATGGGTGGAATTAATCAAGGTGGAGCTGGTGGAAGTAAGACAATGTCTTTTGGCAAAAGCAAAGCTAGAATGATAAATCCAGGAGAAAAAGGAAGAGTTACATTTAATGATGTAGCAGGTGTAGATGAAGAAAAAGAAGAGCTAGAAGAAATAGTAGAATTTTTAAAAAGCCCAAAGAAATTTACAGATATGGGTGCAAGGATACCAAAAGGAGTATTACTAGTTGGTCAACCAGGTACAGGTAAAACTCTTTTAGCAAAAGCAGTTGCAGGCGAAGCAGGAGTTCCATTCTTTTTTATAAGTGGTTCCGATTTCGTAGAAATGTTTGTAGGTGTTGGTGCATCACGTGTTAGAGACTTATTTGATGAAGCTAAGAAAAAAGCACCATGTATTATATTTATAGATGAAATTGATGCCGTAGGACGTCAAAGAGGTGCAGGTCTTGGTGGAGGACATGATGAAAGAGAACAAACATTAAATCAATTGTTAGTTGAAATGGATGGATTTACAGCTAATGAAGGTGTTATAGTTTTAGCAGCAACAAATAGACCAGATGTTTTAGATAAAGCTTTACTTAGACCAGGCAGATTTGATAGACAAATAGTAGTATCAAACCCAGATGTAAAGGCAAGGGAACAAATATTAGAAGTTCATAGTAGAAAGAAAAAATTATCTTCAGATGTAGACTTAAAAACAATAGCAAAAAATACTTCTGGATTTTCAGGAGCAGACTTAGAAAATGTATTAAATGAAGCAGCATTATTAGCAGCTAGAAGGAACTTAAACCAAATTACAATGGCAGAAGTAGAAGATGCAATGGTTAAGGTAACAATGGGACCAGAAAAGAGAACAAGAGTTAGAAGTGATAAAGAGCAAAAATTGGTAGCATACCATGAAGCAGGTCATGCAGTAGTAAGTAGATTTTTAGCAACACAAGATCCTGTACATGAAATATCTATTATTCCAAGAGGAATGGCTGGAGGATATACTATGTATAGACCTACAGAAGATAAAAACTTTATGTCTAGAACAGAAATGTTAGAAACAATAATATCTTTACTTGGAGGAAGAGCATCAGAACAATTAATACTAGATGATATATCTACAGGTGCAAGTAATGATATAGAAAGAGCAACAAAAATTGCAAGAGATATGGTAACAAAATATGGTATGAGTGCAAGAATAGGAACAATTACTTTAGGAGGAAACCAAGAAGAAGTTTTCTTAGGAAGAGATATAGCACATGCTAAAGAATATTCTGAAGAAACAGCAGCAGTAATAGATGAGGAAATTAAAAATATAATAGATGCTTGTNNNAAAATATAATAGATGCTTGTTACAAAAAAGCAACAGAATTATTAAGTGCAAACGAAGACAAATTACACAAAGTAGCAGGTGTATTATTAGAAAAAGAAAAAATAGCCGGAGACGAATTTGACGCAATATTCCAACAAGCTGAAAATTAGAAATAAAACATTTTTTTATCTTTTAAAATTATATATAAATTGATTTTTAAAAGTTTGGAAAATTGGAAATAAATCATTTGTTAGATTTAAAAAATTTC
>FR901502.1:5435-8080 GCA_000438355.1 Clostridium sp. CAG:273
TAAGTCACTTTTTCAAGATTTAGAAAATTAGAAGAAACTAATTTTAGAGCGTTGTAAAAAAGGATGTAAACAATTTTATAATTCAACAAAAGCACTTGTATTAACAGGTGCTTTTTTGATATAATGTAGCAAACTAAAAATAAAGAAAGGCAGACTATGGAAGAGAAAAATAAAGATAAATTAGATAATAAAAAAGACAAAGAAACTATAACAAATGAAAAAAGCATAAAAACTAATAAAATAAAATTCAATATTTTAGCTATTTTTGCAATAATAATATTTAGCATAGCATTAACACCTGTAACATTTCAAAATGACACATATTATACAATTGCAATAGGAAAAGACATTGTAGAAACAGGAACAATAGATATGAAAGACCATTTTTCATGGCATGAAGATTTGGAATATACATATCCACATTGGTTATATGATGTAGGTACATATTTAGTATATCAACTGGGAGAAAATATTGGAATAGGTGGATTTACAGCAATATATATTTTAACAGTGATATTATCTATAACACTAGGATTAGTTATATATATGGCATGTGTAAAAATAAGTAAACATCACATAACATCATTTTTAATTACAATGGGCATAATGTATTTACTTAAAAACTTTATTACAGCAAGAGCACAGCTTGTTACATTTATATTGTTTGCACTAACGGTGCTGTTTATAGAAGAGTTTATAGCTTCCAAGAAAAAGCGATATGCTATAGGTTTAATAATTATATCTATATTAATTGCTAATTTGCATGTAGCAGTTTGGCCATTTTATTTTGTTTTATACTTACCATATGTTGCCCAATACATGATAGCACTTATTAGTACATCAAAACTAGGATACAAAATTAACAAAAAATTTAAAGAAAACAGATTAAAAAGTTTAGAAAAAGCAAAGTTAAATAAAAAAGAAATAAAAGACTTAGATGAAAAAATAGAAAAAATTAAAAATAAAATTATAGAAATAGAAAAGTCACATGATAAATCTGAAAAAAGTGCAGAAAAGAGAAGAAATAACCCATATAAGATAGTAATAGAAAAACAAGATGCAGTTAAATGGCTTATATTAATTATGGTTATTTGTGCTTTTACAGGACTTTTAACTCCACTTGGAGATACTCCTTATACATATCTTTCTAAAACAATGGAAGGAAATACAATGGACAATATAAGTGAGCATCAACCACTTACATTAATAAACAATATGGAAATGATAATTTGTATAATTTTAGTTTTAGGCTTAATTACTTTTACAGATACAAAAATAAAACTATGTGACTTGTTTATGCTAGGTGGACTCTTATATTTATCGTTTATGTCTAGAAGACAAGTTTCTATGTTTGACATTATAGGTGGAATAATTTTTGCAAGAATTGTAGCTAGTTTTTTTGATAAATATGATGCTGGTGGAGAGGAAAAATTATTAAAATCAATAAATACTATATATGGAAAAGCAATAACTATTTTAGTTGTAATATTAATTAGTTTTAATATATTAAAACCAAAATTAGATGATAAATTTGTAGATGAAAATACATATCCTGTAAAAGCATCTGATTATATTATAGAAAATGTAGACTTATCTACTATGAAAATTTATAATGAATATAATTATGGAAGTTATTTATTATTTAGAGGAATTCCAGTATTTGTAGATTCAAGGGCAGATTTATATACTCCACAATTTAATGGAGAAAAAAATGATGATGGTAAATATGAAGGAAAAGATATTTTCTCAGATTATATAAATACATCAAATATAGGTGTATATTATGAAAATAAATTTGAAGAATATGATATAACTCACGTTTTAATAAGAAAAAATTCAAAGCTAAATATGTTTATATCAAGAAATGATAAATATATAGAACTATATGGTGATAACAACTTTGTATTCTATCAAAGAAATGAAGATTAAATTGAAATGAGGAAGTATGGATAAAAAACATTTCATAACAAGGTCAAAGTTAACAATAATATTTATTTGTTTAATTATATTATTAGATCAAATTATAAAAGCTATTGCTATATCAATAACAAATGGAGAGACTGTAGAAGTTATAAAAGGTGTGCTGAATTTTACATATATAAAAAACACAGGAGGGGCTTTTGGCATTGCCTCAGAAACTAGCACATTTTTACTAATAAATATTATTGTTATATTTTTATTAATAAGATTTCTAGTTGTTAATAGAGAAAAAGTAGAAATTAAAGCAAGTACAGCTTTATCTCTTGTTTTAGCAGGTGGAATTAGTAATTTAATAGATAGAATTTTTAGAGGACGGAGTAGTAGACTTTATAGACATATCTCCTATTATTAATTTTCCAAAATTTAATTTAGCAGATATATGTATTGTAGGTGGATGGATTTTGTTTGCATTTTTTGCAGCAATACTTACAAGTGAACAAATAAAAGAAAAACGTAATAGAATTGAAAAAAGCAAACAAATGCAAGAAACCATAAAAGATAAAAAACAAAAGTTAAAAGAAAAAATAGTAAATTCAAATAAAATGCAAGGAAAAGAAAAGATTGGAGAAAAAGAAGATTGAAAATAATAGAATAAAAAATATTAAATATAAATTATTAAATATAAAATAAAAAATAAAATATAAAAAATAAAATATAAAATATTA
>FR901503.1 GCA_000438355.1 Clostridium sp. CAG:273
CTATTTATATCTATATTTATTATTCTTGATTCTTTTTGTTTTTCTTCTCTTTTTCTGCCATTTTTTTAAATTTCTTTAATCTTTCATTATATGCTGCCATAACTTCTTCTTCAAATGCTAATTTTGGTTCTTTTACACCCATGGTTTTCAACAATTCTTTAGTAAATAGTGGATTTAAAATTAGTATTGGACCTAAAATAGATGTTGATATTAAATTATTTTTTTGTACACCTTCATATTTGGTACCAATATTTATTCCCATTCCTAATTCAGTTTCTGCAAAATAGCATTCGTCATTATTTCCATATGTTGTTGTAAATTGTGCTTTAAATCCTACTATTTCAATGCCTTTGTGTTTTCCTAAATAATAGCCACTATATCTATGCATCATATCTCTATGAGAATAAAAGTGATATAATCCAACTGCCCTTATTTGGCTGTCATCTTCATTTTCTATAAACTTTCCTACAATTTCCATAGCATTTCCTAATAGTAAAATAGGTTGGTTTTTATCCACTAGTTCTTCCATTCTATCTGCATATGGTTTTAACTTTTTTATAACTATCTCCTGACTTTTTTCTGTCATTCCTGCCATAAATATTAAGTTTATATCATTTTGTTTTACAAATGCTGGCTCATCATTTAAAGATGTTTCTATAATTTCTACATCATCGTTTAAGCATTTTTTTAAATACTCTATATTACTTAAATCTCCATATAGGTTTGCAACTTCTGGAAATAAAACTTCAATTTTCATTTGACTCATTTCCTTTCTTATCAATTAATTGTTTTACTGCATTTTTTATATTCTTTGTTTCTTCTATTGAGTATAAATCATGTAAAATAAATACAGAATCAATATTATTTAAGTTTAGTCCTTGTGTTGCCTCTATTTCGTCTTTTTTACATACTATTTTTTCGTTTGGTACACCTGCCATAAGAAGTCTTACTTTAGCATCCAAATATCTTGGCCCTGCTACTATTACTTGTTTTATTGATTGGTCGTTTAGAAATTCGTAATCTGTATCATATTGCCATGATGTATTTTCTGATCCAAATTTTTCTTCATGTAAATCGTCTACAATTACTATAGCTGCCTTATTTCCAGGCTCCTTTCTTGCATAATCAAAAGCTCTTGAGCATGCAATAGGGTTCATCCCCTTTGCTAAATGTGTTACAATTCTTACTCCATTATAAATTTCATCACTAAACCTTGTTTCTACTATTTTTAATTTCGCAAGTGATGTATTTATTTGCTCATAGTTTAAACCAAATTCTTTAAGTAGTGCAATAACAGCTACAATATTATAAATATTAATAATATTGTTTGTTATTAATGTATATTCTTCTTCTCCATTTGGTGTTTTTATTGTCATTTTCATATTTTGTAAATCTAATTTTGTTGCTAAATAATCTGCATCTGGTGTTTTATAATCACAATTTGGGCAATGTGCCTTTCCTATGTGATGATATCTTACATAGTCATATTCTAATTTTGAATAACATTTTGGGCACACCATAATGTCCCTTGTTCTGTTTTCAAAATTTTCTGTGTCTGTATCTAATTTGTCTATTCCAAAATATACTTTTTTGTTGTTTTCTGCTATATGAGAACATATTAAGTCATCTGCATTTTCTATCATTATAGTTTCTTTTGGAATATATTTGTTTAAAATATCTGCTATAAATTCTGTATGTCCATTTCTCATTAATGAATCTCTAAAAATGTTTGTGCAAATTAAATAATTTGGTGTTAAGTATGGGTATACTTTGTTTGCACTTCTTTCATCTATTTCAAGTACTGCTAATCTTTTATCTGTCTTTCCATGTAAATTTGCAGCATTTATTAATGTTGTAGTTATTCCTCTATCTATATTTGAACCATATTTATTATTTACTAAATCATATCCATTATCTATTAAAATGTCATTTATCATATTTGATACTGTTGTTTTACCATTTGTTCCTGTTACTCCTATTATTATCTCTGGCTTTTCTAATATTCCTAAAAAATTAGGACATATCTTTATTGCCAAATCTCCTGGAAATGACGTAGCATTTCTTTTTAATAACTTTAGTACCTTAGTAGAAAGTTTTGCAAGCCAAAGAGCAACATAAAATTTTATAGTTTTTTCATTCTTCATATTACTTTGTCTCCTTATTATTTATATTTTGCACATACTCTTTTTTAGCCTTTAAAAAGTTGAAATGGAGCTAATCCCATTTCAACTTTTGTAGAAATTATTTAACCCTTTTCTTTTCTATTATGCTATTTAATTTATTTTCAATAGCATAAAGTCTTCTTTCAAATATTTGATTTGTCATATCGCAAATCTCATTAAATTCAATTAATTTGGAGAATTTTTGCATATTAACTTTGTGATTGTTTTCGACTTTTTTTGACATTTCTATTTGTTCTTTTTTTAGTTCATTTAATAGTACATTTATTTCTGTAATTAATTGGTTCAGTGTTAAATCTGCATTATTCTGCATATTATCACCTCTCTTACAAAAATATACAAATATTCTACCATATATTTACATAAATTGCAACAATTATTAAAATTATTTTTTGTCATTTAGAATAATATGTACATCATCAAGTTGTGCTTTGTTTACTCTACTAGGTGCTCCCATCATTACATCTCTTGCCTTTTTGTTTTTAGGGAAAGCTATTACTTCTCTTATGTTCTTACTATCTGCAATTAGCATAACCATTCTGTCTAATCCTGGAGCTGCACCTGCATGAGGTGGTGTACCATATTGAAATGCATTATATAGCGCTCCAAATTTTGTTTTTACATCTTCTTCTGTATAACCTGCAATTTCAAATGCTTTTACCATAAGCTCTGGATTGTGATTTCTTACAGCTCCAGAAGCAACTTCATATCCATTGCAAACTGCATCATATTGATATGCTAGAATCTCTAATGGATTTTGATTATTTAGTGCATCTAATCCGCCTTGTGGCATTGAAAATGGGTTATGGTTAAAGTCTATTGTTCCTTCATCTGACAATTCATACATTGGAAAATCTACTATAAAGCAGAATTTATAAACATTTTTCTCTATTAAATCAAGTCTATTCCCAAGCTCAATTCTAACTAATCCTGCTATTTTTTGTGCTGTCTTAAATTCATCTGCTACAAAGAAAATACTATCTCCATTTTTTGCACCTAATTTTTCTAATCCTTGTTTTACTTCATCTGTAATAAATTTAGCAATTCCGCCTGTATAATTTCCATCTTCTAGTTTTACCCAAGCTAATCCCTTAGCTCCTGTTTCGTTTATTGCAAATTCATTCATATTATCAAAGAATTTTCTACCTTGAACAGCTCCATTTGGCACAATAATAATTTTTACTGTTTTATCTTTAAACGCATTAAATTCTGTATTTTTAAATAGTTCTGTTGCATCTTGTATAATAAGTGGGTTTCTTAAATCTGGTTTGTCTATTCCGTATTTTTCCATAGCTTCTCTATATGGAATTCTTACAAATGGTGGCTTTGTTACATCCCAATTTGTGTGCTTTTTAAATACTGTCGTAAAAATTTCTTCCATTATAGAAAGTACATCTTCTTGTTCTGCAAAGCTCATCTCAAAATCCAATTGATAAAATTCTCCTGGAGCTCTATCTGCTCTAGGATCTTCGTCTCTAAAGCATGGTGCAATTTGATAATATTTATTAAATCCAGAAACCATTAGCAATTGTTTAAATTGTTGTGGTGCTTGTGGCAAAGCATAAAATTCCCCTGGATGTAATCTACTTGGTACCAAGTAATCTCTTGCACCTTCTGGTGATGAGTTTGCTAAAATTGGAGTTTGAATTTCTTTAAATCCTAACTCATCCATTTTATCTCTTAATGTTTTTATAATATCACTACGAAGTAGAATTGTTTGATGTAATTTATCGTTCCTTAAATCTAAAAATCTATATTCCAAACGTAAATCTTCACGTACATCTCCTACTTTATCTGAGTTAACTTCAAAAGGTAATACATTTTTACATTTACCTAAAACTTCTACTTTTTCTGCATCTATTTCTATTTCGCCAGTTGGGATTTTGTCATTTTTATTTGACCTTTCAACAACATTTCCTACTACTTGTATTACACATTCTGTTGATACATTTTTTAAATCTTCATCTGTTATACTACTTTCTGAAGATATTACAATTTGTGTAATTCCAAATTCATCTCTTAAGTCTATAAACTTCATTGACCCTAAATTTCTAATTTTTTGTACCCATCCTGCTAATGTTACTTTTTCTCCTACATTTTTTATTGTTAATTCTCCACAATTGTGATTTCTATACATATTTATCTCTCCTTTTATGTGTACATTATACATATACCATGTACACGTACGTATATTATACACCTGTGCATAGTAGTTGGCAAGCGAATTTTATTAAGCTATCGTCAATAGTTAAAATAAGAAATACTAATTTTAAAATAAAATTAGTATTTCTTATTTTAACTAACCTATATATTTTTTATAATATAATTTTCTCAATACATTCTTGAAATTCTTTTTGAAAATTTATGAAAAATTTCTTTATTCCTTCCCAATTATATTCTACAAATGTCTTGGGTAAGATTTCTTGCTCTGCATCTTCAAAGTAGCTTAATCCCATTTGTAAAGATAACGCTGTTCCGCCTATCATATAGTATTCTGGTATGCTTATTGTATTTGTTATATTTTTTAACAAATGGTTCTGTTTTCAACTAATTATATAAAAAGCAATAAAAGTAATATTTTGTAGTGAGACAAAGTCTTATAATTTGTATACAAATACAAATTATAAGTAGCTGTGCGTCCGCAGTCGAACGAAAAAATTATTACTTTTATTGCTTTTTATCTTTATAATTTATTTGAGAATATTAAAGTTTAGCTTTAAATAGCATTATAAAATTTCATTATCCGTCCTTAATTTCCATAATAGCTATCTAATAGAATTTGCTTTAACTCACTAACTAGTGGTAATCTTGGGTTTGCAGTTGTACATTGGTCTTCAAAAGCTCTATCTGCCAATATATCTACCTTTGCTAAAAATTCTTGCTCATCTATTCCAGCTTCTTTAAATGATTTTGGAATATTTAAGTCATTATTTAACTTTTTTATTTCCTCTATTAATGAGTTTACTCCCTCTTCGTTTGTATATGCAGGGAAATTCATTCTTCTTGATAAATCTGCATATTTTTGGTCTGCTATAAAGTATTCGTATTTAGGGAATGATACAAATTTTGTTGGTATTTGACTATTGTATCTAATTACATATGGTAACAGAATTGCATTAATTCTTCCATGTGGCAAATGAAATTCTGCTCCTATTTTGTGTGCTAAAGAGTGATTTATTCCCAAAAAAGCATTTGTAAATGCCATACCTGCTATTGTACTTGCATTGTGCATTTTTTCTCTTGCTTCTTTATTACTACCATTATTATATGCCTCTCTTATATTTTTAAATACAAGTTCTACTGCTTTTTCTGCTAAACCGTCTGTATAGTCTGATGCCATATTTGAAACATAACTTTCTATTGCATGTGTTAAAACATCCATTCCTGTATCTGCTGTAATTGTTTTTGGAAGGCTCATTACTAAGTCTGGGTCAACTATTGCTACATCTGGTGTTAGCTCATAATCTGCTAAAGGATATTTTTTATTTTGGTTTTTATCTGTAATTACGGCAAAAGATGTTACTTCTGAACCGGTTCCTGATGTTGTAGGAATTGCCACCATTTTTGATTTTATTCCCAATTTAGGAAATTTATATGTCCTTTTTCTAATATCCATAAATTTAAGTTTCATACCTTCTGGGTCTGCTTCTGGGTGTTCGTAAAATAACCACATTCCTTTTGCTGCATCTATAGGACTTCCTCCACCTAATGCAATAACTACGTCTGGCTTAAATTCTTGCATTAGTTTTACTCCTCTGTGTATTGTATCAAAAGATGGGTCTGACTCTACATCTGAAAATATTTCTGAATGCACATATTCTTTTCTTTTTCTTAAATAATATAAAATTTTATCCACATAACCTAACTCTACCATTGATGGATCTGTTACTATAAAAGCTCTTGATATGTCTGGCATTTTCTCTAAGTATTGAATAGAACCTGCTTCAAAATATATTTTTTCTGGAACTTTAAACCACTGCATATTTACCCTCCTTTTTGCAACTCTTTTTACATTTATTAGATTTACACTGGATACATTTGCTGTTGTTGAATTTCCTCCAAATGTTCCACATCCTAGTGTAAGTGATGGCATATTAGTATTGTATATATCTCCAATTGCCCCATGAGTAGATGGTGAGTTTACTATAATTCTTCCTACTTTAACAGTTTCTGCAAATTTTTGAATTGTTTTTCTATTTTCTGAGTGAATAACAGCTGAATGTCCCATTCCTCCAAATTCTATTAGCTTTTCTGCTAAGCTAATTCCTTCATCTGAATTTTTTACTATATAATAAGCAAGTACAGGACTTAGTTTTTCTTTTGAAAATGGATATTCTATGCCAACTCCATTTTCTTTTAAAACTAAAATTTTAGTTTCTTTTGGTACTTCTATTCCTGCTTCTCCAGCTATTTTATATGGACTTTGTCCAACAATAGCAGAATTTAATGCTCCATCTTTTTCTTTTATAAACATTGTATCTCTTAATCTATTTGTTTCTTCTTCAGACAAGAAATAGCAACCTGCTTTTTTCATTAAATTTTCAAATTCCTCTTTAATTTCTTCATCTACTATAACAGATTGCTCTGATGCGCAAATCATCCCATTATCAAATGATTTTGATAGTACTAAATCATTTACAGATGTTTTTAATTTTGCTGATTTATCTATATAGCATGGTACATTACCTGGTCCTACACCTAAAGCTGGTTTTCCACATGAATATGCGGATTTAACCATTCCACTTCCACCTGTTGCTAAAATTAAATTTATACCTGGATGGTTCATAAGTAATGTAGTTGCAGTAACTGATGGTTCTTCTATCCATAAAATGCAATTTTCTGGTGCACCTGCTTTTATGGCTGCATCTCTTAAAATTTTTGCTGCTTCTACACTACATTTTTGTGCAGATGGATGAAACCCAAAAATTATTACATTTCTTGTTTTTGCTGCAATAATTGACTTAAACATTGTTGTTGATGTTGGATTTGTAACTGGTGTTATCCCTGCGATAATTCCAATTGGTTCTGCAATTTCTTCATACCCTTCTTCTTCATTTTCGTTAATTATCCCAACGGTTTTATCATATTTAATACTATGATAAATATATTCTGTTGCAAACATATTCTTTGTTATTTTATCTTCGTAAATTCCTCTTCCTGTTTCTTCAACTGCCATTTTTGCAAGTTCCATGTGATGCTCTAAACCTGCCATAGACATCTGTTTTACAATATTATCTATTTGGTCTTGGTCTAATTTCATATATTCTTTAGAAGCCTCTTTAGCTTTTGATATCAAGTCGTCTATCATACTACTAATTCTGTTTCTTTCTTCTTCACTAATTGGATTTGCCAATTTCATTCCTCCTTTATAATATTATCTCTTGTTCTAAGTTATTATATAATAACTTAGTATAGTTGTAAATTAAAATAAATACAAAATTTCGTATTTTATTATATAATTACATCTATTTTTTATAATTGCAATTTTATGTATACAGTGCTATAATATTTTAAGTGTTAGTATACAAATTTTATAATAAGGAGTGAGTTAAATGACAAGCCGCTTATATCTGATTGCAGATGAGCAAAACCCTTCAACTCTTTTACTTCTTGCAGGTAAAGCAACCAGAGATGAAGATTGCCAGTTGCATCTATATTTACGGTACAATTGGTATGATAACTTTGAAAAGGAAATAGACTTTACAAAGTCATTTGCTTGTCTGGTTGATGTTGTAGGCAATTGTGGGTATTTAAATATGGCAAATGTTTTCAAAAATTGCTATTTTGATGCCCATACAAGTTATGAAACTGGATTTATTACATTTAAAAAGGGAGATGATTTTACTTTTTCTTTTGCTTTTATCCTTGATGAAGTAAAAAATCAATCACAGAATTTGCTTCGCATTTCTGGAACAGTTAAAAAATCCATTTTAGCTGAAGACAACGACCTCTTGGGCTACCTATTGTCATTAAATATCTAACACTCATATGTCATACAAGAATTTTGTTGTGACACTTTGGAAATTGAGTAAAAGTCTCTTTTCTATCTTTAAGAATTATGGACAGATACACTACAATTTCTAAAAAATAGGGCTAAATCTAAATTTCTATTAAAAAGAAAATATAGATTTGGCCCTAATATTATATACTTTGATTTAGCATCCATAATATTTTTGAGTATTCTAAAATATATCCATCTATTAAAGATGATGCACTATATTGTTTTTCTTTTTCCGCTTCTTCTTTTATTTGATTAACCCTCTCTAATAATGTTTCAAAATCTTTTATAATATTTTTATAAATTTCGGTTGAGCAAATTCTTTCATTTTTTGCTTCTGCAATAGTTGTTGTTTCTAAATAATCTTTCATAGTTCCTAAAGGCTGTGCATTTAAAGTTAAAATATGCTCTGCAACTTCATCTATTTGGTCATTTATTTTGTTGTAATACTCCTCTAATTTTTCATGTACTACAAAAAAATCGCTTCCTTTGACGTTCCAGTGATAGTTTTGTAACTTACGATAAAATACTGCTAAATCTGATAAATACTGATTTAGTTCTTTTATTAATGTTTCCATTTTATACCTCCTAAAAATAATACTAACTTAAGTATTTACAATTTTTAGGCTGTTTATACATTATTTCAATCACATTTTATTTTCAAAAGTTCTCCACTTTTTGCATCAAATAAAGTGTCTTCATTCATCTTGCTCGTAATAAACTATTCTATGGCAGAAAGTCAAGCAAAATTCAGAAATTTATTCATTTTTTAGAGGCCTTAACCTATATAAACTTTCAGTTTTTTCAATATTATCGTGAATTTCATCATTCATAATCTCACCTCGCTCTTTCAAGTATAACATATAGCACATTGTAAGTAAACAAAAGTTTGTGTTTTTTTGTAATGTAAACATCTATTAAATAGGAGAAGTGCAGTACTACTGCACTTCTCCTAAGATGGTATCCAATTTTATTATCTCGTATTTTAAGTTAATAAGATTTTCTATTGCTTGCTTTTTTTCGTTTCTTCCAAGGCTTAACCCCTTTAGAATATTTCTAAAACATTGTCTTTCACAAAACAGTAACGGACTACGTGGAATATTATATGCAATAAATTCTTGAATTATATCTGTTTCCCTTTCTCCAATAATTTCCATTGGGGTAATAAGTTTTTCAGCTCTTGTTATTGACCGTAAAAGCATTTCTTTCTGTGTTTCAAACTCTGCTGTTGTTTTAACAATAATACCCATCTTTCTCTATACTCCCTTTTATAAGAAGTTCGTGAAATTTTTTCACGTAATAATTATTATATCAAATTTCTTTTATTTTTTCAACTTTTTCTTTATTTTATGGCTTAAATGGTATATAATATAGACTAGTTATTGTTTACTAAAAGTAATTAAAAATATAGTAATTTTATTTCACTATGTCTATTAAAAAATTACTTTCACCATAAAGTCTAATTTTTTAATATCTGTAGTCTAAT
>FR901504.1:0-1808 GCA_000438355.1 Clostridium sp. CAG:273
TGCGTCCGCAGTCGAAATTAAAAATACTACATTTATTGTTTGTAAACACTATTTACAAATTCACATGTTTAATATAAAATAGCAATAGTTAAAGGAATTATTAGTTTTAAAATAAAATTTTATAACTTTATGCGTGTAACCACATTAAGAAAGGAACTGACTTTTTATGTATAAATTTATTTCTAAAAGTGAAGAAGATACAATTAATTTTGCAAACGATTTTGCTAAAAATTTAAAAGTTGGAGATATTATACTATTATCTGGTGAACTTGGTTCTGGTAAAACTAAGTTTACTCAAGGTGTTTTAAAATATTTTGGTTTAGAAAATGAAATTTCTAGTCCTACTTTTACTATCGTAAATGAATATAATACAAAAAATACAAACATATATCATTTTGATTTATATAGGTTATCCGATATAGATGAGTTTTATGCCATTGGTGGAGAAGAATACCTTTCTAATGGTATTTGTATTTTCGAGTGGGGCGAAATGCTTGAAGATGTTTTAAAAAATAATTATACAAAAATTACTTTTAAAAAAAGTAGTTCTGAGGATGACTATAGAGAAATTTTAATTGAAGAGTTTTAGTTATATTTTTACTTATATCTTCAATTATATCTTTAATTATATTAAGAAAGGAATTGAATTTTTATGAAAATATTAGGAATAGATACATCTTCTAAAAGGTGTACAACTTGTATATTAGAAGATAATAATGTAATAGCAGAGTTACATAGTGATGACGAAAAAACACATTCACAAACATTAATGCCATTAATAGATAAAATGTTTACAAAAACTAATTTAACATTAAACGATATAGATTTACTTGCATGCTCAATTGGACCTGGTTCTTTTACTGGTGTAAGAATTGGTATATCTACTGCTAAGGCTTTTGCAGATGTATATAATTTTAAAACTGTTGGCGTTAGCTCTTTAGAAGGCTTAGCTTATAATATAAAAAATGATATTAGCTTATTAAATATTAATGTAATTTGTTCACTTATAGATGCAAAAAATGAAAATGTTTATTATGGTTTATTTGACAAAAATTATAATATGCTTGAAGAACTTTCTACATGTTCTATTAATGAATTAATTGATAAATTAAGGAATTTTAACACATCTATTGCACTTGTTGGTGATGGAGCTACAGCTTATAGAAATAAATTAGAACAAGCTTTAGGACAAGACTTAAGTAACTCTACAGAAATAGATTTAAATAATAACTTAGAAGTAAGTTCTACACTTTCTACATACTTTTTTGAGAAAGAAAAAAATTTAGCTTCAAGTATAAGTATTGCCAGATTTGCTTATAATAAATATGTAAATAGTAATGGTACAACAAAAGATTATAACTCTTCCCTTTCTCCTATGTATCTTAGAAAGTCTCAAGCGGAAAGAAGCTTAGAAGAAAAACAAGAAAGACAAGGTGAATAAATGGATATTAAAATTTTTCAAATGAATGAAAAAGATTTAGAAATTCTTAAAGATATTTTAATTAGAGATTTTGATGAATTTTGGAGTTTTAATACTTTAAAAGAAGAACTTGAGTGTACAAATTCTTATTACATAGTTGCAAAAGAAAATAATAATATAGTTGGATTTGCAGGAATTAAAAAAATTTTAGATGAAGTAGATTTAATGAATATTGTAACACAAAAAAGTAAAAGAAACTTTGGTATAGCTTCTATGTTGTTAGAAAATTTAATAAATAAATCTATTGAGCTTGGAGCAAGCACTATAACACTTGAGGTAGATGAAAATAACTCCCCTGCCCTACATCTTTATGAAAAATATAATTTTA
>FR901504.1:1832-5485 GCA_000438355.1 Clostridium sp. CAG:273
ATTTTAAAAAAGTGGGCTTGCGAAAAAAGTATTATAATGGTATAAATAATGCAGTTATTATGACAAAAGATTTAAAAAATTTTTAAAATAGTTAAAAAATTTATTAAATTTAACACATAAGCATAAAAATACAAATAAAATTGGAGGTAAAAACAAATGAAAAACGAATTAAATGCAAAGGATTTAAAAAATATTTGCAATCCTAATATTTTCAGCTTTGAAACAACAGATGAATTAGAACCTATATACAGTGGCATTGGTCAAGATAGAGGTATTAAAGCTCTAGAATTTGGTTTAAATGTTGATGTTAGAGGAAACAACTTATACTTAGAAGGTCCAAGTGGCGTTGGTAAAACAATGTACACTAAAAACTACTTAAATACAATTTCTAAAAAGAAAAAAGTACCTTCTGATTGGTGCTATATATATAATTTTGACAATCCAAATGAGCCAATTGCAGTGTCTCTTCCAGCAGGAGAAGGAAAAGAATTTAAAGACTTAATGGATAGATTTATTACAGATATAAAAAATGATATTAAGTCTACATTTAATAACGAAGAATTCGAGCATGAAAGAGCTCTTATTAAACAAGAATTTGATGCTAAGCGTACTGCTTTAATGAATCAATTAAATGAAAAATCTGCTGAATATGGCTTTCAAGTTAAATCTTCTCAAACTGGTATTTACATGATGCCAATTATGAATGGTAAAGCTATTGCAGAGGAAGAATTTGATAAATTAGACGAAGAAACTAAAAAAGAATACGAGGATAAATCTAACATAGTTCAACAACATATTATGGAAGCAATTAGCCAAATTAAAGCTATAGAAAAAGAATCTGAGCAAAAAGTTTCAGAATGGCAATCTAATGTTGCACTTCTTACTGTAAATGCACACATAAACTATATTAAAGCAAAATATAAAAGAAATAAAAAAATTGTTCAATTTTTAGAAAACATAAAAAAAGATATATTAAGAAATATATCATATTTTGTTGCAGAAGACAAAAAGGACCAAAGACAAACACCTCAACCAAAACCTGATGTTGTTCAACCATGGCTTAATTACCGTGTTAACTTATTTATAGATAATAGTAACTTAGAAGGTGCTCCTGTAATAATGGACTCTAATTACTCTTATCACAATATTTTTGGTAAACTAGAATATGAGAATTACTATGGTGCATTAAAAACAGACTTTACAATGTTAAAACCAGGACTACTTCATATTGCTAATGGTGGTTATATTATATTTCAAGCCCATGACCTATTAAGCAATAGCTTGTGTTATGAAGCTCTTAAAAAAGCTCTACGTTCTAAAGAAATAGGTATTGAAAACACAGCAGATGCCCGTTCTTCAATGGTTATGGTTTCGTTAAAGCCTGAGCCTATTCCTTTAAATGTAAAAGTTATTTTAATTGGTGACGACAATATTTACCAAACTTTACTTGCTATGGATAGTGACTTTAAAAAATTATTTAAAATAAAAGTTGAGTTTGAAGAAGAAGCTCCTAGAAATAATGAAAATATGAATAAATTAGCAAGATTTGTTAAAAGTTACTGTAGCCAAGAAAATTTACTACCTTTAGATAGAGAAGCTATGGCAAAAGTTGTTGAATATGCATCAAAACTTGCTGACAGCAAAGATAAGCTTTCTACTAGATTTAATGACTTGGCTCAAATAATTGCAGAATCTGCCACATGGGCAAAACTTGCTCATTCTAAAGTTATTACTGGTAAATTTATAGACAAAGCTTTAGAAGAACGCATAGAAAGAGTTAAAAAATACGACTCAAGATATATGGAAATGATAAAAGAAAACACTTTATTAATAGACACATCTGGTTTTAAAGTTGGTCAAATAAATGGTCTTACTATTATGAATGTTGGAGACTATACTTTTGGAAAACCTGTAAAAATTACTGCTAACACTTACACAGGCAAAAGTGGAGTTGTAAACATAGAAAGAGAAGTTGCACTTTCTGGGTCTTCACATTCTAAAGGTGTACTAATATTAAGCTCATACATTGGAGAAATGTTTGCACAGAGTATTCCCCTATCTTTAACTGCTAGCGTATGTTTTGAGCAATTATATAATGGAGTAGATGGCGATAGTGCCTCAAGTACAGAACTTTATGCAATACTTTCAAGCTTATCTGGTATGCCAATAAATCAATCAATAGCAGTAACAGGCTCTGTAAATCAAAAAGGCGAAATTCAACCAATTGGTGGAGTTAATGATAAAATAGAAGGATTTTTCCAAGTATGTAAAATGCGTGGACTAGATGGTTCTCATGGAGTTATAATTCCAAAACAAAATGTTATGAATTTAAACCTTTCAGACGAAGTAATTTCAGCTGTAAAAGAAAAAAAATTCCATATATATGCAATAACTACAATTGAGGAAGGAATAGAAATTTTAACAGGAGTACCTGCGGGAAAAAAAGATTCGAACGGTAGCTTCCCTGCTGGTAGCATAAACTACCTAGCATTTGAAAAACTAAAAAAATTTGCTAGATTAGTAACAGAACAACGTGGTTGGAGTTGGTAAAAAAGATGGAAAAGTAAAATAATTTACAGAAAAAAATAAAACTAAAAAGCTAAGAGTAAAACTAAAAATAAAGAATAAAACTAAAAGCAAAATAAAAATAAAGTTATAAAGTAAAAGTAAACACTGAAAAAACAAAGTGTTTACTTTTTTATTTAAGGTCATGCACTTTTAATTTCTTTAAACATATAATTTGTTATAGTGATTTTGGAGGTGCATTATGCTTGCTATTTCTTTAGGTGGTTTTTTAGCATTCTTACAATCTGCTGTTTTTTTAGTTGGATATATTTCAAACAATAGCCTTTTCCCTGAGCCATTAAGTAGTGAAGATGAACAAAAATATTTAGAATTATTAAAAAAAGGTGATGAAGAAGCTAGGAATATATTAATAGAAAAAAATTTACGTTTAGTTGCACATGTTTGTAAAAAGTATTCTTCTACTAACATAGATTTAGATGATTTAATTTCAATTGGTACAATAGGATTAATAAAAGGAATTAATAGTTTTAATCCATCTAAAAGTGTAAAACTTTCTACATATGTTTCAAGATGCATAGATAACGAAATTTTAATGTTTTTACGAAGTACAAAAAAACTTGGTGCAGAAGTCTTTTTGGAAGACCCTATTGGAAAAGACAAAGATGACAATACTGTTACCTTGCAAGAAGTTCTAGAAAATAATGAGAAAAATATTGAAGACGAAGTTGACCTAAAATTTAAAATAAAAAAACTATACCAAAAAATGAAAGAAGTTTTAAAACTTAGAGAAAAAACAATTTTAGAATTAAGATTTGGTTTAGACGGTAACAAGCCTAAAACCCAAAACGAAATTGCCAAGTCTATGGGCATAAGTCGTAGCTATGTTTCTAGAATTGAAACTAAGGCTATTGAGAAATTGGCTAAGGAGATAAAAGAATAGAAAGAGGCAAATGCCTCTTTTTGATGTTATATTTATACTATTTTTTTCTACTAATTTTTAAAATTATGGTATTGACAACTTCTTTTGTTTTAGGTTTTTTAGAATCATAATATCCAAAATATTCCTTAAATCTTTTCTCTTCACAATTAAAAAACATCGCTTCTGTCGCTCTTATAACATTACTTTT
>FR901504.1:5511-6577 GCA_000438355.1 Clostridium sp. CAG:273
TTTATTTTTTGATTATATTCCTTTGCAATTATTGGATATACCTGTTTACTATAATTGTTTATTTTTGTAAATGATATTAAATAGACTATTGTTATTATTTCTTGTAAATAAATGGTACCTTTATGGGCAATATCATATCTTAAATACATTAATTCATTCACAACTTTTTCTTTTATTATCTCATATTTCATATTATTAATTTTGAAATTAGTATTAAGCAGTGTATTATTCATTTATATATCTCCCATTTTTGTAGTTATTCTTCTAATATTAACTCTACTTTATATTTCTTACTACTTGTTTCTATATTCAAATATAATTTTTCTTCGGTATAATCCAAATTTAAAGTAAACATTAAATTTGAAGTATTATTGTCTATAATAGCTGGTGATGCATAATATATATTACCATTTTCATCCGATATATATATTGTTCTACTATCAAGTATTTTTTCAAAATCATCTTTTTGTCTTATTGATAAAGTTAAAATCATATTAGATAATTTTGCATTTTCAAGTTCTATTCCATCTATTCTATCCTTTAAAATAAATTTTTTCTCTACATTATTAGAAACTTCTTCTGGTAAATTTATATGAAATTGCCACTCAGATTCTGATAAAATAAAGTCTTCAAAATTTTCTATGTTTATTCTGTTGTTGTTACTTATACTTGTTTCTGTCATGGTAAATCCTATATCAAATATCCTTACATATATTTTTTTACTTTTTGGAAAACCTTTTAATGACTTTAATTCAATTTCGCTTATTATGTTTCCTTCTTTTGACAATGTATAATCCATATTAATTGTTGTCGCTAAATTTTTCCCATACATGTCATTTTCATTAAAATCTAATCCTAATTCTCTATACAATTTTTTTCCATATTGTTTTAATTTTCCAATACCTTGGTTATATCTCTCATTTATTGCATATATATTATTTTCTTCATCATATATTGCAAAACCATATCCAAAAGTATCTGAATTTATTTTTTTGTAATCTTTTATTTTCATATTTACAACAATTTTTAGCATATTATTTGTTAATATAATTGAATCTATTTTTAC
>FR901504.1:6612-8535 GCA_000438355.1 Clostridium sp. CAG:273
TCGTCCTGATAAATATATTCCATATCATTTTTTTGTGCTTCATTAACTATACTTGAACTAATTTCTGAATTAACTATATTTCTATTCTCAAATTCTTTATATTCTATGTTCCAAGATATTTTCGCGTAAATTTTAGGAGCAGTTATTCCTATTGTTATTATCATTATAAATATAGCTACAACATTTGATATCTTTTTTATTTTTTCTTTCTTATTTATTTTAGAATATATCTTTTTATAATTTTTCTCTTTATTATATATATTATCAAAAAAATCTTGTACTACTTTACTTTCTTGCATAATTTTTTCCATCCTTTCCTATTCTATTTTTTAATTCACTGATAGTTCTATATATACATGTCTTCACAGTAGATTCAGTTAACCCCAGTTCAATTGCTATTTCTTTTATTTTCATGTTTGCATAATAATATAAATAAAATATTTTAGAAATTTTATTATTTTTTTTCTTTACGTAATTCCATACATATTTTATATTCTCATTTGTTATAAGTTTTAAATCCAAATCCATTCCTATTTCTATATTTTCCATGGCATTCTCAAATTGAACTATAGTATTATCATTTTTATATTTGTTTCTATAATACTTTTTTAGTATATTTTTTGCTATACCAACAATATATTTATTAACATTTTCTATATCTCCATCTTTAATTTTTTTAATTTTTTTATATACTTCTACATACACATCCTGTATCAAATCATTTACATCATCCATATTATTACAATGTATTACTAAAAATTTTAGAGTATTATTATAAGTTTGATTATATAATTGATTAAATAGTTCTATTTCCTTGACACGCATTTTTTTCTCCTTTCACTTTCAATTATTAATGCAGATTTAATTTATAACCTCTTTTACTTAATAAGTGTACAATTAATAGAAAAAAGTTTCAATTTTTTCATAAAAAATGAGAGCATAAATAATGCTCTCACCTATAGGAGTTAGAAAAAATATAGTTTAAGTTGTTAATCGTTTTTTAGCAAATATAATTATAATTTTAAATCCACTGACACACAATAGTAATACTAATATTACTGTTATTTTCAATGTGAAGCCGATACGTTCCAGAAGACGGAAGGAAGTACTGCTCTCTGACAGATCCATTCGGACTTATCGTCCACGAGCCACGCACGTCACCGTTGGGTTTATACAATGTCAATTTTACATTTCCTGTTATTTGTCCAGATGCCGGAACACTTGCTCTTTGAGACTGAGCAGTAAAAATTTTATTAAATCCTACATAACTATTCATTACAGGATAAATATCTGCGGAGCTCCCACTTCTAATTGTGTCGCTCCAATGTTGTGCGTCCAATGGCATAATTTCTACCTCTGCATCGGGAGAAATTGTCTCCATCTCAGCAGTATCAACTTCAGAAGCAAAGGCAGATACTGTCCCTGCAACCATAATGATTGCAACCACTACTAAACTTACTAACCGTCTAAACACTTTTTTCATTTAGCATACCTCCATAAAAAGTATCTAACTCCTATATAATGATAAGATTTTTCCTATCGCTATATAATTTACCACTTTATTATAATAAAGTTAATAAAAGTTACAAAAAGTTACATTTTTTATTATTTTAATCAAATTTATAAAACCTGTCTCCTCATTATAACTCACATCTCTTTTGTATTGACCTTTTCTATTTGCTATTTTCTCTTACTTTTATTCTTGCACTTGTATGTATTTTATTAGTTCTTGTAAACATTTATTACAATCACTTATTCCTAAATCATACATTGCTTGTAATTTATCTATATCTTTTTCTATTCTTTTTAATCTTAAATCTTTAGACGGTCTTATTACAAAAATCTCTTTTTTGTTTTCCATATCTATAATTTTTTCTACAGTTTCATTATATTTTTTATACCTATTTTCCATTGTTCTTATTA
>FR901504.1:8550-9125 GCA_000438355.1 Clostridium sp. CAG:273
TGTTCTTATTAATTTAGGATATCTTTTATATTTAATTCTTGCTAATAAGCTGTTTGCTTTTTTCTTTCTATATTCTATTGGTCTAGTTAAAACAACAACTATTTTGTCATATCCCATACTTTTACACTTTTCTATTGGAATACTGTCTGAAACTCCACCATCTAAATACTTTTTATTATCCCATTCAACAATTTTAGATACCAATGGCATTGCCGAAGTAGCCCTTAAAATTTCCATTTGATTTAATACACTATCTAATTTTAAATATTCCGCTTCCCCTGTTTCAATATTTGTTACTGTTGCCCAAAAATCAATATTTGATTTCTTAAATTCTTCGTCATCAAATATATCTATTTTATATGGAATTTCGTAATAAGCAAAATCTTTATTTATTATATTTCCTGTAGTTAAAAATGACCTAATTCCCATATATCTTTTATCTTTTGCGAATTTTTTATTATACCTTATTCCCCTTCCCTTCTGCTTAGATAAATAATTTACTCCAAATAATACTCCAGCAGAAACTCCAATTATTCCATCTACTTTTATATTATTATCTAAAAATACATCTAAAA
>FR901505.1:0-212 GCA_000438355.1 Clostridium sp. CAG:273
TAAGATTAAATTAATTGACAAAAATAAGAACTTAATAGATAATATAAAAGTGAGATATAAACAAACTAAGGAGGAATTTTTAATGTACGTTTTTAATAAAATAATTGTAAATCCACAATTGCCAAAAAGAATTAATAAACTACAAGAAATAAGCTATAATCTTTGGTGGTCTTGGAATACTGAATTTTTACGCTTGTTTAAGATAATAGATA
>FR901505.1:246-11094 GCA_000438355.1 Clostridium sp. CAG:273
GAAAGAATTGAGAAAAATCCAGTTAAATTTTTAAAATTAGTTACACAAGAAAAACTAGAAGCTGCATGCAAGAATATGGAATTTTTGAATCAATATGATAGTGTAGTAGAAAATTATGAAAACTACATGAAAAGTAAAAATACATATTTTTCTAAGAAATATCCCAATAATGCAAATGACTTAATTGCATATTTTTCTGCAGAATATGGTTTAGACCAAATTTTGCCAATATATTCTGGGGGATTAGGTATACTTTCAGGAGACCACTTAAAATCTGCAAGTGATTTAGGTGTGCCATTAGTTGCAGTTGGATTATTGTATAAAAATGGATATTTTCATCAAAAAATAAATGGACATGGAGTACAAGAAACTGAATACCATAATATAGATATAGACATGTTACCAATTACACCAGTAACAGACTATGAAGGCAAAGACTTTTTAATAGCAATAAGTTTACCTAAAAAGAAACTTTATTTAAAAGCATGGAAAATAAATGTAGGTAGAGTAGAACTATATTTATTAGATTCGGATATAGAAGAAAATATTGCAGAATATAGAGATATAACTAGCACTTTATATGGAGGAAACCAAGAAACACGTATAATGCAAGAAATTGTTTTAGGAATGGGAGGAGCTAGTCTACTACATACATTAGGTTTAAATCCAACGGTATATCATATGAATGAGGGACATTCTGCATTTTTAACATTAGAGCTTATATATAGTTTAATGAAAGAAAAGAAAATATCTTTTGATATAGCAAGAGATATTGTATCAGCAAAAACAGTATTTACAACTCATACTCCAGTTCCAGCAGGAAATGACATTTTTCCATTAGACTTAGTAGAAAAGTATTTTAATGGATTTTGGGATAAACTTGGAATAACAAAGCAAGAATTTTTTGAATTAGGAATGAAGCCAGAAGAAAATCAAAGTAGTGGTTTTAATATGGGAATTTTAGCATTAAAAATTGCTGGTAAGAAAAATGGTGTTAGCAAATTACATGGGGCAGTTTCAAGAGAGTTATTTTCAGAAGTTTGGCCCAATATTGCAGCAAATGAATCACCAATAGGGTATGTTACAAATGGAATTCATACATGCACATGGCTTGCACCAAACTTAAAAAAGCTGTATAATAAATACCTAATACCATTTTGGCAGGATAGTATATACAGTAATGATGTTTGGGATGGTATTAAAGAAGTGCCTGACCAAGAATTATGGGAAGCTCACAAATCTAGAAAAGAAAAATTAATAGAACTTGTAAAAGCAAGTACAATACAAAGGTTAAGAAGATGTGGATATCATTATAATGATATTATGCAAATACTTTCTGGATTAAATCCAGATGCATTAACAATTGGTTTTTCTAGAAGATTTGCCACATATAAAAGAGCCACGCTAATATTTAAAGACTTAGAAAGAATAACACAAATATTTAGTAATGCAGAAAAGCCAATTCAAATAATATTTGCAGGTAAGGCACATCCAGCAGATAAAGAAGGACAAGATTTAATTAAATATATTCATGAAATATCTATGAAACCACAATTTAAAGGTAAAATTTTCTTATTAGAAAATTATAACATAGCTATGTCAAGATATTTAATAAGTGGTGTTGATGTATGGCTAAATACACCAAGAAGACCTATGGAAGCATCTGGTACAAGTGGTCAAAAAGCTTCTGTAAATGGAGTTTTAAATTTTAGTGTATTAGACGGATGGTGGGCAGAAGGTTATAACATGAAAAATGGCTGGATTATAGGCACAAATGCAGAATATAATAATTATGAAGAACAAGACCAAGCAGACAGTGAAAGTATGTATAATACACTAGAGAATAAAATAATACCAATCTATTATGAAAAGGATAATAATGGGGTTTCAAAAAGATGGATAGAAATGATGAAAGAATCTATTATATCTACAGGAGGAAGATTTAGTACATCAAGAATGGTATTAGAATATACAGAAAAATTCTATATGCCTCTTGCAAATTTATATAACACTTATTATAAAGATTTAGATTCAGTTGCTCAATTTGACAAATGGAAAAAGGAATTATATAATAGTTGGGAAAAAATAAAAATATCACAAGACAAAGGTAATTTGGATAATATAACAATGGATGCAGGAAATAATATAGAAGTAAAATGCAATGTTAAATTACCAAATATTTCAGTAAACAATATAGAAGTTCAAACATATTATGGAAGAATACAAGAGAATGGTGTTGTTGATGATATAAGTATTATTCCAATGAAACTTATAGAAAAAGATGAAAAGAAAAATGAATATACATATTCTGCAAAAATAAATCTTATAAATGGTGGAAATTATGGATATACGTTTAGAGCAATGCCAAAACATGAAATGATGCTAGATTCAGCAAATTTAAATTTAGTAAAGTGGATAACAGATTAATTATAGGGGGAATTTTTTATGAGAAAGACAAAAATTATATGTACAATAGGACCAGCAGTAGATAATCCAGAGATGCTAGAAGAATTAATGAAAGCAGGAATGAATGTTGCTAGAATTAACTTTTCACATGGTAACTATGAAGACCAAAAAGACAGAATAGAAACAATAAAAAAAGTAAGAGCAAAATTAGGAAAACCAGTAGCTTTATTGCTAGATACAAAGGGACCTGAAATAAGAATAGGAAAATTTGCAGACCCTAATGGCATAGAACTAAAAGCAGGAGATGTATTTAGATTTGTAAATGAAGATATAGATGGAGACAAAGAGAGAATATCTGTATCTTATAAAAATCTATATAAAGAAATTTCAGTTGGAACAGTAATATTAATAAATGATGGAACAATTGAAACTAAAGTAAAAGAAATAGATGGAGAAGACATTGTTTGTGAAGTTTTAGTTGGTGGAAAACTTACAAATAGAAAAAGTATGAATATTCCAGGCTCAAAAATAAACTTACCAAGTTTAACAGAAAAAGATATAGATGATTTAACATTTGGTGCAAAAGCAGGATTTGACTATGTTGCAGCATCATTTATAAGAAAACCAGAAGATGTTATTAATATAAGAAAAGTATTAGTAGACAATGGTGGAGAAAATATTAAAATAATCTCTAAAATAGAAAACAGAGAGGGAATTGAAAACTTTGATAAAATTTTAGAAGTATCAGATGGAATAATGGTTGCAAGAGGAGACCTTGGAGTAGAGATACCAATGGAAGAAGTTCCAATTAGGCAAAAAGAATTTATTCAAAAATGTATAAAAGCAGGTAAACCAGTTGTTACTGCTACACAAATGCTTGAGTCTATGACAAGTAATCCAAGACCAACAAGAGCAGAAGTAAGTGACGTAGCAAATGCAGTATATGACATGACCACAGCAATAATGCTATCAGGAGAAACTGCATCAGGAAAATACCCTGTAAAATGTGTAGAAACCATGGATAAAATTGCACAAGCTGTTGAAGGAACTATAAAATACTGGAAGAGATTTAAGAATAGAGACCATATAATAGAAAACGAAGATAGCGAATATAACTTAAATTACGCAACATGTACAACAGCAATGGATTTAAAAGCTAAAGCTATATTTGCATATACAGATACAGGCAGAACTGCAAAAAGAATAGCTGGTTTCGGTCCACAATGTCCAGTATATGCAATTACAGCAAATGAGCAACTTTCTAGAGAACTATCTTTAGTATGGAATACATCAACAATATTAGTAGAAAAAGATGAAAATATAGACAAAATGATAGAAAATGGTGTAAAAAAAGCTAAAGAAGAAGGATTAATACAAGAAGGAGATTTAATAGTAATAGCAGGAGGAGCATCTATTCTATCTGGTGCAAGAACAGACTTAAATAAAACTATAGGTGGAATTTTAAAAGTTTAAAATTAATATGATTTTGGTTTTATGCATATTAAAAATTTTACATAAAGTTAAAAGAATGATATAATATATTATATGGCTATGTCCATAAATCTTTATAGGAGTGGTAGAAAGTGACAAAAAAAGACAAATGGTTACTTCGGGAATTCTTAGAATGCCAAAAGAGAAACAACAGAGAAGTATCAGTAATTGCACCACTAAATGGTTCGATTATTGTTACCGGAAAAATTGGAAGGATTGACTGTAAAAGTGTAGAAATAGGAGGATATATTATCCCAACAGAGGGATGTATCTTCAAAGTCAATTCGAATGCTTGCTACTACTAAAAAGAAAAGGATTTACTGTAGATGTTATCTATAGTAAATCCTTTTTTCACATTTAGGAAAGATAAATCATATTATGTAATATAAAATATTAAAAGGAGGAAATAAAAATGTATAATAGATACAGAAGATGTTGTTGTCAAAATAATTACAATCCAAAAGTAATTGAAACAATATGTAATGAAGCAGGAACAACAGCTCAATTTGCAAATAACATGAAAATGCATATGCATATGGCAGATGATGAATGCGAATGTGGATTTGATGAAGAACCATCAGTTTTTCCAGCAAATCCTATGCTTGCACAAAGCTATGTTCCAATTCAAACAATGGACAAAACATTTACACCATGTTGTGGATTAAAAATGGGTACAATATTTCCAGAATTAGTTAGCCCATATGCACCATGTCAAAGTATAGATGAAATTAATTATTTAAAAAAGACAAATGAAATTGGAGAGGGGTGTAATTCATAATGGAAGATAGAAATTGTGGTTGTAATAATCAGGAATTTATGAAAGGCGAATGCAAGTTTGAAACTCCTCAAGGAATAAATGCTGCATTTGGATATAATACTGCAATGATAAATGATTGCAATCAAGATTGCAATTGTGGTTGTAGTTGTAGTTGTGAATGCAAGGACGAGACAAGATGTGAAATGCTTAAAAATATAAGATGCTTAAGTTTTGCCATAGTAGATATATCTGAATATTTAAATACTCATCCAGATGACCAAAAGGCATTATGCTTACACAAAGAATATTGCAGACAATTAAGAGACTTAAAAGATAAATATCAAAGAATATATGGTCCGCTTTCTATATATTATCCATGCAATAAATGGAGATGGTTAGAGGAGCCTTGGCCATGGGAAGGAGACGATTGCTAATATGTGGACTTATAATAAAGTTTTACAATATCCAATAAATATAAAAAATCCAAATGCTAAACTTGCAAAATTTATAATATCTCAATATGGTGGACCAGATGGAGAACTTGCTGCGTCACTTAGATATTTAAGTCAAAGATTTGCTATGCCAGATCAAAAAGCCAAAGCAACTCTTAATGACATAGGAACAGAAGAATTGGTACATTAATGATGTCAATAGCTAAAATTTTAGTTAAACCTATAGTGTTTTAAAAAGATGGCTAAAAATTTTAGTTAAATAAATTTCAAAAATGGCTAAAATTTTTACTAAAAAAATGACGAAAAATATAGAAAAAAGTCAAGCAAAATGCTATAATATATTAGTTAATAATAAGAGAAGAAAAAGGAGAGCAAAAAAATGAGACTAAAAAAATTATGTATCACTATATTAATAATGATCACAATTTTATTTACTGCAAATACAGTATTTGCAGCAAGTGTACAAACAGAAATAACAACAACAAAACAAGAGGTTCAAGCGGAGAAAGAAGAAGTAGTAACTCTTAATTTAAAACTAAATAACTTTCAAAAAATTGAAGATGGACTGTATGCATATAAAGGACAAATTCAATATAACAAAGATGTTTTTTATGAATTAGATACAAAAAACTTTAAAGTAAAAAACAATTGGACAAGTTTACAATATAATAAAGAAAATAATGAATTTGTTGTAATAAAAAAATCAGGAGTAACAGACCCAGAAGAATTTTTACAAATTGATTTAAAAGTAAAGAATAATGCAAAAGCAGGAAATTCAAATATAGTAATTAAAAATCAAACAACATCTGAAGGAAAAGAAGACATAGAAATTAATAACTTAGACATCAATATTAAAGTTATTCAAGAAGAAGAAAATATTCCAGGACCAGATGACAACAATAATAATGATGATGGTAATAATAACGATGACAATAATAATTCTGGAACAGGAGATAACTCAGGAGACAATAATTCAGGTGGAAGCGGAAATACAGGAAATAATGGAAACTCTGGAAGTACCAATAAACCTAATGGAGGACAAAATGGAAATCAAGGCTCAGGAGAATCTTCAACAGTTTTACCACAAACAGGATTAGGAATATCTCAAACAATTATTTTAATTGTAATAGAGGTATTATTAGTAATTGCAATTTATTCATTTATAAAATATAAAAAATTAGATAAGAAAATAAAGATAAAAAATAAAAAGATAATAGGAATGTTTTTAATCTTTGCCGTTACTGCACAAATAGCAGGAAGTACATATGCAGTAGTTAAAGAAATAGTTCAAAAAGGCGAACTAAATGATGATGGGTTAATTGACTATTCAGACGTAGAGTTAGTACAAAAACATTTAATAGGACTTGAGAATTTACCAGTTGATAAACTAGGAAATGCAGATTTAAATGATGATAAAAAAATAACAGTAACAGATTTAACACTTTTAATCAAAAAGATAGAAAATAAAAGAAAATACATAGTAGAATTAGAAAATATTAGTACAGATAATTACTATCCAAATAAAAATGAAGAAATAGAAGTATCATTTATAGCTAAAATAAATTATGATGATGTATCAATTAAAAAAGTAATTGTAAATAATGTAGAGTATAACGTTGAAAAATTAAATGAGAATGCATATAAATTCAAATTAAATGTAGGAGATAAAGCAGAAAAGAAAGATTTTAAAATTTCAAAAGTAATACTTTCTACAAATGAAGAAGTAAAAATAGATTATAATTTTTCTATTAGTATATTAAAAGAAAAACCATATATAGATGAGAAAACTTATAAATTAGAGGAAACATTTAAAGGAAAAGCAAATATTAGTTTTGATTTAGTAGACAAAGAAAATAGTATTAAATCTGCACAATTTACAGTTTATGAAAAAACAGAAGAAAATAGTGCACCAATAGTTGAAATACCTATTAATGCAGGAAATAATAAACAAGAGATACCAGTAGAGGAAGGAAAAACTTATAAAGTAGAAATAAAAGTAGATTACAATTTAGCTCCAGAGCAGTTACCAGAAAATGAGCATCTAGGAGAAACAATTCTTTATTCGAAAGAGTTTACAGTAAATTTAGACTATAAATTTAAAATATCTAATGTTAAAACATTAAAAGCTGACAAAGAAAGTACAATATTTACAAAAGGAGAACAAATACAGGTTTCATTTAATAGCACAAATGCAGCTTTTGAAGAGACAAAAGATAATACATATAAACCAAATATAGTAACAATTAATGGAAAAGAATACCAAGTTACAGAAAAAAAGGGTAATTATGTTGTAACAATAGATGGAATAGATGTGTTAGGAAATCAAAATATAACAATTGAAAAAGTAAAACTTGGAAATGGAAAAGAATTTACTTTAGAGAAAAATAACAGTGTACAAGTTAAAATAGAAGAAAAGAAACCTAAAGTAACTAATTTTGAAACACAAGAAGATATAGAAAATAAAAATATTAAAATTAAATTTAATATTATAGATGAAGGAAATGCTATTCAAAATGCAAAAATCGTAATTTATGATAGCAAAAACAATGTAATTGAAAGCAAAGATTTAAGCTTAGATGAAATTAAAAATGGAACAATAGAAACAACATTAAAAACAAAAACAACAACAAAATATATAGTACAAGTAATTGCAAATTATAAAGTAACAGATACAGAAATAGCAAAAGACAAAGTATTACTAGAAAAAGAAGTACCAGCTACTATATATGCCACTATTCAACAAGCAGAAATAAATAAAACAGAAGTAGAAAAAAATAAAACAGTAAATATTACATATAAAATAGAAACAAATAGTAAGAAAGAAATAGAGAAAATTCGTGTAAATGATGTAAATTATGTAGCAACAAAATTGACTGATGGAAACTACAAAATTACAGTTCAAACAGGAAATGTACCACAATTATTAAATTTGGAAACAACAAAGGTAATATTTGAAGACAAAACAGAAATAGATGTTACAAATACATTACAAGTTAATGTATTAAAAGATATTCCAACAATTAGTGATATAAAGCAAGAAGACACTGTGGGAGAACATGAAGTAACTATTTCCTTTACAGTAAATGATATAGATAACAGTTATATTAATGGAAAAGTGCAATTAGTAGATGGAGACCAAATTGTAGAAGAAAAAGAAATAGTAATAAGCGAAAATAAAAAAGGAAAAGTTACTTTTGACAATGTACAAGAGAGCGTGGAATATACAGCAAAAGTTTTATTTACTTATAATAGATATACACAAACAGAAGAACATATTCAAGAAGATGCTCTAATACAAAAAATACCAGTTATATTAATACATAATTATCAATTACAAATAGATGATTTAAAAACAGAAGATAAAGAAAAAGAAACAATTTATTTTAACAAAAAAGAAGAAATTATTTTAAGTTTTACCAGTACAAATGCATCTGATTTTGTACCTGAAAATATAATAATAAATGGACAAGAATATATGCTAACAAAATCTGGAACAAACAAATACAAAGTTGCTTTACCAGGATATGATGCAAGTGGAAAACAAGAAATTAAAATAGAAAAAATAATTTTAAGTAACCATGTAGAAGTAGAGCCTGAAAATGAAACAAAAATTGATGTTGAAATATTAAAAGATAAGCCTAATATTACAGACTTTTCTTATAATGAAATCACAGAAAATAAAGATAAAATAAAAGTAAACTTTATATTAAATGATAATGAACAAACTTTAGTTAGTGGAAAAATTACTATTACAGACAAAAATAAAAGTAAACTAAAGGAACAAGACTTACAAGCAAATAACAATGAAATTGTTTTTGATAAAACAGATAGTGAATATTACTATATAAAAGTAGTTGCAGACTATAATTTGGGAACTGACGACAATAACTTACATACAGCACAAGTTTTATTAGATGAAGAAATGGAATTTACAATTCGTAAAGTAGAAATGAAAGATATTTTAGATGTATATTTGTATAGAAAAAATGGAGATAAGGTAGAAGAAGTATCAAGCATTTTTACACACGAGTTAGAGCAAAAAGACCAATTTCTAGTAAAAGTAGAAATGAAAGATTTGCCAGCTTTTTATGCACCATTAAAAAGCTATAGAGTAGAAAATAATGAATTAAAACTTGAATTAGAATATGAAAATATAACACAATACGAAAATGATATGAAACAAGATAAGCTAGAAGTAGTTTATGGTGCTGTTGAAAATAATAAAGCTACCAATAATTCACTATCAAGTTTACTCTCTCAAATGAAAAAGAATCCAACAGGAACCTTTAATTTGACTAGAGATTATAATGCTTCATCATTTAAAGGAGACCATAGGTCACTTGTAGGGGCAGACTTGACTTTTCAAGGAATTATAAATGGTAATGGTCATAAAATTTATAATTTATCAAAACCGATTTTTGACTATGTAAAAGGTGCTACTATAAAAGATTTAGTTTTAGAAAATATTTATTTATCAAATACAGATGGAACTACTGGAAGAGGTGCACTTTCAAATGAAATAGGAGAAAATACTACAATAAATAATGTTCATGTAAAAAATATGACAATTACAACATCAAGGATGTTTTCTTTGTATGGAGGTATTACAGGAAAACTTACAGGAAGTACAATAAAAGAATGCAGTGTAACAAACCTTACAATAACAGGTCCACATAATGATTCTGTTAAAGAAATAGGTGGAATTACAGGTTATATTAATTATTCAACTATTGAAAACTGCTATGTAGTTGGAACTCTTGCAGGAAATACAAGTATAGGTGGAATTGCAGGTACTGTAGAAAAATATGTAAATGATACAAGTTATATAAGAAATTGTATTGCCAAAGTAAATATACAAGCAAACTCAGGGCCATCTGGTTCGGGTGGAATAATAGGCTTTACAAGAAACAAAAATCAAATAAATTTAAAACGAAATATAAGTTTAGCAACAGGTAGAAATGCATATAAATTATATGGTGTTGATGTGACAACAGACATGATAAATAAAAATTATGTTATGGAAGAATCTACATTAGCTAATAATGACAATTTTAATATTAATAAAATTTCTAAAAATGATTTTAATGAAGAATTTTACAAAAAAGAAGCAAAATTTGACACAAGTATTTGGAATTTAGATAATTGTAGTTATGACAAATTACCAACACTAAACAATGCAGATCCAAACAACCAGAAAGAAGAAGAAAAAACTACAGAATATTACATTCCAGATAAAACTAGATTAGAGAAGATGACAGAATATGATAAAGATAAGGAAATTTTATATAGCAATTTATATAAACTAATGCCATTTTATGATGCAAAATATTTAGTGTTAGACGGAGCAAAAATTAGCAATCAAGATATCTTAAATGACAAAGTAATAAAAGAAATTATCTCTTATGATAAGAGTGGAAACTTTGTAGCAGCACTAACTAAGGAAAATTATGATAATATTGATTGCATAAGAATTATATTTAATGATGATACGACTAAAAAATATACTTTGAAATTTGAAGATACTTATGGAAATATAGCAAATTACAAGATAAATGAATTAGATATAGGTTATAATTTTGACAAATATATTATTAAGCAAAATGCAACTATTATAACTGAATTAAGTAATTATATACAAAATTTAGAGTATGAAAAAGATTTACAAGGAATGGTAAGTCTTGATAGAGGACACCCAGCATATAAAGAACACTTTAATGAAGTAATAAGAATAAAGAAAAATGC
>FR901506.1:0-1488 GCA_000438355.1 Clostridium sp. CAG:273
TAAAATTAAAATAAATAATATAATATTATTTATTTTAATATAATTAGTATTTACTAATCTTTTAAAGGTATGCCTGCACCATCAACATTTATACTTCCTGTAAGTATAAGAATTCCTTCTATTAAGCCCCAAATACTAGAAATAAATGCACCAAAACCACATGTTAATAATGTAATTAATAATTGTGCAACTGCTTTTCCTGTATAACCTAAATAGAAATTGTGAACACCAAAGCCACCTAAGAAAATACCTAACAAACCAGCAGCAATTTTAGATTTTGCTTGTGGGTTTGCATTGTAATTTTGACCATTATTATAATTTGGATTATAGTTTTGGTTATAATTTGGATTGTAATTTCCATTATTATAATTTTGATTATTGTAGTTTTGATTCATATTATTTGGCTGTTCATTGTTACCTTGGAAATTATTTGAATTTACATCTTGATTATTTCCAATTCCAGCTTTTGCTTGGCAATCTTCACAAAGTTCTTGCCCATCATCTATTGGTTTTCCACATTGTTTACAAAACATAAAAAATCCTCCTTTAAATTCATATAACATAATTATACAATATTCTACATTTTTTTCAAGCTTTTTGCTTAATATTTTGCTTACATCTTGTAATATTTATTCAAAAATGATAAAATTTATTAATGTAAAAGCAAATATTTCATATAATTTTGGTAGGAGGTAAATATGGAATTAAGTAAGATAAAAGAAATTTTAAAAAAAGAATTACCGCTTACTAATATAAAGTTTGAGGAACCAATGAATTTACATACTTCTTTTAAAATTGGAGGAATAGCAGATGTATTTATTACAGCAAATAATGTAGAAGAAGTAAAAAAAATTTTAGATATTTCAAAAGAAAATAATATACCATTAAAAGTTATTGGAAATGGTACAAATTTACTAGTAAAAGATAAAGGTTATAGAGGAATAATTTTAAAAATAAATTTACAAAATATAGAAATTAACAAAAACGACGACAAGAATTTTAATGAAAAAAACGAAATAATAACCAAAAATACAAATGAAGAAGAATATATAGTAAATGTACAAGCGGGTATGCCACTTGGAAAGCTTGCACGAGTGCTTTTAAAAAATGAAATTGGTGGATTTGAGTTTGCATCTGGAATTCCTGGAACTATAGGTGGAGCTATAAAAATGAATGCAGGGGCTTATGGAGGAGAATTTAAAGATATTGTTCAAGATGTAACATATTTAAGTGAAACAAATGAAATTTTAAAAATACAAAATTCTGAATGTAATTTTTCATATAGACATAGTTTATTTTCAGAAAAAAATTATATTATATTAGAAAGTAATTTGAAACTGTATAAAGATAAAAAAGAAATTATTCAAAAGAAACTAGAAGAAAATTTACAAAATAGAAAAGATAAACAGCCAATAGAATTTCCAAGTGCAGGAAGTACATTTAAGAGGGGAGAAGACTATATTACAGCAAAACTAATAGATGAATGTG
>FR901506.1:1521-7078 GCA_000438355.1 Clostridium sp. CAG:273
ATATACAATAGGAGGGGCACAAGTTTCTGAAAAGCACGCAGGATTTATAATAAATAAGGGAAATTCCACAGCAGATGATGTTATAAATTTAATAGAACATGTAAAGAAAATAGTATATAAAGAAACAGGAAAGAAAATAAATTTAGAAGTGGAAATTATAGGTGAATAAGGTAAGAAAATTTTAAAGATAGTATAAAATATGTTAGTGATTTTATTAATAATCTGGTACATATTAAAATACTAATTGGTAAAATAAAATACCCAGATTAAGTGATAATTTAGTACATACTAAAATAATAATTTATTAAAATACCTAGATTAAGTAATAAACTGTATAAATATAAAGTGAGGAAGGAATAAAATGAAGGGATTTTTTAGGTGGTTTAAATCTAGTACAAAAATGAAAAGATGGATACTTTTATTAGTAATTGGTATAGTTTTAGCATGTTATGGCATGGCTAGAGTTTTAGTTGCTAAAACATTTGACTTTAAAGAAATTGCAGTAATAATAGGAATATTTGTTATAGGATTTGTATGTGTAATTTTAGGAATAATTCATATGCAAAAAAGAACATTAGAACTTTTAGTGCAAGAGTCAGATAGTAGGGAATTAGATAAAAAGGCACAAGTAAGTTCTTTAATATTTAATAAAAAAGTATATAATCAAGGACCAAAAATTGTTGCAATAGGAGGCGGAAGCGGATTAAACTCTGTTTTAAGAGGATTAAAAAACTATACAGATAATATAACTGCAATAGTTACAATATCAGATTATGGAGAGAAAAGAACAGATTCAAGAAGAGAATTAGATTCATTGCCATTAAATGACATAAAAGAAAGTTTAGTAGCATTAGCAGAAAATGAAGAAGACATGGAAAAGTTACTTAATTTACAATTTAAAGAGCAAAGATTAAATTCTTTAAATTTTGGAGATATATATTTAAAAGCTATGAAAGATGTATATGGAGATTTTACTCAATCTATAGAAAAGACAAATAAAATTCTTCATATAACAGGAAAAGTTTTACCAGTAACATTAGAACCAATTACTATTTGTGCCGAATTAGAAGATGGAACTGTAATTGAAAGTAAAGAAAAAATTCCAGATATGGTAAATGAAAAGGTTAGTAAAATAAATAGAATATATATTAATCCAACAAATTGTAAACCTGCACCTGGAGTTCTAGAAGCTATAGCGGAGGCAGATGCTATTGTTATAGGACCTGGTAGTTTATATACAAATGTTATACCAAATTTATTAGTAAAAGGTGTATCTAAAGCAATTAAAGAGAGTAAAGCATTTAAAATATATGTAAATAATATAATGACAGAACAAGGTCAAACAGATAATTATACATTATCAGATCACATTAAAGTAATAAATGAACATGCAGGAAAGGGTGTTATAGATTATTGTATTTATGATTCAGGAGAACTTACACCAGAATTCATACGTAAGTACAACATGAGAGGTCAAGACTTGGTAGAAATAGATGCGCAAAAAGCAAAGTCAGAAGGCGTAAATTTAATGCAAAGAGATATTTCATATGTAAATGGAGAATTTATAAGGCATAATCCAGATGCAATTGCAGCTTCAATTATTCAATTAATATGTGATGACTTGAAATTTAAAGATATGCAAAATGATGCAAAATATATGTTATTAAATGACAGATTAAAAGATGCTAAAAAGTCTTTAAAAAATAGTAAAAAGAAAAAACAAAAAGAAAATAAAAATAATAAAGGCAAGAATAAACAAAACAAAAAAGATGAAAGCAAATTTTTTAAAAAGTACAAGGATAGAATAGAGTCAATACAAGAATCAGAAAAGAAATTACAGGAAAAAGAGAAAAAAGCAGTAAATAATAAAAAAGAGAATATTAAAAATGTAATAGAAAAAGAAGTAAAAACAAATAATAAAACATCTAGTAAAGCAACAACTCATAAAAAGTAATTTGTAAACTAATAAGATATATATTTAAAATTTAATAAACAAAAAAATATATATTTTAATTCTAAAAAAATTATTGTATAAAAATATTTATACAATAAAAAATTTACAAGTTAAAATAGGAGGAAAAAAGTGAGATATACAAAAGAACAATTAAATTTTGAAGATGGGTTAAAAAAAGAATGGCTTATAACAAATGGAATAGGTGGATATGCAAGTTCTTCTATTATGGGGATAAATACAAGAAAATATCATGGACTTTTAGTTGCAGCGCTAACTCCACCAGCTAGAAGAAGTGTAATACTTTCAAAAGTAGATGAAGCAATACGAATAAATGGGAAAGATATACCAATTTATTCTAATATAGGAAAAGACTATGTAACAAAAGGATACAAATATTTAGAAGGATTTGAAAAAAAATACATACCAATATTTACTTACAAAGTAAAGGGCATTTTAATAAAGAAAATGATTTGCATGGAATATGGTAAAAATACTGTAACCATATTGTATATAGTAGAAAATATAGGTTATCCAACAACTTTAGTTTTAACTCCAGTAATGAACTTTAGAGATTTCCATACAACAACTTTTAATAAGACTTTTGATTTACAAGAACAAATAAATGAAAACAAAGTTAAGGTTATAGTAGATAAAAAATCTGAAACACCAGTATATTTATATTGTTCTGAAGGAACTTATATAAAACATTGCAATGATACTTTTAAAAATATGTATTATGTAGAAGAAGAAAATAGGGGATTAGATGCATTAGAAAATTTGGCTGTTCCTGGTAGATATGAAATAAATTTAGAACCAAATGAACAAAAATGTATTACATTTACGTGTTCTTTAGAGGCAAATATAGAGGAAGTAGATGCAAAAGATGTAATAAATAAAGAAATAGGCAGAATTTCTGGACTTTTGTACGAATCAAAATTATTAGAAAACAAAAATTTAAAAGGAAAAGAAGAACTTGTAAGAGACTATATTATTGCATCAGATAATTTTATTGCATATAGGACAAGTTTTGCTTTATACACAATAATTGCAGGTTACCCTTGGTTTTTAGATTGGGGAAGAGATACATTAATATCTTTTGAAGGAATACTGTTAATGCCGAAAAGATTTAAAGAGGCAAGAGAAGTATTATTAACTTGTATTAGAGATACAAAATATGGATTAGTTCCAAATGGTTATTCAGGTTATGATAATAGACCGTTATATAATAGTGCAGATGCATCACTTTTACTTTTTGAGCAAGTAAAAAAATATTTACAATATACAAATGACTATGAGTTTGTAAAAGAAAGAATGTATAAAACTTTAATTAAAATTATAGAGGCTTATATTTCTGGAATAGATGTAGATGGTAATAATATTCATTTAGATAGTGATTATTTACTATCATCTGGAACACCAAATATACAAAATACATGGATGGATGCAAAAGTTGGAGATTATGTTGTAACACCTAGAAATGGAAAAACAGTTGAGATAAATAGCTTGTGGTATAATGCTTTAAGAATAATGGCAAATCTAACAAAGCTTTATAATGATGAAGATTTATCTAATAAATACAAAGAATATGCAAAGAAGTGTAAAGAAAACTTTAATAAAGAGTTTTATAATAAAAAGAAAAAATCTTTATATGATGTTTTAGGTGATGATAAAATAAGACCAAATCAATTATTTAGCCTAAGCCTTACATATCCTATAATAGATCCTTCATCAGATATAGCAAGTGAAATATTTAATACAGTAACAAAAAAATTACTATTGCCAAAGGGATTAAGAACTTTGGCTCAAGATGAGGAAAATTATGTTGGTATATATGAAGGTGGAGTTTATGAAAGAGATACAAGTTACCATCAAGGAATAACATGGCCATGGCTACTTGGACCATATTTTGATGCATTTGTAAATATTATAAATTCAGTAAGTGATGAAAAGAGAAAAACAAGATTAATTAAAGCATATAATAAATTTATAGACGAAGTAGCAGAAATATTTGAAAATGAATTTTACTATAGTGATTGTGTTGTAGGAAATATAAGCGAGTTATATGACTCAGAAGAGCCATATAAAGCAAAAGGTTCACCTGCACAAGCATGGAGCATAGCAGAAGTATTTAGAATAATTTTTCAAGGGAAAGATAAAATAAACTAATTATTATATTTTAAAGGAGATATTAAAAAATATAAAAGAATAAAAAGATTTAAAATGTAGTATAAAACAATAATTACTTAGATATTGTTTAACTTTTTATAAATAGTAATTTTATAAAAAATTTAAATAAAAAAATAAGTAATAAGATGAATTAAATGTAATTAAAACTGAAAAGAGGTAAAAATGTCAGTATACTTATTTTATGGAGAAGAGGAATACTTCTTAGAAAATAAAGTAAAAAAAATAAAAAAAGAATTTGGAGAATTAATAAAAGGAATAAATTATATTTCTTTGGATGAGACGAATATTAATTCTCTTATTTCCGATTTAGAAACACCAGCGTTTGGCTATGATAGGAAAATTATTGTAGCAAAAGATACAGGACTTTTTAAAAAAGAAAAAAGAACTAGTAAAAAAACTACTACAAAAGAAGTAGAAGATGTTGGTAAGAAAAAATCCAAGAAGCGGAAATAATGAAGCAAATAAAACTTTAGCAGAAAAGATAGAAGATTATATAAAAGAAAATATTGACTACATAAATAGTTCTATAGAATTAATTTTTATAGAAAAAGAACCAGAAAAAAATTCTTTATATGAGACAATAAATAAATTAGGTGAAGTAACTAATTTTGAGCTTTTAAAATTACCTCAATTGGTAAGCAATATTCAAAAAATATCTGCGGCATATAAAGTAAATATAGATGAAAATACAGCAAGATATTTAATAGAATGTTGTGGAAGCGGAATGCAAGAGTTAATAAATGAGCTAAGAAAAGTTATAGAATATGCTGGTGCAGGTGGAACAATAACAAAAGAAAGTATAGACAAATTGTGTATAAAACAAATTCAAGCTATAATATTTGATTTAACAGATTATTTAGGAGCAAGAAATGTTGGTAAAGCTTTAGAAATATTAAAAAAATTAGAATATAATAAAGAACCTGTACAAAAAATATTAATAACATTATACAATCATTTTAAAAAGTTATATATAGTAAAAATATCTAATGAATATAAAACAAATTTAGCAGAAAGTATGAATTTAAAGCCAAATCAAATGTTTTTAACAAGAAAGTATTCAGAACAAGCTAGATATTTTTCAAAAGAAGAGCTAAGAAAAATTATGGATGAGTTAATTAACTTAGATGCCGGATATAAACAAGGACTAATAGATTTGGACATTGGTCTAAATGCAATACTTTGTAGATACTGTTCAAAATAAAAATTATAGAATAAAATTCATATTCTGTTGAGATAATATATATAAACTAAGCTAACTAAATTTTAGGAGGAGTTTATATGTATAATTTTAGAACAGATATGGCAGTAGAAAGAAGAGATTTATATAAAAAGGCCAATAATATAGAAAATGATATAGATGGAATTGAAACAGAAGAAGAAAAAGTGGATGAAGATATTACAATTTCACGTGTTAAT
>FR901506.1:7095-20250 GCA_000438355.1 Clostridium sp. CAG:273
TGTTAATATTACAAATGAAAATGGTGAACAAGCCATAGGTAAAAAGAAAGGCACATATATTACAATAGATATAAAAAATTTGAAAATTGCATCTGAACCAGATATTCAAAAAGCAGCTACAGCGCTAACAAAGGAGTTAAGGAATTTAGTATCAAAGCATGCAGGACCTCAAGATTCACTATTAGTTGTAGGTCTTGGAAATATATATGTAACACCAGATTCATTAGGACCTAAGGTAGTACAAGATATAGATATTACACGACATATTATGGAATATGTACCAGATGCAATAGATAAAAATGCTAGACCTGTAAGTGCAATATCTCCTGGAGTTTTAGGAACGACAGGAATAGAAACTTTAGAAATTTTAAAGGGAATAGTTGATAATATAAAACCAAAACTAATAATAATAATAGATGCATTAGCCTCTAGAAGTATGGAAAGAATAAGTAGTTCTGTGCAATTAGCAGATACAGGAATAGTGCCAGGTGCAGGAGTTGGAAATAAAAGAAAAGAAATAACTAAAGATACATTAGGAGTACCTGTTATAGCAATAGGAATTCCAACAGTTGTAGAAGCAGCAACGATTGCTGCAGATAGTTTGGACATGTTTATAAAAAAATTACAGGAAGAGGCTAAGTCAAATGAATATTTAAATAAAATACAAGAAGAAGATAAATACGAAATGATAAAAGAAGTTTTAACTCCAAGTGACTACAATTTTATTGTTACACCAAAAGAAATAGATGAGTTGATAGAGAATATGTCAAGTATAGTTGCTAGAGGAATAAACTTTGCAGTACAAAAAGAAGGGTAGAATAAAAACAAAAAATCACGACTTTGTAAATTAAAAAGTCGTGATTTTTATTTTAAATTTAATAAAAGTAAATTAATTGAATAATAAAATTTAAATGAAACCAGTTAAAATTAAATTCAACTAATAAAAATTAAATAGAAGTAGAATAATTTAATAAAACTAAAGAAAACTAAATGCAACTAAAAAATTTAATAGAAATATATAAAAATTAAATTAATTTAACCTATGTAATAAAAACAAAATTAAATAATAAATATAAAATTAATAAATGAGCAGGGTAGAAAATATATAATAAATATTTTAATTTTATTCCTTGTTTACCATTATACAAATTAATAAATAAAATAGGTAAAACATTAAATGCAAAAAGCCAAATATATAAAGTATTAAAACCTGTTTTTATTATATCTATACCATAGTAAATTATGCACATAGTAATAAAAGATATATTCATTGCTATTTTATTTTTCTTAAAATAGTAAAACATAAATACTAATAAAATTCCCCACCAACCATAATCTACTTTTGAAATTTCTCCAATTATGCCAATTGCAATAATTGGAACAAATTCAATGATTAATTTTAACAACAACTTTGTAAAAGAATTCTTTATTTTAACATCTAATTTTGAAGATATATCTTTAAGCATATAACTATGTAACCAAATTGCTATTAATCCTAATGTAAGTGTAAAAAATACATTTAATCTTATATCATTTGAATAAAGTGATATAAATAATATGTAAGGTATTTGAGAAATAAGAGCAAATACCATTAACCTTATAAAATACTTTTTTAAATTTTTAGTGTGTAAAAATCCCTCAGAAATTTGAAATGCAAATATAGGAAAGGCAATTCTTCCAATGTAATTAAAAGGTGAAATCTTTTGGTAAATTGCATCGCCTAAATGGTCACAAAACATTGTAATTATAGCAATAATCTTTAAAACAAAACTTGACATTAATACATATAATCCTTTCTTATAAAAAAAGAACCCATATTGAAAATTTTTTATTTCAATATGGATTTTATTTATTGGAGCAGGTAGCGGGAATCGAACCCGCATAGCCAGCTTGGAAGGCTGGAATTCTACCATTGAACTACACCTGCATTTGCTCTATCAAGTACATTTTTTATTTTACTATATAATTATTTTTTTGTCAATACAATTTTGAAAAAATTTTCTGAATTTCTGAAAAAAATTTAAGAATTTATGAACAATTAGGATATACTTAAATTTGGGTCAATTGAAAAGTTAAATTAAATTTTGAAAAAGTAAATATAATTTATGATTAAATTTTCTTGTAAAAAAACAAAAAAGTGTTGAAAAAGTAAAAATGGTATAGTAGAATAAATAATGTATTTAATATCTATAAAAAGGTACAAATAGTGTAGATATAAATACAACTAATGAGGAGTTATTTTAGGGAAATGTACTGTAATTTAGATATTAAGTACAAAGAAAGAAAAAGTAAGCAATAAATAAAAGGAAAAGGAAAAAATTATAGTATAAGAAATAAGAAAAGTGGGTAAAAATAACAAAGGAGGATGGATAATATGGAAAAAGAACCATTAAGAAAAATAAGTAAAGTAAAAAAGATAAAAGAAAATATACGGAATAACTCTAATAGCGTTAGTTGTGACTATTGTAGTATTGTTAATATTGGCAGGGATAACAATAAGTTTGGTGTTTAGTGAGAATGGGATAATAGCAAAGGCAAGAGAGGCTGCAGAAAAGACAAATCAAGCTGTAATAAATGAACAAGAGCAAATGAATGAAGTAGGTACAATGATTAACAATATGTTAAATGGAACAGGTGGAGGAAGTACACCACCTAACCCAGAAGGTTGCCCAGTAGAAAAATTTGAAAAATGGGACAAAACAAGTAATGATAAAGTAAATGCAGTGGAGAGTGCGGATAAAGTAGTTGTGCCAGTGCCGAAGGGATATACTGCATCAAGTGTAGCTACGGAAAATAAAGTGGCAGAAGGATTTGTAATATATGAAGGAGAAGAAGTAGTAAACGATAGTAATAAAGATGCAGCAAGAACAACAAGAAATCAATTTGTGTGGGTGCCAGTGGCAAATCCAAGTGATATGTATGGTAAAGATGAAAATTGTAAGAAGTTGGGAAAGTCATATAATTTCTCAGCAAGTGGAATAACCGCAGAGAATTGGACAGAGCAAGATGGTATAATGTCTGTAACAAGTGCAACAAGTTATCGTGAGCCAGATGTAGTAACTGGAAATGGAACAGAATATGATGCAGTTAATAGTAATTTACAACAGGCAGGATTAGATTCAAGTGCAACTGCAAGTACTTTTAAAACACAGTTAGAGACAGAATTTAATAATATGATAACAAGTGTAGAGAAGTATGGAGGATTTTATATAGGAAGATATGAAACTGGTAATTTGTCTCAAGAAAAAGTAGTTGTAATAAAAAATAATACTGATATAGGAAATCAAACATGGTATACAATGTATAAAAAAGCAAAAGGAATAGCAGTAAATAGTAATGTAACAAGTAGTATGATATGGGGAAGTCAGTGGGATGCAACATTAAAATGGATGTATAATAGTGGAAATGCAGAAAAGAAAAAGTATACTTATGATAGTACAGGTAAAGGAAACTATTATGATACTAATGGAAATAAAACAATAGCAACTGGTTCAATAGAAACATATGCAGTAAATAATATATATGATATGGCAGGAAATGTTTGGGACTGGACAATTGAAGCGAACAGCACCCCCGTTCGAGTTAATCGTGGTGGTTACTATTACGACTATGGCGGCAGCTATCCAGCGTCTAATCGCTACAACAACTATCCGACGTACAGCGGCGGCAGCAATGGTTTCCGTGTAGCTTTATATATGTAACCCTGTCCCCCTGTATGTGAAAATAAATGTCTTATATGGGCGTTTATTTTTTTGCCTTACTATTTCATAAAATTTCCCTGTGCATTAATTTTGTGATGTTGATTTTTTTTAAGTTTTAAGTTAAAATATATATATGCGGGTATAATTTAGTGGTAGAATGCCATGCTTCCGACCTGGTCGCGCGAGTTCGATTCTCGCTACCCGCTCCAATAATGAAAATCGTCGCACTTGGGCGAAAGTATTGATAAATCAACTGTAAAAGTGACTTTTTAATTTTGTAAATGAATATGAATGGTAAGTAATATTATTAAATTAATAAAAATTAAAGAGTGGTTGCAATGAACCACTCTTTAATTTTTATATACTGCAGGTAATAATATCAAAGATATTGCACTGCTGAGTTATAACTTTATTATAATATATTAAATTGAAGTTACTCTTATTAGTTTCTTTCTTAAATTTATTCTTTCTTATCTTCACTAATTGATGTCTCCGAATTAATATCAGTATTAATTTCTTCAGATTTAACAGTATCATTTGAAATTGATTCTTCTACATTAATTTTTTCTACATTTTCTTGTGGTTCTTTAGTTTCTTCAGAAGTGTCTTTTTTCTTCATCTTGTTGCGGTAAAATAAAAATACAAATACAACAAAAGCAATAATAAGTAATATAAGAACAATATGTGAATAATTATCAAATATTCCAACAATGTTTGTCCAATTTTCACCAACTATGCTACCAATTACAATTAAAACTGTATTCCAAATAGTAGAACCTGTTATGGTATATAGTAAAAATTTTCCCATAGGCATTTCACTCATACCAGCAGGAATAGATATTAAACTTCTAACAATAGGAATAAATCTACAGAAAAATACAGTTTTATTTCCCTTGTTATCAAACCATGCATCTGCTTTGTCTATATCTTCATATTTTATTCTTAAAACTTTACCTATTTTACCAGACACAATTTTTTTAAGACGCTCTTTATTTAATATTTTACCAATATAATATAATACAATAGCACCTAATAAAGAACCTAAGGTTGCAGCTATAACCATAAGAGGAATACTAAGATTGGTATATGTTGTCATAAATCCACCAAAAAGTAAAATAACTTCTGAGGGTATTGGTGGAAATATATTTTCAATTGCTATTAAAAGAAATACTCCTAAATAACCAAACTGTTCCATTACCGTTAAAATAAATTCTTGCATTTTAATTCTCCTTTGATATATAATTACTACAGCATTATAACATTAAAAAGGACAACAATCTACCTTTTAACAAATTATTTTATTAAAATTTTCTTAACATGATAGAGAGGAGAAAAATATGCCAGGATTTCAAATACACATAGCTATAGGAAAAAGATATATAGATAAGCATAATGAAATACAAAATGTAGAAGAATTTTTAGATGGAGTAATTGCACCAGATTTTGTAGAAGATAAGTCAAAGAGTCATTATACAGTTAAAACACCTAAAGAAAATTTAAAGAGATATTTAGCAAGTAAAGTAAACTTAGAAGCATTTTTACAAGAAAACAAAGTAGAATCAGATTATGAAAAAGGTGTATTCTTGCATTTATTAACAGACAAACTATTTTTTACAGAATTTTTCCCGGATGAATATATAAAAAATGTGGATTATAGTACTTTTTGCAAAGACCTCTATACAAGTTATGATGAAACTAATCATTATTTAGAAGAAAAATATAATATACAATTTAATAATACAATGCAGAAAAAAATCCAAAAGAACATCCAAGATTCTAAAAGAGACAAAGAAATGGACGAAGAAAGAGGAAATAATATATTACCAATAGGTGAGTTAGATAAATTTATAGAATATGTTTCAAACATTGATTTATGTACGTATACTAAGAGAGATAAAAAATTAATACAATGAGAATAAATAGTATTGAAAGAAAAAATAAATAAAAATAAACTTTATACTTGAAATAAAATTTAGTAAGTGTTAAAATACTTAATACTAAAAAGGGAGTAGCTTTTAAACTACTAATCAACAATCTCGTAAAAACTGGTTAGTAACCCATGTGGTAAGCAAGACTTTTAAAGATTTTCTTTAAAAGTCTTTTTTGATATTGTTATATTTAATGATATAAAGTATAATAGTTTAAATGCGAAACTATAGAATAATTTTTACTTAAAAAAGACAAAATATAGGAAAAGGAGAGATACGTTTTGGAAAAAAAGCAAAATTTATGGTTTCATAAGTCTGTAGATGAAACCAAAGAATATTTTAAATTAGACGAAGAAAATGGATTGTCTAATGAACAAGTAAATGAAAACAGACAAAAATATGGAACAAATGAATTACAGACAAAAAAGAAGAAAAGTACATTTGTAAAATTTTTAGAGCAATTTAAAGACTTTATGATAATTGTTTTAATTATTGCAGCAATTATTTCTGGAGTAGTTGGCTATATAGAAGGTGAAGGAATTACAGATTCTATAATAATTCTTATAGTTGTAATTTTAAATGCTGTAATAGGTGTAATACAAGAAAATAAAGCAGAAAAATCGTTAGAAGCTTTACAAAAATTAAGTGCCCATGTAAGTAAAGTTATTAGAAATGGGAAAATGGAAGTTATTCCAGCAAAAGAATTGGTCCCAGGAGATATTGTTGTATTAGATACTGGAGACTATGTTCCAGCAGATTTAAGAATTATTGAAGCAGTAAATTTAAAGTCACAGGAAGCATCGCTAACAGGTGAATCTGTACCAGTAGAAAAAAGTGCAAATACAATAGAACAGGAAGAAGTAGACTTAGGAGATAGAGAAAATATGCTATTTTCTTCTAGCTTAATTACATATGGTAGGGGAAAAGGTATTGTAGTTGAAACAGGAATGAATACAGAAGTTGGAAAAATTGCAGGAATAATAAATAGTGCAGAAGAAACGCAAACTCCACTTCAAGAAAAACTAAATAAATTAGGAAAAACACTTGGAATTGCAGCTTTAGTAATTTGTGCAATAATATTTGTAATTGGTTTATTATATGGAAAAGATCCAATAGAAATGTTTATGACAGCTGTAAGCTTAGCTGTGGCAGTAATTCCAGAGGGATTAGCAGCAGTATCTACAATTGTTTTGGCAATTGGAGTACAAAGGATGGTAAAAAGACATGCTATTGTTAAAAAACTTCCAGCAGTAGAAACTTTAGGAAGCACAACTGTTATATGTTCAGATAAAACAGGAACATTAACTCAAAATAAAATGACTGTAGAAAAAATATTTTATAATGGAAAATTATTAGATGCAAAAGAAGTTAAACAAAATATAGATAAGAATTTGGAAAAACTAGTATACATTAGTATGTTGTGTAATGATACAAAAATATCTGCAAATAATGAATTAACAGGTGACCCAACAGAAACTGCATTAGTTGATATGGGATTTAATTTACAATTTGAAAAAAATATATATGATAAAAATCCAAGAATTAAAGAAATTCCTTTTGATTCAGATAGAAAATTAATGACAACAGTAAATAAAATAAATGATAAATATGTAGTTTTAACTAAAGGCGGAGTAGATGAACTTCTAGCAAGATGTAATAAATATTTGTACGATGGAGAAGAAAGGAACGACTTAGAAAACTATAAAAAAGTTATTACAAAAAATAATGAAAATATGGCAAAAGATGCATTAAGAGTCTTATCAATGGCTTATAAAGAGATAGATCATGAGCCAACAGACGAAGAAATGAAAGATATAGAACAAGATTTAATTTATGTTGGTATGGTTGGAATGATAGATCCTCCAAGACTAGAAGTAAAAGATGCTGTAGATAAATGTAAAAAAGCAGGAATAAAAACTGTAATGATTACAGGTGACCACAAGATTACAGCAATTGCAATTGCTAAGAGTCTTGGTATATTACAAAGTGAAGAAGAAGCTTTAACAGGTGCAGAACTTGAGAAAATGTCTGATGAAGATTTAACTAAAAATATAAGAAAATATAGTGTTTATGCAAGAGTTTCTCCTGAGCATAAAGTAAGAATAGTAAAAGCTTGGCAAGCAAATGGAGAAATAGTAGCAATGACAGGAGATGGTGTAAATGATGCACCAGCACTTAAAACAGCAGATATAGGATGTGCAATGGGAATTGTAGGTACAGATGTATCTAAAGAAGCGGCAGATGTAATACTTACAGATGATAATTTTGCAACAATTGTTTCATCTGTTGAAGAAGGAAGAAGAATTTATGATAACATCTTAAAAGCAATACAATTTTTATTATCAAGTAACGTAGGAGAAGTTATAACACTATTTGTAGCAATTTTAATAACACCATTATTAGGAAATTTATTTGGAATAGATATTAACTTAATTGTTCCATTACTTCCAATACACATATTATGGATAAACTTAGTTACAGATTCACTCCCAGCTTTAGCATTAGCAGTTGATCCACCACAAAAAGATGTAATGGATAGAAAACCAAACAAAAATAAAAGTGTATTTACAAAAGGTATGATATGGAGAATTGTTTACCAAGGAATACTAATAGGAGTAATTACGATTGTAGCATTTATAGTAGGATTGGCTACACCAGATGAAAATTTACCTGTAATAGAAGGACTTACAAACGAAGAAATAAAAGTAGAAATAGGTCAAACAATGGCATTTTGTGTACTAGCATTTTCACAACTTGTACATGTATTTAATGTTAGAGATAATAAAACATCTATATTTAAAACAGGAATATTTAGCAACAAACAATTAATTTTAGCTGTACTTGCATCAGCAGCATTAATGTTAGGAATATTATTAATTCCAGCATTAAGACATGTATTTAGTATTCCAGTATTACCAGTTGGAAATATACTAGAAATTGTAGTATTATCGTTAATGCCATTAATAGTGGTAGAACTATTTAAATTAATAAAAATAAATACAAGTAAATCTGAAAAATTATAAGAGTTTTATTTAACCTTTTTGCTTGACAGAAATAAATAAACAAATTAGAATATAAATAATTGGCAATGAGTCAATTAAAAGTTATTAACATTTCCAAATATTTAATTAAAGGAGGAAATAAAAATGCTTTGTACTCCAGAGCAATTTAAAGGTAGAATAGGCTACTTTATTTTTGTAGACCGATTTTGCCGTGGAAATGAATCTCCTCTTAATCCTGTAGAAGGAAGAATTCTAAAGGATTGGGAAGATTCGCTACCTAATTGGTGGCCAAACGAAAAAGGGGAATATCCCAATAATTATTTCTACGGAGGTGACTTACAAGGAATAACTCGGAGACTGTCTTATTTAAAGATGCTTTTTGGAGTGGACCTTCTGTATATAAGTCCAATCTCCAAAACTCCATCATCACACCATTACGATGTAGATGACCAACGGGTTATTGACCCATGGATAGGAACTTGGGAAGATTACAAAAGTATGTGTGATAAGGCACATAGTCTTAAAATGCTTGTATGCCAAGATTTGGTGTTTAACCATATGGGAGCATATAGCAAAATCTTTCAAGAAGCGCTGAATAATCCTAATTCCCACTATCACAACTGGTTTGAGTGGGGGAAAAATGGAGAACCAATTTTTTGGTATGGCATTAAAGAAATGCCACAGTGCAATAAGTTAAATCATGAGTACCAAGAATATGTTTTAAGTGTAGTAGAAACATACCTTAAAGCAGGAGCGGATGGTATAAGACTTGACTTAGGAGAACATCTTCCGCGTGAGCTTATGTACAAGATAAAGGACAAAGCGAAGTCCATAAATCCAGATGTGCTTATTGTTAGCGAGATGTGGGACTTAGCTACCGAAAATGGCAATCGCCAGATTTTCGATGGAGAAGCTCATAGTGTAATGAACTATCCTCTAGGTGATGCCATTTGTAGATGGCTTAGGTATGGAAACTATATGCATTTCGAATACACAGTAAAAGAACTTGCAAAGTATCCGAAACAAGTGCAAGATGTGCTTTGGAATTTCTTGGATAGTCATGACAATCCTCGCTTAGCAAATTTACTTGTAGCACCTGGGATGCAACAAGACCCATTTAAGGGGCGACTTTGGAGGATGGAAGATAGTTTTATGCTTCCAAATGGACAGTGTGACACATATGCATTTAGAAAGTTTGAAGCAGAAAACGATGGCAAGTTTGACTTAAGTAGAGCTTACGAACTATCGAAAATGGCTTCGCTTATGCAATATGTGATGCCTGGAAATCCAATTATCTATTATGGAACTGAGGTGGGGCTTACTGGATACAAAGACCCATGGAATAGGAAACCATATCCTTGGGACAACGTAAATGAAGATATGTTGGAACATTACTCAAGGCTTGGAAGACTTAGAAAGAAAAATGAGGATATTCTAAGAGATGGTTCCCTAGATTTTTATGTGGATAGCAAAAAAGCAGTTATTCGACGTAAAAAGGATGGTGAAGAAATAGAAGTTAGCATTTATCGTGACAAGACGATGAAAGAATGTAAAGCTTCTAAGCTAGTAGAAATTAAAATTGTATAAGGAGAACAAACTTTAGTTGTAATCTATGCACTGCATTAGATTACAGAAAAATGGGAGGTAAATAAAAGCTACTTAAAAAAGTAGAAAATACCTCCCATTTTTTATGTTTAAATATTATTATATTTTTTATTAAATAGTATTCATTTATAAAAAGTTATGTTATAATTTAAGTATGTTTATAGTGAGGAGGAATTACAAATGAAAAATCTTTCAAGTTGGTTAATTGCATTTTTTGCACTTATGTATTGGGTGTTTAGAATAGTTGTTACTTTCACATACTCAATGGGAATGGAATTTATAACACAGCCAATAGATATGACAATGGAAATTGTACTTCTATTTGTAACTTTTATATGCATTTGTTTTATATTTAAAAGAAATTTATTAACAACATTAATCTATTTTTTAGCATATTTATTGTACTTTGGTTCAGATGTACTAAGTGGAGTAAGTGCTATAATGGATGGTCAAGGAGCTATACAGATTTACACAAATCTATTCTTTGATGCAATAGGAATATTAATACCACTTATTGCATTAATAGACGTATTATTAGACAAAAATAGAAAGCTAAACCCAACAGATAAGAAAACAGATTGGTTTTATAAAAACAAAGATTATGATAGACAACTTGACGAAAGAGCAGACAAAAATAACTATAGAACTGGATTATAAAATATATAAAACTGTATTGTAAATTATACAATACAGTTATAATTATTTTAAATGAAGCAAAAATTATAGAAAATGGAAGTGGTAATAATGGATAAAAAAGATATGGTGGAAGGAGGAGATGATAATGAAGAAAATTAGTAATAAATATACTGAGAACACTTTTGAAAATATAAAGCATATTGATGAATACGGAAATGAATTTTGGTTTGCACGTGAATTGCAAAAAGTATTAGAATACAAAGACTGGAGAAATTTTCAAAAAGTAATAGACAAAGCGATTTTATCAGCAAATAATAGTGTTTCAAGTGAAGAAGATTGGGTTGTTGAAGTCAACAAGCCAATAAAAACTGGTAAAGGTAAAGAAGAAATTATTAAAGACTATAAGCTTTCAAGATATATATGTTATTTGATAGTACAAAATGCAAATCCAAGTAAAGAAGTTGTTGCTTTAGGACAAACCTATTTTGCTATTCAAACAAGAAAACAAGAAATAACAGAACAAGAATATGATTCTTTATCAGATGATGAAAAAAGATTTTATCAAAGAAAATTAACAAAACAAGGAAATTATACATTACAAAAAGTTGCATCTTCTGCTGGCGTTAAAAATATGGCTGAATTTCATAATGCAGGATATAAAGGATTATATAATGGAGAAACTGCGGATGATATTTTTAAAAGAAAAAAATTATGTTATAGAGAAGATATTTTAGATAATATGAATGAAGATGAGTTGGTTGCTAATTTATTTAGAATAAATCAAACTAAACAAAGGCTTTTAAAAGATAATGTACAAGGTGAAAAAGAAGCAAAAGATGTACATTATGAAGTTGGCAAAAAAGTTAGAAAAGCAATTGCAGACATTGGTGGTATGATGCCTGAAGAAATGCCAACTCCTAAAAAGAGCCTAAAAGAACTTGAAAGAGAAAAGAAACAATTAGAAAATAAAGAACAAAAGAAATTTGAGGGAATAAAATAAAAATTATTAGATGAAGATAATAAAAATATGTAGGAGTAATATATGAAAGAGTTAATGAAAAGTAATATATATGATGTAGAAGAAACAATAATTGTTGTGGGAAGTTGTTTGAAAAATATGCAACTAGAGGGGTATGAAAAATTACAAAAAATTTCTACTAATATTTACGAATTGTGTTTGGAAGAAATACATATAAATATGGCAATAACAAAAATCGGTGGCATGCTTAGAACAAATAGAATAAAAAAAATTATTTTTGCTTCAGTAGATAAATCGCCACATTGTATACAGCTTCATTATATACAAGATGAATTAAGAAAAATGCTGAATTTATCAAATATAGAAATAGAAAATTATGTTATAGTAGATAATGAATTAAAAAAGATTAGTACATCAACAATTTCGTTATCAAAAAACTTAAGTAAATTATCTAATTTAAATACTGAAGGGAAGTGATTATAATGGAAAATCGACAAAATTCGACGAACATCAACTGGTATCCAGGACATATGGCAAAAACTAAAAGACAAATAATAGAAGATTTGAAACTAATAGATATTGTAGTAGAAATTTTAGATGCAAGAATACCAGTATCTAGTCAAAACCCAGACATACAAGAATATATAAAGAATAAACCAACTGTAATATTGTTAAACAAGTCAGATTTATCAAGTAGTTGTGAAAACGAAAAATGGGTTAATAAAATTCAAAAAGAAGGAAAATCAGCAGTACTTGTAAATTGTAATTCTGGTGAAGGTATAAAAAACGCTATAGCGGAAATAAAAAAAGTATATAACAATATAAAAGAACAATATAAAAATAAAGGAAGAATAGGAAAATCCATACGTGTTATGGTGCTTGGAATACCAAATGTAGGAAAGTCTTCTTTTATTAACAGAGCATCTAAAAAAGTTGCAGCACAAGTTGGAAACAAGCCAGGAGTTACAAGACAAAAACAATGGATAAGGTTAGAAGAAGGAATAGAATTGTTAGATACACCAGGTGTATTATGGCCAAAACTTGGAGATGAAAAGGTAGCATTAAATTTAGCATATACAGGAACTATAAAAGATGATGTATTAGAAACAATTGAAGTTGGATTTAGTTTGTTAAAATTTTTATTAAAAAATAATTTAAATGAATTAATAGAAAGATATAAATTAGAAACAGAAGATGTTAAACAAATTTTAGATGATAGCAATTTAGAAGAAAACGAGAAATCATTAGAAATATTACATAAAATAGGAAGAAAACGAGGAGCGGTAATTTCAGGTGGAGACATA
>FR901506.1:20259-28050 GCA_000438355.1 Clostridium sp. CAG:273
TAATTTCAGGTGGAGACATAGACGAAGAAAAAACAGCAAAAATTATTTTGGATGATTTTAGAAGCGGAAAGATAGGAAAAATAACATTAGAAAAAGCATAATTATAATGAAATTTATACAAATTATGCAAAATTAGAATTGATATAATTATAAATAGCATTTTTATAATTGTAGAAATTACAAGCAATAAAATAGTAATAAAAAATTAACAAAAAGCTTAATAATAAAATTACAAGAAAAGAGGAAAAGTATTGGAGATATTTAATAGAGAAAAAGACGAAGCAGAAGTAAATATGATGTCACCATTAACATGGGCATATGTGGGAGATGCAGTATACGAATTGTATATACGTACACATTTAGTTAATATAACTAGACTAAAACCACATAAATTACATATAGAATCAATTAAATATGTTAAAGCAAAAGCTCAAGCAGAAATGTTAGAAAAATTAGATAATATTTTAACAGAAAAGGAAAAAGAAATAGCAAAAAGAGGTAGGAATACAGAAAATCATCATGTTGCGAAAAACGCAACAGTGCAAGAATATATGTATTCAACAGCTTTTGAAGCATTAATTGGGTATTTATATTTAACAAAACAAGATGAAAGATTGAAAGAAATATTAGAAAAATGCATAAGTTTGAACTAAAAATAACACAATATCATTGTAATTTAAATTACAATGATATTGTGTTATTTTTGTGTATTTACTTTAATCTTCTATTTGTTCTATTTCAGAATAAACAATATCAATAACATTTTGTAGTATATCTTTAGGTAAATTTTCTATTACTTGATATGTTCTACTATTTAAGTCTAAAGCTTTTATATGCTCGCATAATATTACACCTGTTGTTTTTGTTCTAGTATCTAAAGGTACATGTAAGGGAAAATCATTATTTGTGTTTGTTATAGGACAAACAATTGATAGCCTTGCTTTCTCGTTAAAAATGTCATTACTTATTACGACAGCAGGTCTATATCCAGCTTGCTCATGACCAGATTGCGGATTAAAATTAATTTTTATAATTGTCCCTTGTTTTACCATATTTCGTCTCCTTCTGGTTTACCCCAGTCAATTTCTGTAGGTTTATAATCTCCATTATAATTCTTAAATAATTCTTTTATATTTTTTCTTTTATGTTCTTTCTTGGCTTTCTCTATAACTAATTTTCCATTATCTACAATAATTACTATTTTTTCATTTTCAGACCAATTAACACTGTCTAATATTACTTTAGGAATTCTAACACCCTGACTATTTCCCCATTTTTGAATCATAGTAGTCATTTTTATTACCTCCTTATTAGTATATACATAGTATATACTATACTGCCCAAAATGTCAACGCTATTTAATTATATTTTGAATAAAAAAAGTAATATTACTCTTAATAAATGTTGCTACTGGAAAATATAAGAATTAATTTATTATTTATATTGTATTAAAATAGTTTTTAGAATTGAAAAGAATAAATTTTCTGGTGACCCCTACGGGAATCGAACCCATGATTCAGCCTTGAGAGGGCTGCGTCTTAACCGCTTGACCAAGGGGCCACATAAATATTACTATAATAATATAACATAGTTATGATTAATAAGTCAAGATATTTTTATACACATATTAAAACAATTAAGATATGATTAAATTTGGTCAATTGAAAAGTTAAGTTAAATTTTGAAAAAGTAAATGTAATTTATGATTAAAAAACAAAAAATCTATTGACAAACAAAAGTTCATACTGTACAATAATAACGAACAAAAATTTGTCAACGCTTTAAATGTGGAGGTATAAGTATGATAGGAACTTTACATATAAAAAATATCGGTATAATAGATGAAATATCAGTAGAATTAAGTGAAGGATTTAATGTTATTACAGGAGAAACAGGTGCTGGGAAGTCATTAATTATAGATTCATTAAATATTATTTCTGGTGGTAGATTTTCTAAAGAGATGATAAGAAGAGGGCAAGAATATTCTTTTATAGAGTTAAATTTATTTTGTCCAAATAACGAAAAAGCTATAGATGGAAGTATTATAGTTTCGAGAGAAATTAATATAAATGGTAAAAATTCTTGCAAAATAAATGGCAGATTAGCTACTGTAAATGAGCTTAAAGAATTTATGAGTAAAGTAATAGATATACATGGGCAACATGAAAATCAGCTTATACTAAATGAAAACGAGCATATAGAATATTTGGATGCATTTATTGAGGATAAAATACAAGAAAAAGTAGAGTATAAAACTTTATACCAAAATTATAAGTCTTTGCAAAAAGAGTTAAAAGAGAATTATGGAGATGACAAAGAAAAAGAAAGAAAGCTAGATTTATTAAGATATGAGTTAAACGAAATAAATGCTGCAAATTTAAAAATAGAAGAAGAAAAAGAGCTAGAAGAACAAAGCAAAATTATGCAAAATTCAGAAAAATTGCAAAATAGCTTAAATAACATAGATATAGAACTAAATGAAAATGCAGTAACATCAATTAGCAACAGCATTAGAAGTTTAGAAAAAATAGAAGACTGTGGAGCAGAGTATCAAAATAAATTATCTGAATTAAAAGATGTTTACTATACAATCCAAGAATTAGCAAGAGATATATCATATATGAAAGAAGAAATATACTTTGACGAAGAAGAAAGAAGTAATATAGAAAATAGATTAGACACAATTTATTCACTAAAAAGGAAATATGGAAATAGCATAGAAGAAATATTAGAATACAGAGATAAAATAGAAAAAGAAATAGACGAAATAGAAAATAAAGATGAATACAATAATAAGCTAAAAGAAAAGATAGAAAAAATAAAAAAAGAAATGCTTAAAATAGCACAAAATATGCATAAAACAAGACTAAGTTATGCAGAAAAATTAAGCTCATTAATAAACAAAGAGATAGAAGCATTAGAAATGAAAAATGCAAAATTTAGTGTAAGTGTAGAATTAAATAGTGAAGAAAAATTTAATTCAAATGGATTAGATAAAGTCACATTTTTAATTCAAACAAATGTAGGAGACGAATTTAAACCACTAACTAAAATTGCATCAGGTGGAGAAATGTCTAGAATTATGCTTGCAATAAAAACTGTATTATCAGATGTAGACAAAATTCCTGTTTTAGTTTTTGACGAAATAGATACAGGAATAAGTGGAAAAGCAGCAAAGGCAGTAGGAGAAAAAATGAAACTTATTTCTAAAAAACACCAAGTTATTTGTATAACACACTTAGCAACAATAGCTGCAAAAGGAGATAGTAACTATTATGTAAGTAAAAATGTTGTAAAACAAGCAACTGTAACAGATATACGTAAACTAAAAGAAAATGAAATAATTGAAGAAATAGCAAAAATGACAAATGGAGAAGTAACAGAAACATCAAAAAAACATGCTATGGAACTAAGACTAGCAAATGTTGGATAAAATTGTCAAGTAAAACTTTAAATATATGTTGGATAAAATGAGTTTTTGTGTAAAAAATCGTTTACAGATTTTAACTTATGGTATATAATGTTTAACATAATAATTAATAAGGAGAGTTGCTTTATGGAACAAAATGAAAATCAAGAAGTAGAACTAGATATGAATCATTTAATGAAAGTGAGAAAAGAAAAACTAGATAATTTAATAGCAGAAGGAAAAAATCCATTTGAAATAACAAAATTTAATAGAACACATACAAGTGAAGATATAGAAAAACATTATGACGAATTAGAAGGAAAAGATGTTACTGTTGCAGGAAGAATTATGTCTAAAAGAATAATGGGAAAAGCTTCTTTTTGTCATATTCAAGATGCTACAGGAAAAATTCAAAGTTATGTAAGTATAAACGATTTAGGAGAAGAGAGTTACAAACAATTTAAAGAAGATGATATAGGAGATATTATTGGAATTACTGGTTTTGTATTTAAAACAAAAACAGGAGAAATTTCTATACATGCAAAAGAGTTAGTTTTACTTACAAAGTCTTTAAGACCATTACCAGAAAAATTTCATGGTTTAAAAGATACAGACTTACGTTATCGTCAAAGATATGTGGACTTAATTGTTAATCCAGAAGTAAAACAAACTTTTGAGAAAAGAATAAAAATAATTAAAGAAATGAGAAGAATTCTTGACGAAAAAGGTTATATGGAAGTAGAAACACCAATATTACAAACAATAGCAGGTGGAGCTACTGCTAAGCCATTTATTACACATCATAACAGCTTAGACATAGATATGTATTTAAGAGTCGCACCAGAATTATATTTAAAAAGATTAATTGTTGGTGGGTTTGATAAAGTATATGAAATTGGTAGAAACTTCAGAAATGAAGGAATGGATATAAAACATAACCCAGAATTTACAAATATGGAATTATATGCTGCATATGAAAATATGGAAGATATGATGGCAATAACAGAAGAATTAATTTCCACAATTGCTAAAAATGTACTTGGAACAACAAAAATAACATATCAAGGAGTAGAAATAGACTTAACACCAGCTTGGAGAAGAGTTACAATGATAGATATTGTAAAAGAAAAAACAGGTGTTGACTTTAATGAAATAGAAACAGACGAACAAGCTCAAGAAGAAGCAAGAAAAGCTGGAATAGAGATAGATCCAATAAAAACAACAAGAGGAGATATTTTAGCACAGTTCTTCGACGAAAAAGTAGAAGAAACACTAATTCAACCAACAATAGTTTATAATTATCCAATAGAAAATTCTCCACTTGCTAAAAAAGTGCCAGAAGACCCAAGAATGACACAAAGATTTGAATTATTTATTGGTGGTAGAGAATATGCAAATGCATTTTCAGAGTTAAATGACCCAATAGACCAATATGAAAGATTTTTAGCACAAGTAAAAGCAAGAGAAGCTGGAGATGAAGAAGCAAACATGATGGATACTGACTTCGTAAATGCTTTGGAATATGGTTTACCTCCAACAGGTGGACTTGGAATAGGTTTAGATAGATTAATTATGTTACTTACAGATGAAGCATCTATAAGAGATATTTTACTATTCCCAACAATGAAACCTTTAGATTAATTCATAATTTAAAAGATGAAAGGAAAATGATTAGTGTATATAGATAAAAAGATTATTTATATTATTTTAATAATAGTAGCTGGATATTCGATGATAGGTTTACTATCAAATACAAATGCATTACTATCACTATTATACAGTATACCAGGTGTTTTAATAGCAATAACATTTCATGAGTTTGCACATGCTTTTGCAGCAGATAAATTAGGAGATGATACCCCAAGATTACAAGGAAGGCTTAGCTTAAATCCTTTGGCACATTTAGATCCAATAGGCTCATTAATGTTACTATTTGCAAGAGTTGGATGGGGAAAGCCTGTACAAATTAATCCAACAAATTTTAACAGAACAATATCTATGTCAAAAGGAGAAGCTATAGTTTCTGCGGCAGGTCCTATAATGAACTTTATATTAGCAATAATCTTTTGCATAATTTATTTTATAATACAAAAGTTTGCAGGGGCATTTGCAGTAACACAAGCTGGAAATATAGTAATGACTATTATAATGTCTACGGTATTAATAAATTTAGGATTAGGAATATTTAACCTAATACCAATACCACCATTAGATGGTTCAAAAATATTAAAAAACTTTCTACCATATAAAGCAAAAGCATGGATGGAAAGTAACGAATACTTATTTTATATATTATTTTTAGTATTATGGGTTTTAGGAATATTAGGTAATATAATTTCGCCATTAATAAGCTTAGTAACAAATTTATTATTTAGTGGAATTGGTAGCTTATTTGGATTTTAATATAAAAGAGAAAATTCAACAAAGAGAGGCAATAATATATGAAAGATATATTAACTTTAGGAATTGAATCAAGCTGTGATGAGACTTCTGTTTCCATTGTAAAAAATGGAAGAGAAGTTCTTTCTAATGTTATAAATTCTCAAATTAAAATACATGAAAAATTTGGTGGTGTAGTGCCAGAAATAGCTTCAAGAAACCATGTAGAAGCAATCTCTGAAGTTACAAAAGCAGCATTAAAAGAAGCTGGAAAAGAATTTAAAGATGTAGATTTAGTTGCTTGTACATATGGTCCTGGTTTAGTAGGGGCATTATTAGTAGGAGTAGCATATGGAAAAGCTCTAGCATATGCTTTAAACAAGCCTTTAATTGGAACAAATCATATTAAAGGACATATTGCAGCAAACTACATATCACATCTAGAATTAAAACCACCTTTTTTATGCTTAATAATTTCAGGTGGGCATACACATTTAGTACATATAAAAGATTATAACAATTTTGAAATATTAGGTAAAACTAGAGATGATGCTATAGGAGAAGCTTTTGATAAAGTGGCAAGAGTAATAGGATTAGGATATCCTGGAGGACCTAAAGTCGATAAGCTCGCAAAAGAAGGCGAGCCGAACATAGAACTTCCAAAAACACATTTGGATAATTTGGACTTTAGCTTTAGTGGAATAAAAACAGCAGTTATAAATTTACATCACAAAAATCCAGATATAAATAAAGCAGATTTAAGTGCAAGTTTTGAAAAAACAGTAACAGAAATATTAGTGCAAAATACATTAAAAGCTGCAAAAAAGTTAAATATATCAACAATTGCTTTAGCAGGTGGAGTTTCTGCTAATTCATATATAAGAAATGAGTTTTTAAAATTAGAAAAGTCAAGTAATTTAAAAATATACTATCCAGATCCAATATTATGTACAGATAATGCTGCAATGATAGCTTCTGCTGGATATTATAGTTATATTTCTGGAGAAAAATCTGATTTAACACTAAATGCAATACCAAATTTAAAAATTTCATAATACAATTAAATAAAATTACTAAAAATTATTATAATTTAAATAATTGTATATTTATTAATTTAAAAACAATATAAACATTAAAGAAATATATAAACATTATATCAAAACATGAAAACATGAAAATATAAAAATGATAAATTTTAAATCAAACAATATATTACAAATGTAGATATAAATATGTGAATATATATATATAATTAAAATACAAAATATATTACAAGTGTAAATAACCCATATAATAAACAAAAATAATAAATAATAAAATTGGAGGAAAATAAGTGTCTATATATACAATAGGAGATTTGCATCTGTCGTTCAGCCAAAATAAGCCTATGAATGTATTTGGTGACAATTGGAATGGGCATGCAGATAAAATAAGAAAAAATTGGATAGATAAAGTAAAAGAAGAAGACTATGTAATATTGCCTGGAGACTTTTCTTGGGCAATGTATTTAAAAGACACTTATAAAGACTTTGAGTATTTGGAAAAACTTCCAGGAAATAAAATTTTGCTAAAAGGTAACCACGATTATTGGTGGGGGGGGATTAGTAAAATGGATGAATACTTAAAAGAAAACAATTTTAGTAATATAAATTTTTTATATAATAATGCATATTTAATAGAAAATGTATTAATTGTAGGAACTAGAGGTTGGAATTTAACAGACTCAGAAGAAAATGAAAAAATGTTAAATAGAGAGTGCATAAGACTAAAATTATCTATAGATTATGGAATTAACAAGTTTGGAAATGATAAAGAAATTATAGTATTTATGCATTATCCACCTATAAGTAAAGCTGGATTAAGTAATGGATATACAAGAAAATATATAGAAATATTAAAAGAATATGGTGTGAAAAAATGCTATTATGGTCATTTACATGGTTCTTCACATAATGAAGCAATAGAAGGAAATGTAAATGGGATAGAATTTTATTTGGTAAGTT
>FR901506.1:28069-28326 GCA_000438355.1 Clostridium sp. CAG:273
TAAGTTCAGATTATTTAAATTTTAATTTAGTAAAAGTAAAATAAAAGCTATAAATTATAAAACTATAAAATTGTAAAAAACAGATAAAAAATATATAAAAAAACAAGAAGAACAAAAAATAGATTTATAAGAGTAAGCAACAGAAAGGATTTGAGATTATGAATAAAATACATACATTAGAAAGTAAATTCAATCCAAAAGATTTTGAAGATAAAATTTATAAAAATTGGGAAGAAAGTGGATATTTTAAACCATCA
>FR901506.1:28356-30929 GCA_000438355.1 Clostridium sp. CAG:273
AGATAAAAGTAAAAAGCCATATACTATAGTAATTCCACCACCAAATATTACTGGAAAATTACATATGGGACATGCTTTAGATGAAACAATACAAGATTTGCTAATAAGATATAAAAGAATGCAAGGATATAATACTTTATGGCTTCCAGGAACAGACCATGCAGCAATAGCTACAGAGGCAAAAGTAGTTGCAAAACTAAAAGAAGAAGGAATAAGCAAAGAAGATTTAGGAAGAGAAGAATTTTTAAATAGGAAGAGAAGAATTTTTAAATAGAGCATGGGAATGGAAAAAAGAATATGGTGGAATAATAATTAACCAAATTAAAAAATTAGGATGTTCTTGCGATTGGGATAGAGAAAGATTTACAATGGATGAAGGACTATCTAATGCAGTAAAACATGTATTTGTAGAGTTATATAATAAAGGTTTAATTTACAAGGGCAAAAAGATGATAAACTGGTGTCCATATTGTAAAACATCTATATCAGATGCAGAGGTAGAATATGAAGAAGAGCCAACACATTTATGGCATATAAAATACAAAGTTAAAGGCGAAGAAAATAGATATGTTATTGTTGCAACAACTAGACCAGAAACAATGCTTGGAGATACAGGAGTTGCAGTACATCCTGCAGATGAAAGATATAAAGACTTAGTTGGAAAAACAGTAATACTTCCAATTATGAATAAAGAAATTCCAGTTGTAGCAGATGAATTTGTAGAAAAGGAATTTGGAACAGGTGCTGTAAAACTTACACCTGCTCATGACCCTAACGATTATGAGTCAGGAGAAAGACACGGATTAGAAGTTGTAGAAGTATTTGATGAAACTGGAAAAATGAATGACTTAGTTCCTGAATATGAAGGAATGGATTTGTATGAAGCAAGAGAAAAAATAGTTGAAAAGCTAAAAGAAATAGGAGCTTTAGTAAAAATAGAGGATTATACACATAATGTAGGAAAATGTTATAGATGCCATCATAGAATAGAGCCAAAAATATCTGAGCAATGGTTTGTAAAAATGGATACTTTGGCAAAACCAGCAATAGATGCTGTTAGAAATGGAGAAGTTAAATTTATTCCAGAGAGGTTTGACAAAACATATTTTAATTGGATGGAAAATATTAGAGATTGGTGTATATCAAGACAATTGTGGTGGGGACATAGAATACCAGCATATTATTGTAAAGAGTGTGGTAATATGCAAGTTTCAGAAAGTGAAATTACAAAATGTAATAAATGTGGAAGCAAAAATATAGAGCAAGATGACGAAACGCTAGATACTTGGTTTAGTTCTGCATTATGGCCATTTTCTACACTTGGCTGGCCAGAACAAACAGAAGATTTTAAATATTTTTACCCAACAGATACATTAGTTACAGGATATGATATTATTTTCTTCTGGGTTGCAAGAATGATATTTTCTGCAATTGAGCATACAGGAAAAGCACCATTTAAAAATGTATTTATTCATGGCATAGTAAGAGATTCACAAGGAAGAAAAATGTCAAAAAGCCTTGGAAATGGAATAGATCCAATAGAGGTAATAGATAAATATGGTACAGATGCACTAAGATTTTCATTAATATTAGGGATATCACCTGGAAATGATATAAGATATATGCCAGAAAAACTAGAAGCTGCTTCAAATTTTGCAAATAAATTATGGAATGCATCTAAATTCGTTTTAGGAAATTTAGAAAATTATAAAGAAATAGAATTTAAAGATATAAAAGACGACTTAACATATGCGGACAAGTGGATTTTATCAAAATTAAATGTTTTAGTAGCGGAAATTACAAATAACATAGACGGATTTGAATTAGGTGTATTTGCTCAAAAAATATATGACTTTATCTGGAACGAATTTTGTGACTGGTATATAGAAATGGTAAAACCAAGATTATATAATGAAAATGACAAAACAAAATTAGCAGCTATGTATACTTTAAATAAAGTGCTAGCAGACAGTTTAAAATTATTACATCCAATTATGCCATTTATTACAGAAGAAATTTATACAAAATTATATAATAATGATGAAAGTATAATGATTTCTAAATGGCCAGAATATGATAATAATTTGAATTATGAAAAAGAAATACAAGCAGTAGAAGAATTAAAAAATATAATAATAGGAATAAGAAATATAAGAGTACAAAGAAATGTACATCCTTCTAAAAAATCTAAATTAATATTTGTAACATCTGATTTAAAAGAAACTGTAAAAGATTCAGAACCATGGTTATTAAAATTAGGATTTGGAAGTGAAATACAAGTAAAAGACAACAAAGAAGAAATACCACAAAATGCTATGGCAGTATTAGCAAATGGTGTAGAACTATATATGCCATTTGAAGAACTTGTAGATATAGTAGAAGAGAAGGAAAGATTACAAAAAGAAAAAGAAAGACTACAAAGCGAAATACAAAGAGCTACAAAAATGTTAAATAATCCAGGTTTTGTAAATAAGGCTCCAGCAGAAAAAATACAAGAAGAAAAGGACAAAAAAGCAAAATATGAAGATATGCTTGTTTTAGTAGAAAGAAGACTTTTAGAAATTGGTAACAAA
>FR901506.1:30952-31108 GCA_000438355.1 Clostridium sp. CAG:273
TTTATAGAATATAAAATTACAAAAATATAATAAAAACAAAATATGAACGTAAAGAAATATAATATAAAGGCAAAATATAGACTTAAGGAAATATAATATAATTGTAAAATATAAAAGCTAAAAAATACTGAAAGTAAAGAGATTTAAAATATTAAA
>FR901506.1:31146-35123 GCA_000438355.1 Clostridium sp. CAG:273
AATATTAAAAATTCAATAATTAAAAAATAAAAAACAGATTAAATAAGAAAATAAAACTTGTTTAATCTGTTTTTTATTTTAAAACTTATAAAACTGCGAAAAGTGTCGAGAAGTTTTTATGCTTTCGTCAAAACTTCTCATTTTTTGCTATAGGAAAAATATGGAAAAAGAATTATAATACATAAGTAAAAGAAAGGGGGATAATTTTGAAAAGTGAATATAAAGATTTGGACAAGCTATTAATTTTAAAAGTAACAGAAGAGATTGATCACCATACTACAGAAAAAATAAGGAGGAAAATGGATAATGAAATTACAAGATATATGCCTAGAAAAGTTTTATTTGATTTTAATGAAGTTTCTTTTATGGACAGTGCAGGAATAGGATTGATTATAGGAAGGTATAAAGTTGCTAAATTATTTGGAGGAGATGTTGAAATAGTTAATGCAAGACCTTCTGTAAAAAAAGTTTTAGAAATGAGTGGAATTACAAGAATAATTAAAATTAATAATGAAAGGAAAGTCTGTTAAATGAAAGGTTTATATGATAATGAAATGAAGTTGGAGTTTTTAAGTAAATCAAGTAATGAGGCTTTTGCACGTATTACTGTTGCTGCTTTTGCATCTCAACTAGATCCTACAATTGAGGAAATTTCAGATATAAAAACTGCTGTTTCAGAAGCTGTTACAAATTGCATTATTCATGCATATGAAGATACAGATGGTATTGTAAAAATTGTTACAAGACTTATTAACAATATGGTAGAAATAGAGATTTCTGACAATGGAAAAGGAATAGAAAATATAGAACTTGCAAGACGACCTCTTTACACAACAAAAGCAAATTTAGAAAGGTCTGGCATGGGTTTTACAATTATGGAAAGCTTTATGGATGAAGTAGAAATTAGTTCTGTTGTCGGAATTGGAACCAAAATTATAATGAAAAAGAAAATAAAAAAGGCTGAAAATACCAATACTATAGAAAGTAAAGAATGTGCAAACACATAAAAATAGTAAATACATAGCAAAGTGAGGAATTTATTTTTATAGCAGGAGGTATTCTAGTGAATAATGTTGAAAACGAAGAGGACTTTAATAATGACTTAAGAGATATTATTAAAGCTCAAAATGGTAATGAAGACATAATGGAGCAGCTAATAGAGAAAAATAAGGGCCTTATTTGGAGCATTATTCGTAGATTTAAAGATAGAGGTGTGGAAACAGACGATTTATATCAAATTGGAGTACTTGGTTTTATAAAAAGTATAAAAAAGTTCGACACAACATTTGATGTAAAGCTTAGTACATATGCTGTTCCATATATCATGGGAGAAGTAAAAAGACATATAAGAGATGATGGACCAATAAAGATAAGCAGAAGTATAAAAGATTTAGGAAAAAAGGCAATGGAAATACAAAGAGAGCATTTAAGAAAAACTGGCCAAGATATTAGTATAGTTGAAGTTGCAAAAAAGTTAAGAGTATCTAAAGAAGAAATTGCATTTGCTTTAGATAGTTTTAATCCGGTTGAGTCAATATATAATAGTACAACAGACCAAGAAGATGGACCAACTTTGATAGATACTATAAGTAGTAATATAGATGAGCAGAGTGAAATTGTAAATAAATTGTCTTTGGAGCAATTAATAGAAAATTTAAATGGAGAAGAGAAACAAATAATTATGCTTAGATATTATAAAGGAAGGACACAATCAGAAGTAGCAAAAATATTAAAAACTTCTCAAGTACAAATTTCTAGAATAGAAAAAAGAATATTAGAAAAAATGAAAGTAAAATTAATAGTATAAAAGTTTATAGGTAAAACTTAAAACCTAAATATACATAAGGAATTAATCAATTATTGAAAAGATTAATTATACAGATATAAATGAAAAGAGTTTTATTATATTTGATTATATTTGTACTTATTTGCTTTTTTCTTCCAGTAATTTTTACTCCTCAAAGTAAAAATACTGCAAAAACAATTGAAAATGAAGAGGAAAACAAGAACATAGAAATAGAGCAAGTTACAAAATCTACATATGACTATAAAAATTATAAAGAAATAACTCTATATCATACAAGTACAAAAAAAACTGAAAAAGTACCATTAGACGAATATTTATATGGTGTTGTATCTGCTGAGATGCCAGCAAGTTTTGAAGAAGAAGCACTTAAAGCTCAGGCAGTTGTGGCAAGAACATATACTTTGTATAAAATACAAAATAGTAAACGGAAAACATAAAGGAGATAATGCTGACATTTGTGATAGTGCTTCATGTTGTCAAGCTTGGATTTCCAAAGAAGATAGACTTGCAAAGTGGAATGAAAAAGAAAGAGATAGTAATTGGAATAAAATTGTTAATGCAGTAAATAATACTCAAGGTAAAATTATTACATATAAGGGAAATGTAATAAATGCTTTTTTTCATTCAAATAGTGGTGGAAAAACAGAAAGCCCTATAAATGTATGGGGAGGAAGTAATTATCCTTATTTACAAGCAGTACAAACAGATGGAGAAGATGCATATAGCCAATATAAATCAGAAATAATTATAAAAAAGGATGAATTAGTAAAGAAAATAAAAGAAAAACATAGAGATTTTGAAATTGATTTTTCTAAAAAGGATTGTATAAAAGTAAAAGAATATACTGAGGGAAATAGAGTGAAAACAATACAAATTGGAAATTTAGAGTTAAGCGGAGTGGAAGTTAGGAATATACTTTCTTTAAGATCTGCTAATTTTAAATTTTCTATAGAAGGAGATAATATAAAATTTGAGGTAATTGGATATGGGCATGGTGTTGGAATGAGCCAAACAGGAGCAGATAGTTTAGCAAAGCAAGGCAAGAATTTTGAAGAAATAATAAAACATTATTATACAGGTGTAGATATAGTAGATATGTAATATTTTTTTGTATATTTTTCTAAAATTAGTAAATAATTATATTAACTAATTTTTAAGGAGGAAATATTTTATGATGAGAAGAGATATGAGAAGAAATCAAAATGATGATAATTTTGATACAAAGAAAATATTATATATAACAGGAGCTATTTTTGTACTTGCTATAATAATATTTGCGATAGTTTTTTATATGTATAATAAACAATGGAATGAGGACTATGAAGAAATAGGCCAAATAAATTCAATAGCAGAAGATTATGAAGAAACTAGTAGCTCATTTGGAAAAACAGTGAATGAATCACAAAATGAAATAACAGAAAATAATATTGACAAAATAGCTGTTAACACAAGCAAGATGGAAGAAACTGCAAAAAACGAAGATACAGCTAATAACAGCCGAAATAGTGAGCAAAGTTTAAATAGTAATTCAAATAAAAACACAAATAACGAAGAAAGTAACAGTAGTAAAAGTAATTCGCAAAATAACGAAGGAAGCGAAAGTGTAAAGGCAAATAAAGAAGATAGTGCAAATAAGAAAACAGAAAATAAATCTACAGAAAAAAATGCAGAGGATACAAAAAAAGAGAAGGAAGAAGCAAAAAATCCAGTATTTCAAATGCCTGTAGAAGGTGAAATTGTAAAGAAATTTGCAAAAACAAATTTAGTATATTCAAATACTTTGGGGGAATGGGTAACACATAATGGAATAGACATAAAAGCAGATAAAACAACAGTAGTAAAAGCATCAGAATCAGGAACAGTAAAATCTATAAAAAATGACCCTAGATATGGTTTAACGATAATAATAGAGCATACAAATGATTATACTACAGTATACTCTAACCTATTATCAACAGAGTTTGTAGTAGTTGGAGAAAAAGTAGAAAAAGGACAAACAATAGGAACTGTAGGAAATACTGCTACATTTGAGATTGCAGATGAACCACATCTTCATTTTGAAATATTACACAATTCTGAAAACTTAGATCCAGAACTATATTTTAAATAATAAAAAATAGTAACAATAATTTAAAAGAATAAGAATAAAAATAAAATTAAAATTGAAAAT
>FR901507.1:0-5400 GCA_000438355.1 Clostridium sp. CAG:273
AAAATAAATTAAAATAAAAAATTATATTAAATAAAGTTTAAGAAAAATAGAAGTAAATTATATAGTATAAAAATTGAAAAATGTTAAACAATAATATAAAAATTGTTTAACATTTTTTTGTAAATCTAAACATAACTAAAACTTAATAATAACTAAAAGTATTTTAATAGGAAAAGTACATAGTAAAATATAAAAATTTGACTTAGTTTGAAAAAACTTAAGTTTATATAGGATATCTTATCTAAAGAAAGGGTAGATTTTAATGAAAATTTCTTGGCTTAAATATGAAAAAGATAAAGATAGTTTTAAATTACCGGAAGCATTGGGATTGGATGTATATAAAATACCAGACTTAGAAGATTCAGATAAAAAAATAGAAGAACTAATTAATAATGAATATAAAACAATAATAATCTCAAATGATGTGGCTAGTTTTTCAGAGGACATAATAAAAAAGTATAATAAAGATAATAATGTAAAAATTATTATTTCAATTGATAAAGATATTTTATAATATTATGTAAAGATAATAATACTAAATAAAGATGTCTTATAATTCTGTATAAATTTGGTAAATATGTAAAAAATATATGTATAATATAAAATCGGAGGTACATATATGAATATAAGTGATATGAAAAATATTGTTATTCTAAAAGATTTACCGTCAAATATAGTAGATGAAGCAATTGTGTTTTTAAAACAAAACCAAAAGGTAAAGAAACCAGAATATATAGAAAATACTGAGAAATTTAAGGGTAGCAGTCAAAAAGAAAAGGGAAAAGACTTTCTTGCAAATGAAGCAAAATTAGTTATAGCAGATTATATTTTTAAGATAGAAAAAGAAAATAATAATGCGAAAAATCCTAAAAATAGTATAGATAAAAAATATAAAAGATTGAAAAATATAAATTTTATGCTTATTGTTGCTTTAATACTAAGCTTTTTAACAAATTTAATTTAAAATAAAATGAATAAAACATCTCTTCCTTGAATATAGATGTAAAAAACTACAAAGGAAGAGGTGTTTTTATATTGGAAAGAACCATAACTCCAGAAGAAAGACAAAGAAGAGCAGAAGAAGTATACAATAGGAGAAGGAATAATTCACTTTCAAAAATAAACTATACAAACGAAAATATAGTAAAAGAAAAAGTTAATATTAGCTTATTTAAAAAAATGATTTTACAAATTTTAATTTGTATGGTTATTTATGTAATTTTTTATTTAATAAAAAATACTTCTTACTTTTTTTCAGATGATGTAATTAACAAAGCAAAAGAGTTCTTAAAATATGACATTAACTTTCAAAATTTATACAATCAAGCTGTAACAATGCTTGATAATAATAAAAATAGTATCCCATTTTTAAATAATTTATTACAAAATTCAAATAAAAATGAAACAAATAAAGAAGATATAAATTATATAAGTGCTAATGAAGAAGGTAATCCAACTAATACAGAAAATGTGATTAATTCCAATAATGGAAATGATAAAAATGAAGTGAAGCAAAATAATGAAAATTCAAATACAGAAAATGCAGGTATTGGAGGAGGAAAAGAGGATAATACACAAGTAGAGAATTCCAAGGAAGATAAAAATAAATCTCAAATGGAAATTGATGCAGAATTTTTAAAAGCAAATTATAGTTTCATAAATCCTGTTAAGGGAACTGTTACATCTAGGTATGGAGCTAGAGAACCGACAGATATAATATCTGCCAATCATTATGGGATAGACATAGGAGCTAGTACTGGAACAGAAATAATTGCGTCAACAGATGGAAAAGTAGAGCAAGTTTCAGAAGAAGGAGAGTATGGTAAACATGTAAAAATAAGAAATGGAGAAGCGGTAACTTTATATGCACATTGTAGTGAACTTTTAGTAAAAGAAGGGCAACAAGTAAAACAAGGAGAAAAAATAGCATTAGTTGGAGAAACAGGAAAAGCAACAGGACCACATTTACATTTTGAAATAAGAAGAGATAAAAATATAATAAATCCAGAGTATATACTTAAATTCTAAGGAGGAAACTTTATGAGAATAACAATAGATTTAAAAATATTTTTATTTGCCATAATTTTTATAATTACAAAACAAATTGAGTTTTATGCTATACTTATGGCATATGCAATAATACATGAGCTAGGGCATCTATTATGTGGGGTATTTTTAAGGTTAAAACCAGAAACATTTAGTATAACACCATTTGGATTGCAAATTAGCTTTAAACCAGAGATTAGTTTATATAATACAAAAGTAAAAAATGGAACCAGAATATGTGTAAAAAAAATGTTACTTGCTTTTGCAGGTCCATTAACTAATTTTATAATAGTTTTTATATTAATTATATTAAATAATTTAGGAGTAATTGTAGATAATATATTTTTAGGAGAGACGGCTATTTATGCTAACATCTTAATTGGAGTATTTAATCTAATACCAATTTATCCATTAGATGGAGGAAGAATTATAAAAGAAATTANNNAATTATAAAAGAAATTATAAATATAAGAAGCGGAATGAAAAAATCATATTGCTATATAAATAAAATTTCTAATATAACTATGATTATATTAATGGTTATAAGTAGCATTTTACTTTTATATGTACATAATATTGCTATATTAATAATATTAGCTTATTTAGGCTATTTAGTTATAAAGCAGAATCGAATTTATGAAATAAAGTCAAGACTAATAAAATCAATAGAATAAATTTAAAAAGAAGTTATATTATTTTGTATCTTTACATTAAAACTACATATTGTTATAATAAAAAATGTGAGGGGCAAAATGGTAGCAGAAATAATATTAAATAGCAATGCAAAAGAATTAAATAGAGTATTTGACTATAATATACCAGAAACAATGGCTTATAAAGCTACAATTGGTAGTAGAGTTTTTGTGCAATTTGGAAATAGAAAAGAGCTAGAAGAAGGATTTATAATAAATATAAAAGATGAATCTGAGTTTAAGCTAAAAGATATACAAAGAATAGTTAATGAAAATGGTATTAGTGAGGAAAAAGTAGAACTTGCAAAATTGATGGCAAGAAGGTATTTTTGCAATGTTTCTGAATGCATTAAACTTATGCTTCCACCAGGTACAACTACAAAAATAATAGAAAATAGGGTGAAAGAAAAAAATGAGAATTTTGTTTCTATAGTAAATGAGATATTAGTAGAAAATGACATAGAGGAAAATAAATTTAAATCTGCTAAACAGTTGAGAATACTAAAATTTTTACTAGATAATGGAGAAACAAATCTAGCAGATTTATTACTTTTTACAGATACAACAAGAGATGCAGTAAAATCTTTAGAAAAGAAAAAATATGTTGTAATTGAACAAAAGCAAGTTGAAAGAAATCCGTTTTTACACAAAGTGGAGAAAAAAACTAGTAAACTGAAATTTACAGATGAGCAACAATATGCCTATGATGAAATAAGTTTTGCAATGGATAAAAACAAATATGGAGAATACCTAATTTATGGAGTTACAGGCTCTGGAAAAACAGAGATATATTTACAACTTATAGAAAATGCTTTAAGAAATAATAAAACAAGCATAATGTTAGTACCAGAAATTTCTTTAACACCTCAAACTGTAGATAGATTTATAGCAAGATTTGGAGAAGAAAATATAGCTGTGTTACATAGCAAATTATCTATAGGAGAAAGATTTGACCAGTGGAATAAAATAAAAAATGGACAAGCTAAAATTGTAATTGGTGCTCGTTCTGCAATATTTGCACCTATAAAAGACTTAGGCATTATTATAATAGATGAAGAACATGACAGCTCTTATAAGTCAGAATCAACACCAAGATATAATGCAAAAGATATTGCAAGATATTTGTGCAAGGAAAATAATATTCCACTTGTATTAGGAAGTGCAACACCTGATACAAGTTCTTTATATAGAACAATGCAAAAAGAAAGTGTTCTTCTAAGATTAAATAAAAGAGCAAATAGCTCAACACTTCCAGAAATAGAAGTTATAGATTTAAGAGAAGAATTATCTAAGAAAAATAAATCAATGCTTAGTGAAAAATTACAAGAGGCAATAAAAGAAAATTTAGAAAATAAAAAACAAACAATTTTATTTTTAAACAGAAGAGGATTTTCTACATTTGTTATGTGTAGAGATTGTGGCTATACAGCTAAATGCAAAAACTGTGACATAACACTTACATACCATAAAAGTGCTAATAAACTAAAATGCCATTACTGTGGTTATGAAACAAATGTAATTAACAAATGCCCAGATTGCAAAAGCGAGAATATAAGATATTTTGGAACAGGAACACAAAAATTGGAGGCAGAAATAAATAAACTATATCCAGAGGCAAAAACAATAAGAATGGATGTAGATACAGTTACAAAGAAAAATTCTCATGAGAAAATTTTAACAGATTTTAAAGAAAATAAAGCAGACATTTTAATAGGAACACAAATGGTAGTAAAAGGACATCATTTTCCAAATGTTACATTAGTAGGAGTAATTGCAGCAGATGGAAGCTTGAATATGAATGATTATAGAGCAAATGAAATAACATTTCAAATTTTAACACAAGTTGCAGGAAGAGCTGGAAGAGGAAAAGATGCTGGAAAAGTTATTATTCAAACATACAATCCAGATAGTTTTGCAATTGAATGTGTAAAAACACAAAATGAAGAAATGTTTTATAATACAGAAATGAGATTAAGAAAACAATTGAAATATCCGCCATTTTGCGATATAATAGTAATTGGAGTTAGTTCAAAAGAAGAACAAATAACAATAAAAGTAATACAAAGTTTGCATAAGTATTTAAAAAATAGAGTGGAAAATGAAAATATAGGAATTATGCTTTACAAAGCACTTCCCGCCCCTATAGATAAAATAAAAAACAAATATAGGTGGAGAATTTTAATAAAATGTAAATTTGGAGAAGATATAATAGACTTAATAAACGATACATTACAAAAAGCTCAAACAATTAAATACTGCAAAAATGGAGATGCTAATATTAGTATAGATGTTAACCCAACAAATATGGTGTAAAAGGTTAACAAATTCATTTTGTAATAGGAGGAATAAAAATGGCTATAAGACAAATAAGATTAGAAAAAGATGAAATACTTAGAAAGAAATCAAGAGAAGTAGAAGATGTTGATGATAGAATAAGACAGCTTCTAGATGATATGATAGATACAATGCATGAGTATAATGGTGTTGGTTTAGCAGGACCTCAAGTAGGAATTTTAAAAAGAGTAATAGTAATAGACTTATATGATGGCAACCAACCACTAAAACTAGTTAATCCAAGAATAGTAAAGCAAAAGGGAGAGCAAGAAGTAGACGAAGGTTGTTTAAGTTTTCCAAATGAATACGCAAAAATGGTAAGACCAGC
>FR901507.1:5423-6926 GCA_000438355.1 Clostridium sp. CAG:273
AAGTTACAGTAGAAGCATTAGACGAAAATGGAAAAAGAGTTAAAATAAAAGGAGAAGGACTTCTTGCACAAGCACTAGCTCATGAAATAGACCATTTAGATGGAATACTTTTTGTAGATAAAATGTTACCAGGAACACTTCACTATGTGGATCCTAATGAAGAAAAATAAAATAAATTTAAAAGTATAATTGTAATTTTATGTAAAGTGTGTTATAATATGTTTATTACTCAAGAAAGAGTACATTATAAAAATAGGAGTGACTTAAAATGAGTAGCAAGCAAGAAAGACAAAGTGAGGTCTTGGAACATCTACAGGAAGATGAAACATCTGTAAGAATTTTTCTTACAAACGGGTTCCGGATGTACGGAACAGTTATTGGACATGACCAGTACTGCGTATACCTAGATTCAGACGGAAAGAAAAAAATGGTATACAAACATGCTATCTCTACAATTGAATATTGGTGAAACTCCGGGAAACCACCCTTCAAATTTTTTGAGGGGTGGTTTGCTTTAGTTTAATTTTTTTGGTATAATGTATGCAATTTATTATAAGAATATATATAAAGGAGGGTTTCTAATATGTTAAATATTGTTTTTATGGGAACTCCAGATTTTGCAAGAGAGTCTTTAAAGGCTATATATGAAGCTGGACATAATATTTTAGCAGTAGTAACAAATCCAGATAAACCAAAAGGAAGAGGAATGAAATTAATACCATCTCCTGTAAAAGAATTTGCCATAGAGAAAAATTTGAAAATATATCAACCGTTAAAAGTAAGAAATAATGAGGATTTTATAGGTGAAATAAAAAGTTTAAATCCAGACGTTATTTGTGTTGTTGCTTATGGTAAAATTTTGCCTAAAGAGTTATTAGATATTCCAAAAATGGGATGTATAAATGTACATGGTTCTTTACTTCCAAAGTATAGGGGGGCTGCTCCAATTCAGTGGTCAGTATTGAATGGAGACAAAGAAACAGGAATTACAACAATGTACATGGATGTTGGAATGGATACAGGAGACATGATTTTAAAAGAAAAAGTAAAAATCGGTGAAGATGAAACAACAGGAGAACTTTGGGATAAATTAAGTAAAGTTGGAGCAAAATTACTTGTAGAAACACTAGAAAAAATAGAAAGAGGTATAGCACCGAGAGAAAAGCAAGGAGAAGATTTTACTTTAGCTCCAATGCTTTCAAAAGATATGGCAAAAATAAATTGGGAAGAAATGAATGCAGAAAAAATTAAAAATTTAGTAAGAGGATTAAATCCAATAATGGGTGCATATTCAGAATTGGAAGGAAAAAAGGTTAAATTTTGGAAGGTTAACGTAGTAAATCTAAAAGATTTATCACAAAAATTTCCAGAATTAAAAGAATATGAATATAGAATGAATGGATTAGCGCCTGGAACTGTATTATTTGCAGATGAAAAAAATGGATTATATATAAATGCAATAGACGGGATAATAAAAGTTTTAGAAATACAAGGTGAAAATGC
>FR901507.1:6953-7779 GCA_000438355.1 Clostridium sp. CAG:273
GAAAATGCTAAAAAAATGCTAATAAATGATTATTTAAGAGGAAATAAAATTCAAGCAGGAACAATTTTTGAATAAATTATATAAAAAAAAGAAAGATTAAATATAATAGTATATTTGAAAAAAAAATGTATTATAATTTAAAATAACTATTAAAGTTGGTGTATAAAGTTGTATATATTTTATTTAAATGTGTAATAAAAAAATAAATAATATTTTATAAAATAATTTAAACTTTTTTTGCAAATTTTGAAAAATAGTTGTAAAAAATAGCATAAATTGATATACTTATAACTATAAACAAAGATAAAATTTTAAGGAGGTTTTATTATGGGTGAAGAAAATAAAAATGAAATTAATGAAAATAAAGAGGTTAAGGATGTAATAGCAGAAACAGAAGTATCTGTAGAAAATACAAATATTCAAATAGCAGATGATGTCATAGCAGTTATAGCAGGTGTTGCAGTAGCTGAAGTTCCAGGAGTAGCTGCAATGTCAGGTGGTTTTGCAGGAGGAATTTCTGAGGTATTAAGCGGAAAGAAAAATTTATCAAAAGGTATTAAAGTAGAAGCAGGAGAAAAAGAAACAAAAATAGATGTTAATATTATAGTAGAATTTGGTGTAAGAATACCAGATGTAGCCTTTGAAATTCAAAATAGAGTAAAAAAAGCTGTTGAAAATATGACTGGACTAAAGGTTGTAGAAGTAAATGTACATGTTCAGGGTGTAAATGCAGATACAACATTAGAAAAAGACAATAACGATTCTAAAGAAGAAAAATAAAAAAGGCACACTTGTGCCTTTAATTGGTTTATATGTAAATTATATA
>FR901507.1:7895-8011 GCA_000438355.1 Clostridium sp. CAG:273
TTTTGCACAAATAGTGCAAAAATTGTGGAGAAATGGAGATAAAATGAAAGTTTTAGATAAAATAGGATTAGTATTATTTTCTACTCTAATTTTAATATCGTCTGTTTTATTATGTT
>FR901507.1:8050-15616 GCA_000438355.1 Clostridium sp. CAG:273
TTAGATATAAACTTAGTAACAGATATTGTTAAGCAAGCATTATCAGACCAAGTAACATCAAATGTATTATTAGGACTTTCTGTTGTATTTATATTACTTGCAATTAAATGTATATTTTTTGATTCAAGCTCTAAAGAGAAAAATGATGCTAAAAATAGTATTTTACTAGAAAATTCCGATGGCAAATTATTAATTACAAGAGATACATTAGAGAATTTAGTAGATGGAGTTGTAAAAGGTTTTAGTGGAGCAGAAGATGTTACATCTAAGGTAGAAGTTGACCAAGAAAGCAATGTAAGAGTATTTGTAAATTTAGAAGTAAAAGAAAATGTTGTAATTAAAGAATTGTCTGCAAACTTACAAACTAAAATTAAACAAGTAATTAAGAAAACATCAGATTTAGAAGTTAAAGAAGTAAATATAAAAATTAAGGATGTAAAACCAATGGACAATATTGCACAGGAGTAACAAAATAAGTTTATACTAGAAAAAAATGTTTTAATAATATGTATATTTCTAGCAAAGCAGGAAAGGAAGTTTTTTATGGATGATTTCAAAAAATTTGTAACAAAGTATGCAGGTGCAATTATAGGTGTACTTGTTGCAATAATTTTATTATGCACAAGCTTATATAAATTTATAATATGGGCTGTAGTAATTGTTGCGTGTGGATATTTTGGTTATTATATTCAATGTAATAAAGAAAGTGTAAAAGAAAAGGTTAAAAATTTTATAGATAGATTATAAAAATAAATTATAATTAAGAAAATTAAGGAGAATTACGGACTTATGAGCAGAACAGAATCAAGACGCATGGCTTTTGAGTTACTATATAGTTTTGAAGTACAGAAGCTAGATATAGCAGAGCAAAAAGAACAAACAGAGTTTTATATAGAAAATAATGAAATACAAGACCAAAAAGTTATAGAATATTTAGAAGATGCTATAAATGGCATAAATGAAAATAAAGAAGATATAATAAAAAATATATCCGATAATCTAGCTAAAAATTGGCAATTGGATAGAGTTTCTAAAATAAATATAGCTATTTTAAAATTGGCAATATATGAAATTTTATATAAAAAATTACCATATAAAGTTGTAATAAATGAAGCTGTAGAATTAGCAAAAGCATATGGAGATGACAGTTCTTCTTCATTTGTTAATGGAGTTTTAGCAAATATTGTAAAAGATATTGAAGAATAACTAAATAGGAAAAGATTAAACAATAACAAAAGGAGAAAAACAAGTGGAATATCAAGCAATAACAGTAACAGATTTAAATAAATATATAAAAGAAAAGATTGCTGGAGATGAAAATTTGGCTAATGTTCTAGTTAAGGGAGAAATATCTAATTTTAAACTTCATTACACTGGTCATATGTATTTTACTTTAAAAGACGAAAATTCTCTAATAAAATGCATAATGTTTAAAACTTATACACCACATTTAAAATTTACACCTAAAGATGGAATGAAAGTTATGGCTTTTGGGACAGTTTCTGTATTTGAAAGAGATGGTGTATACCAACTTTATTGTAAAGCAATGCAAGAAGATGGCATGGGAAGTTTGTATACAGCATATGAAGAACTAAAAGCAAAATTAGAAAAAGAGGGATATTTTGATTCTTCTCACAAGAAAAAAATACCTTTTATGCCTAAAAGTATAGGAGTTTTAACATCTAATACAGGTGCGGTTATAAGGGATATAATAAATGTTTCTACTAGAAGAAATCCTAGTGTTTATTTAAAGCTATTGCCAGTTCCAGTTCAAGGAGAAGGTGCAGCAGAAAAGATTGCAGCAGGAATAGAATTTATGAACGAGAAAAAGTTGGCAGATGTAATTATTTTAGCTAGAGGTGGTGGCTCACTTGAGGATTTGTGGCCATTTAATGAAGAAATAGTTGCAAAAGCAATTTATAATTCAGAGCTTCCAGTAATTTCTGCAGTAGGACATGAAACAGATTTTACAATAGCAGATTTTGTTGCAGACTTAAGAGCACCAACACCATCTGCAGCAGCAGAGTTAGCAGTTCCAAATATAGCAGATGTAGAACTAAAACTTAATACATATCAAAATAGGTTTAGACAAGCATTAAGAAAGAAAACCGAATTGATGAGGCTTCGATACGAAAAATGTATGAATAGCAGAGTTTTTAAAGACCCATTACAAAAAGTTAATGAGAATTATATGTTAATTGATAGATTTGTAAAAAACATGCAAAATAGTATAGTTACAAAATATAAAGATAAAAAACTAGAAGCTATAAAACTATATTCAAAATTAGATGCATTAAGTCCTTTAAAAACATTAGCAAGAGGTTATAGTATAACTGAGAAAGAGGGAAAAATTGTACATAAAGTATCAGAATTAAAACAAGGAGATAGATTAACTTTAAGATTTGAAGATGGAAAAGTAGATGCAGAGGTAAGATAAACTATTTAAGATTATTTAAAAATTTAAATAAAAAGGAAGGAAAGAAAAAATGAGTAAAAAAACAAAAGTAGCAATATTAATATTGGTAATTGCTCTTATAATAGTTTTAGCAATTGGAACTATTTCTATTATAAATTCATTTAAAAGTGATGATACAGGAGCAGAAGCTCTTAATGATACACAAATTAATGGGATTGTAAATAATATAGAAATAAATAACATAGAAAATACAGAGCAAGAAAACAATGTTGTAAATGAAGAGGTAAATAATACAGAAAACACAAATAATACAGCACAGGGAAATTCACAAACAAGTAACAATGCAAATAACTCTAATGAAGAAAAAGCAATAGAGCTTGTTAAAAAAGAATGGGGAGAAGATAGTAGTGTATACTTTGACCTAGCTGGAGTAACATCAGATGGAAAATATAGAGTATCTGTAAATAAAGATACAAAAGTGCTTGCATGGTACATAGTAGATATAGAAACTGCAACAGTTACCCAAAAATAGGAGGAAAAAATGGAAGATAATAAAGAAATAAATTTTGAAGACACAATGAAAAAGTTAGAAAATATAGCAAATGAATTAGAAAAGGGAGACCTAGATTTAGATACATCAGTTAGTAAATTTGAAGAAGGTATGAAGTTATCTAAAAAATGTAATGAAATATTAGAAAATGCAGAAAAAAGAATATCTATATTAATAAACAATGGTGAAGACATAAAAGAAGAAGATTTTGTGCCAAAGGCAGAATAAATAAAAAGTAAATAGAAGGGAATAAATATGTTTCAAGAAATAGCTAATTTTATAACGGAATATAAATATATAATTATGCCAATTTTAGTTTGGGTTTTTATACAATTATTTAAATTTATATATGACTTAGTTACAACTAAAAAAATTAACTTTAAAAGAATACTACAAGCAGGAGGAATGCCAAGTTCACATTCTGGTGTAGTTGTATGCTTAACAACAATGATAGGTAAAGATGTAGGGATAAATTCTCCTTTATTTGCTGTATCTCTTATATTTTCGTTAGTTGTAATGTATGATGCAGCAGGAGTAAGAAGAGCAGCAGGGAAACAAGCAAAATTATTAAATAAAATAGTAGAGACTCCAGGGCTAACTGGGGTACAAATGCACGAAAAACTAGTAGAAGTACTAGGACATTCACCAAAAGAGGTTATAGTAGGAGCATTAATAGGTTTAATAGTAGGATTAGTTTTTTAATGTAAATTAGTACCAGATCTAAATTTTTTGTTTGAGGAAATTTAGGTCTGGTTTCAATTTCTAAGTAGGAGGAATAGAAATGGAAGATATAGAAATTGCAAGAAATACTAAGTTAGAAGAGATTAACGTTATTGCTAGAAAACTTAATGTTGAAGATGATATTGAGCAATATGGAAAACATAAAGCAAAAATTTCTTTAGAAGTAATGAAAAAATTAAAAAGTAAGAAAAATGGTAAGTTAATCCTAATGACAGCAATTAATCCGACTCCATTAGGAGAGGGAAAGACTACAATGGCTATAGGTTTAGCAGATGGTATGAATAAAATAGGAAAAAATGCAGTTCTTGCTTTAAGAGAACCATCTTTAGGACCTGTATTTGGTATAAAAGGTGGAGCTACTGGTGGGGGGCATAGCCAAATTGCGCCAATGGAAGATATAAATTTACATTTTACAGGAGATATTCATGCAATTACAGCAGCAAATAATTTATTATCTGCTATAATAGATAACCATATATATTTTGGAAATGAGCTTAATATAGAAAAAGTGGTTTGGAAGAGATGTTTAGACTTAAATGATAGGCAATTAAGAAAAGTAAATACTGGTCTTTCAGGAGAAAAAAATATAGTTCCTAGAGAAGATGGTTTTGATATATCTGTTGCATCTGAAATAATGGCAATATTATGCTTAGCAACAGACATTAAAGATTTAAAAAGAAGAATTGGAAATATTATTATAGGTTATAATAAATTAGGAATGCCAATAACAGCAAGAGATTTAAAAGCAGACGGTGCTTTAACTGTACTTTTAAAAGAAGCTATTAAACCAAATTTAGTACAAAGTTTAGAGAAAACACCTGCAATAGTTCATGGTGGACCTTTTGCAAATATTGCACATGGATGTAATAGTATTATAGCTACAAAAATGGCATTAAAACTTGCAGATTATGTAGTAACAGAAGCAGGGTTTGGTGCAGATTTAGGAGCAGAAAAGTTTTTAGATATAAAATGTAGAAAAGCAGAATTAAAGCCAGACGTAGTAGTTTGCGTTGCAACTATGAAAGCATTAAAATATCATGGAGGAGTAGCAAAAGAAGAAGTTCAAAACGAAAACATAATGGCATTAGAAAGAGGTATGAACAACTTATTTAAACATATAGATAATTTACAAAATGTGTATGGTTTAAATGTAATAGTTGCAATAAATAAATACACATATGATACAGAAAAAGAAATAAATTATTTAAAAGAGAAATTACAAGAAAAAGGAATAGAACTAAGTCTAGTAGAAAGTTGGGAAAAAGGTGGAGAAGGAGCAACAGACTTAGCAGAAAAAGTTGTAAAACTAGCGGAGAAGGAGCATAAATTTAAATATGCATATGAGTTAAATGAAAGCATAAAAAATAAAATAGAAGATGTAGCTAAGAAAATCTATGGAGCAGAAAGTGTAGAGTTTTCTGAAGAAGCAGAAAAAGAGATTGAAAAAATAGAAAAATTGGGTTATGGTAATATGCCAGTATGCATAGCAAAAACGCAATACTCTCTTTCAGATGACCAAAAAAATTTAGAATGTAATGAACCATTTAGTATTCACATTAGAGAAATACATCTAAGAGCTGGAGCAGAGTTTGTTGTGGCTATAGCAGGAAAAATAATGACAATGCCAGGTCTTCCAAAAATACCAGCAGCAGAAAAAATAGATTTAGATGAAGATGGAAATATAGTAGGAATTTTTTAAAATGTATAAAATTACCGCATCAGGTTAGAATAATTGTAGAAAAATAAAATTATTTTAAAGGTGTGGTATTTTTATGTTTAAAAGAAATTTAAATAGTAAATGTAAAGTGCAAAATGATAGTATTAAAAGCAAAAATATGAGAAATAGAAAAATAGCAATTGATAAACAAAAAATAATTTCAATTGTCATGATTTTAACAGTAATTTCTATATTTATTTCATATAATGTATTTTTTAGAAATAATGAGGTATATGCACTTTCTAAATATGGTTCTAGAGGAGAAGAAATAAGGCAAATTCAGACAAAACTTAAAAGATGGGGATATTATAAGGGAAATGTAGATGGAATTTTTGGAAGTGGAACATTAGAAGCTGTAAAATGGTTTCAAAGAAAAAATGGGTTACAAGTAGATGGCATAGCAGGAAAGAGAACATTAGAAGCAATGGGAATATTTAATTCATCAAGTAGCTCTAATTCAAATAGTTCTGTTGAAACAAATTCAAATGACTTAAATTTACTAGCAAGAGTAATTTATGGAGAAGCAAGAGGAGAACCTTATACAGGTCAAGTTGCAATTGGAGCTGTTGTGTTAAACAGAGTAAGAAATGGGTCTTTTCCAAATACTGTAGCAGGAGTAGTATATCAAAGAGGAGCATTTGACGCTGTTTCAGATGGACAAATAAACTTAACTCCAAACTCTACTGCAAAAAAAGCAGCACAAGATGCATTAAATGGTTGGGATCCAACTTATGGAGCAATTTATTATTTTAATCCTAGAACTGCAACCAATAAATGGATTTGGTCAAGACCAATGACTGTAACAATTGGAAATCATAGATTTTGTAAATAAGAAATTTCGTAAAACTAACTAATAAATGCACTCATAAAGGTGCATTTATTATGCATATTAAAATTATAAATTGTATTAAATTAAAAAATATTCTTTTATGTCATGTTGAAAAAAGATAAATAATATGCTAAAATTTATATTGTAAAATTAAGAAGAAAGAAGGAAAAACAATGGCAAAAAAGAAACATAATGTAGGAAAAATAGCAGTGAAATTTATGGCACTTATATTAGCAGCACTTATGATATTAGGAGTTGCAGCAAGTTTAGTATATTATTTAATAGTTATGTAATAAACCTGAGAAAAAGAGGAAAAAAATTTGGAAAGTTTTTTAATAAATATAAATGAGTTAACAGATGGAATAGTTTTGTATGCACAAGAAATATTTAATAATCCTATTAGAATAGTTCCATTAATATTGGATTTAGCAATTGTTATTTATATTATATATAAATTTATAAAATCTGCTAGAAATTCAAGAGCATGGCAACTTTTAAAAGGAATTGTATTAATTGTGCTTATAACAATATTAAGTGGAATTTTACAATTTAGAATTTTAAATTTCATTTTAACTGTATTTATGCCATATGGTGTAATTGCATTAATGATTATATTTCAACCAGAATTAAGAAGGATGCTAGAACAGCTAGGAACGAATAAGTTTACAAAGTATTTTGGAATTGAAAAGGATTTAGCAACTAAAACAAAAGAAGATATATACAAAGTTATAATTGCAGCAGAGGAACTTGCTAAATCAAAAACTGGTGCTTTAATAGTTTTAGAAAGAGATATACAAATTAAGGACATAATGGATACAGGAGTTGCTATAAATGCAGAAGTTTCTCCACAATTGCTTGTAAATTTGTTTACACCAAATACTCCATTACATGATGGAGCTGTTATAATTTCTAAAAATAAAATTGCAGCAGCAGCTTGTATTTTGCCATTAGCAGATGATAAAGATATAGCAAAAGAGCTAGGAACTCGCCACAGAGCAGCTCTTGGAATTTCTAAAGAAAGTGATTCAATAGCAGTTGTTGTATCCGAAGAAACAGGTAAAATATCTGTAGCAAAAGATGGTACTTTAATAGCAGATGTAAAAGAAGATGCTTTAAAAAAGATATTAATAAAATATATAGTTACAAAAAGATTTGCAGAGCATGAAAGAAAAAAATTTATTGATATTATAAGAGAAAAGAGAAAAAGAGTGGCAACAGAAAAAGAATTAAAAGCTGTTAGAAAAGCGGAAAACAGTAAAATAAGTGAAAAAGAAGATAATGAAAAAGATAAGTAACTTATAATAAAAATTAAT
>FR901508.1:0-4053 GCA_000438355.1 Clostridium sp. CAG:273
TTTTCAACAATTATATAAAATTAATTATTAAAAAGTTTTAAAAGTTTATTTAAAATTTAAAAATTATTTAAGATTAATTATTAATCAAAAACCAAGCTGAATACTTACTAAATTAATACAGTAAAAATTAATATTCAGCCAATAGTTAGGAGGAATTACAAAAATGAAAAAAGGATTAATAGGAAAAAAAGTTGGAATGACACAAATATTTGATGAAGCAGGAAAAGTTATTCCAGTAACAGTAATAGAAGCAGGACCATGTGTTGTTGCTCAAATCAAGACAAAAGAAACAGATGGTTATGATGCTGTTCAATTAGGTTTCGGAGAAATTAAAGAAAAGAAACTTAATAAACCAGTTAAAGGACATTTTGCAAAAGCAAATGTTACACCTAAAAAACATTTAAGAGAATTTAGATTAGATTCATTAGAAAATGTTAAAGTAGGAGATGAATTAAAAGCAGACGTATTTGCTGCTGGAGATAAAATAGATGTTCAAGGAACATCAAAAGGTAAAGGTTTCCAAGGTGTTATTAAACGTCATGGACAATCTAGAGGACCAATGGGACATGGTTCTATGTATCACAGAAGACCAGGTTCAATGGGACCAACATCTACACCAGGTAGAGTTTTCAAAGGTAAAAAATTACCAGGACACATGGGAGTAGAAACAGTTACAATTCAAAACTTAGAAGTTGTAAAAGTAGATTTAGATAAAAATGTAATTTTAGTAAAAGGAAGTGTTCCAGGAGCTAAAGGAGCAGTTCTAAAAATAAAATCATCAGTAAAAAGTAAATAATAAGGAGGGAAAGTAAATGCCTAAGGTAGACGTATACGACATAGCTGGTAAAAAAGTAGACACTGTTGAACTTAAAGACGAAATATTTGGTATTGAGCCAAACGAAGCAGTTGTACATAGTGTTTTAGTAAATTACTTAGCAAATCAAAGACAAGGTACACAAAGTACAAAAACAAGAGCAGAAGTTTCTGGTGGTGGAAGAAAACCATGGAGACAAAAAGGAACAGGTAGAGCAAGACAAGGAAGTATAAGAGCTCCACAATGGATAAAAGGTGGTATTGCATTAGGACCAAAACCACGTTCTTACAAATATACTGTTAACAAAAAAGAAAAAAGATTAGCAATTAAATCTGTTTTAAGTTCTAAAGTATTAGAAAAAGAATTAACAGTAGTAAACGAAATTAAATTAAAAGAAATTAAGACAAAAGAAATGCAAAAAGCATTAAACAATTTAAAAGTAGAAGGAAAAACACTAATTCTTTTACCAGAAAAGAACGAAACTGTACAAAAATCAGCAAGAAATATAGAAGGAGTTAAAACAACATTAGTTAATACAATTAATGTTTATGACTTATTAAAATATAAAAATCTTGTAATTACATTAGATACAGTTAAAAAATTAGAGGAGGTGTACGCATAATGTTAGCAGAAGAAATAATATTAGCTCCAGTAGTAACAGAAAAAAGTAATGATGAATTACAAGCTGGAAAGTATACCTTTAAAGTAAATAAGAAAGCAACAAAAATAGAAATTAAAAATGCAGTAGAAAAATTATTTGAAGTTAAAGTATTAAAAGTTAATACAATGACAGTTAAAGGAAAAGAAAAAAGAGTAGGAAGATATACAGGAAAAACATCTGACTGGAAAAAAGCAATAGTTACAATAGATACTGCAGCTTCTGAAAAAACATATACTGCAAAAGGTGGAAAGGAAACAAAACTTTCTAAGAAGTATAAGGACAGCATCGACGAATTCATGGGAGCTTAACCATTATAAGCTACGTCTAACTTCGTTAACCTTCGCATAAAATTTTTTCGATGTACAACTTGTACTATCTCAAAAATTTTTGCTCGGTTGCCTTGTTATACTTGCTTCTAATGTTTAATCCGTGCAAGGAGAAAAATATAATCCTTATATAAAAGTTAAAAAGGGGTTTATCTAGATAGTATAAACTAGGATAATAAACTAATATCTGCTAATGCAGGGCAGGAAAATAAAACTGCAAAATATATTTAAAGGAGAATTTAACAATGGGAATGAAACATTTTAGAGCTTATACTCCATCAAGAAGACATATGACAGTTTCTACATTTGATGAAATAACAAAGAAAACTCCTGAAAAATCTTTATTAGTATCTAAAAAGAAAAATTCAGGAAGAAATGCATATGGTAGAATTACAGTAAGACATCAAGGTGGAGGAAATAGACAAAAATACAGATTAGTAGATTTTAAAAGAAATAAAGTTGATATGCCAGCAACAGTAATTGGTATAGAATATGATCCAAACAGAAGTGCAAATATTGCTTTAATCCAATATGAAGATGGAGAAAAATCATATATATTAGCACCAGTAGGATTAAAAGATGGAGATAAAGTTGTATCTGGAGATAAAGCAGATATAAAACCAGGAAATTGTATGAGAATAGAAAACATACCAGTAGGTACTATGATTCATAATATAGAATTTAATCCTGGTCAAGGTGGAAAAGCTGTTAGAGCAGCAGGACAAGAAGCACAACTTATGGCTAAAGAAGGAAAATATGCTCATGTAAGATTACCATCTGGAGAAATGAGATTAGTTATGGCTGTATGTAAAGCTACAATAGGAACAGTTGGAAATGCAGACCATGAAAATGTAAATATAGGTAAAGCTGGAAGAAAGAGACATATGGGTATTAGACCAACAGTAAGAGGATCTGTAATGAACCCAGTAGATCACCCTCATGGTGGTGGTGAAGGTAAGTCTCCAGTAGGTCACGCAGGACCATTAACACCTTGGGGTAAACCAGCACTTGGATATAAGACAAGAAAGAAAAATAAAAATACAGATAAATTTATAGTTAAGAGGAGGAAGTAGAATATGTCAAGATCAAGTAAAAAAACACCTTTCGTTGCACCAGAATTAATGAAAAGAATCGAAGCAATGAATGAAAGCGGCAAAAAAGAAGTATTAAAAACATGGTCAAGAGCTTCTACAATCTATCCACAAATGGTAGGTCATACCATAGCTGTACATGATGGTAGAAAACATGTACCTGTTTATATAACAGAAGAAATGATAGGACATAAATTAGGAGAGTTTGCACCTACAAGAACATTTAAAGGTCATGCAGGAGATAAAACTACTACTAATAAATAATTAAGTAATAGAAAATAAAGCATAAAAATTATTTAAGGAGGGAATTTAAGTGGAAAAGCAAGAAGTTCGCGAGGAAGTAATTCCAAAGGCTGAGGCAACTCTTAAATATGCTAGAATATCAAGCAGAAAAGTTAAGATAGTAGCAGATTTAATAAGAGGAAAAAATGTTGATGAAGCTTTAGCAATAGTAAAATATACACCAAAAGCTGCATCTGAGATTATAGAAAAATTATTAAAATCAGCAATAGCAAATGCTGAAAATAACCATAGTATGGCTCATGAAAAATTATATATTGACGAAATTTATGCAAACCAAGGGCCTACATTAAAAAGAATTAGACCAGCTGCAAAAGGTTCAGCTGTTAGAATAAGAAAGAGAACAAGTCATATTACAATAGTTTTAAAGGAAAGGAGCTAAAAATAAAATGGGACAAAAAGTAAATCCAGAAGGATTAAGAGTAGGCGTTATAAAAGATTGGAATTCTAAATGGTATGCAGATTCTAAACATTTTGGAGACTATTTAGTTGAAGACCATAAAATTCGTGAATATATAAAGAAAAAATTATATGTTGCAGGAATTGCTAAAATAGAAGTTGAAAGAACAGCTAAATTTGTTAAAGTTAATGTTTATACAGCAAAACCAGGTTTAGTAATTGGAAAAGGTGGAAACCTAGCTGAAATATTAAAGAAAGAATTAGAAAAAATGATTAACAAAGAAGTTAATCTAAATATTGTTGAAGTTAAAAATGCAGACTTAGATGCACAATTAGTTGCAGAAAACATTGCTGGACAATTAGAAAGAAGAATTTCTTTCAGAAGAGCAATGAAACAATGTATGCAAAAAACTATGAGTTCAGGAGCATTAGGAATTAAAACATCTGTATCAGGAAGATTAG
>FR901508.1:4069-6668 GCA_000438355.1 Clostridium sp. CAG:273
AGGTGGTGCAGATATGGCTAGAACTGAATTCTACAAGGAGGGAACAATTCCACTTCAAACTTTAAGAGCAGATATCGATTACGGATTTGCAGAAGCAAATACTACTTATGGAAAGATAGGTGTTAAAGTTTGGATTTATAGAGGAGAAGTTCTTCCATCTAAGAAACAAAAAGTGGAAGGAGGAGACAGATAATGCCAGTAATGCCAAAAAAGACTAAATATAGAAAACAACAAAAAGGTAGAATAAGAGGTAAAGCAACTAGAGGAAATAGAGTTACAGACGGAGAATTTGGTTTACAATCTCTAGAATTAGGATTAATTACTTCTAACCAAATAGAAGCAGCCCGTGTTGCTATGACACGTTATATAAAAAGAGGTGGAAAGGTTTGGATTAAAATCTTCCCAGACAAACCAATAACAACAAAACCTATTGGTACTCGTATGGGTAAAGGTAAAGGTGCTGTTGAATACTGGGTAGCTCCAGTTAAACCAGGCAGAGTTATGTTTGAAATTGCAGGTGTAACAGAGGAAGTTGCAAGAGAAGCTTTAAGACTTGCTGCAAATAAACTATCTGTAAAATGTAAGTTTGTCAAAAGAGAAACTGAAGTAGGTGGTGATAGCGATGAAGATGAATAAAATTAAAGAAATGTCTTCACCAGATTTAGAAAAAGAATTAGGAGAGCTAAAAACAGAGTTATTTAAACTAAGATTTAGTTTAGCAACACATGGTTTAGATAATCCTATGAAAATCAAAGAAGTGAAAAAAGACATTGCAAGAATAAATACAGAATTAAGACAAAGAGAATTAGCAAATAAATAAAGAAAGGAGATATTCGAATGGAAGAAAGAAATCTTCGTAAAGTAATGATAGGAACTGTTAGCTCAGATAAAATGGATAAGACAGTAGTGGTTTCTGTTGAGACAAGAGAAATGAATAAGCTATATGGTAAAATTGAGAAAAGAACATATAAATTAAAAGCTCATGACGAAAACAATGAATGCCATGTAGGAGATAAAGTAAAAGTAATGGAAACAAGACCTCTATCTAAAGATAAGAGATGGAGAGTAGTTGAAATTTTAGAAAAAGCTGTTATAAAATAATTAAAAAGGAGGATAACACAATGGTACAACAACAATCTATATTAAAAGTTGCCGATAACACAGGTGCAAAAGAGATTATGTGCATTAGATGTTTAGGTGGTTCTTATAGAAAATATGCCGGAATTGGTGACATAATAGTTGCATCTGTTAAGTCAGCTACACCAGGTGGCGTTGTAAAAAAAGGCGATGTTGTAAAAGCTGTTGTAGTAAGAACTAAGAATCCAATAAGAAGAGCAGATGGTTCTTATTTAAGATTTGATGAAAATGCAGCAGTTATTATAAAAGATGATAAAACACCAAAAGGTACACGTATATTTGGACCTGTTGCAAGAGAATTAAGAGATGGAGAATATATGAAAATTCTTTCTCTAGCTCCAGAAGTTCTATAATAAAGAAAAAGAGGTGAAAGCAATGAGAATAAAAAAAGGCGACACTGTTCAAGTTATGTCTGGAAACGATAAAGGTAAAAAAGGTGAAGTATTAGAAATAATACCAAAAACAGAAAAATTAATCGTTAAAGGCGTAAATATTAGAAAAAAACATGTTAAACCTAGAAAACAAGGCGAAGAAGGCGGAATTATATCATCAGAATGTGCTATTCATAGTAGCAAAGTTAATGTAGTTTGCCCAAAATGTAATAAGCCAGTAAGAGTAGGTTATAAAATAGAAGAAAGCGAAAAAGTTCGTGTTTGTAAAAAATGTGGAACAAAATTAAAATAATTATGAAAGGAGATCATTTTAATCAATGGGCGTATTAAGAGATCAATATGAAAAAGAAGTAGTACCAGCATTAATGAAAAAATTTAATTATAAATCAGTAATGCAAGTGCCAAGACTAGAAAAAGTAGTTATTAATATAGGATTAGGTGATACAAAGGAAAATCCAAAGTCACTTGAAAATGCAGTTAATGATTTAACATTAATAACTGGTCAAAAGCCTGTAATTACAAAGGCTAAGAAAGCTATAGCTGCTTTCAAAATAAGAGAAGGAATAAATATGGGATGTAAAGTTACATTAAGAAAAAATAAAATGTACGATTTTACATACAAATTATTTAATGTAGCACTTCCAAGAGTTAGAGATTTTAGAGGATTATCTACAGATTCTTTTGATGGAAGAGGAAACTATTCTATGGGTATAAAAGAACAATTGATTTTCCCTGAAATTGAATATGACAAAGTAGATAAAATTAGAGGAATGGATATAATTTTTGTTACAACAGCAAAGACAGATGAGGAAGCTAAAGAATTGCTAACTTTATTAGGAATGCCTTTTAAAAATTAATTTAAATAAGAAAGGAGAAAAACATGGCTAAAACATCTTTAAAAGTAAAACAACAAAGAACACAAAAATATAAGACAAGAGAATATAATAGATGTAAAATTTGTGGAAGACCACATGCATATATTAGAAAATATGGAATTTGCCGTCTTTGCTTTAGAAAATTAGCTCATAACGGTGAAATACCAGGAGTTAAGAAAGCTAGCTGGTAAAATT
>FR901508.1:6700-7212 GCA_000438355.1 Clostridium sp. CAG:273
AAAACAAACCCAATAAAAGATAAGAAGGAGGGAATAAAATTAATGAATACTACAGATCCAATAGCAGATATGCTAACAAGAATAAGAAATGCTAGTAATTCAAAGCATAAAACAGTTGATATACCTGCTTCAAATATGAAGAAATCAATTGCAAATATATTATTTAGAGAAGGATATATAGATGCATTTGAAGAAATAGAAGACAAGGGTCAAGGAACAATTAGAATTACTTTAAAGTATGATGAAAAAGGTGCAGAAATTATAGATGGTTTAAAGAGAATAAGCAAACCAGGATTAAGAGTTTATGCATCTAAAGACGAATTACCAAAAGTATTAAATGGTTTAGGAATAGCATTAATTTCTACATCAAAAGGAATAAAAACAGACAAAGAAGCAAGAGCAGAAGGCCTAGGTGGAGAAGTTTTAGCATATATTTGGTAATTAAATTATATGACAATAAATATGTAAGATAAACATAAAAATATAAAGTAATTTAAATTATTTTATTTAAT
>FR901509.1:0-5213 GCA_000438355.1 Clostridium sp. CAG:273
TTGTTCCTATTGTTATTCCCGCTAATATTAATAATACTACGATTGTCACTACCAATGATATTAATGTTACACCTCTGTTTTTCATTTATTCACTCTCCGTTTTTATTTTTTCTTTTCATTGATAACTTTTTATTTTCTATTTTTACTTCTTAACCTTTTTAAAACTACTTAATTTATTTATCTTTAATTTCCATATTTATTATGTATAAGTTTCGACAAATTATACAATTCTAAAATCATTATACTTTTAAATAAGGTATTTGTAAATACTATATATTTTACTTTTTGTTTACAACATTTTTACAATTGTATTACACTATTTAATCTGTAATAATTACATTATGTTTTACAAGACATAATATTAAAATAATATTTTATTTAGAAAAACAATCTTCAAATAGGAATCTATTTAAATAAGAAAATCTTTAATTAATAATTTTAACATACAATACCTTATATTTGTTTAAATATATTTTTGAAAATTTTATTTTTAATAACCTTTTAAAAATCTTTTTACATATTTTTTATTTTTTAGGTAAAAATATTTTTAAAACAAGTTTATGGAAATTGTATAAAATTATAAATTTTATATTTTATATTTTTCATAGAAAGGAGCCATGGTAATTTACTTTTTCAAAAATACCATAATAATTTTATGAATAAACTTTTTACTTTACTAAAAAATACATTCTATCCTAATAATGAAGAGTATTACGATTTTACTTTGCCTGAAAACGAAATAGAAAATAGCGAAAATACGGAAACAAACTCAAGTGAAAATATCCTAACAAAAACTAATAAAACGCCAAGTGAAACTAATTCTTCAAATATTAAAATAGATGGAATTAATTCTGAAAAAGATCCAAAAAATGTTTTTCCTAGTTTAAGTATAAATTTAGATTTTTTAAAGGTAAAATATAATACTTTAATTAATAGTGACATTTCTATTCGTGAATTTACTTTAAATGCTAGAAATAAACAATACAATGCATTTTTAATTTACATTGATGGAATGGTTGATACAAAAATTATTAATGACTTTGTTTTAGAGCCTTTAATGCTAAAGAATAAAGCTAACAGTTATGATGGTAATGAAGTAAAAGTTGTATCTGAAGCGATTTCTAACAATATTACTGTTAAAAAAGTAAAAAAGTTTGACTTAGTTGATTATATTTATAATTCTCTTGTTCCTCAAAATTCTGTTAAAAAGAAACAATCGTTTAGTGATATTTTATCAGATGTAAATATAGGAAATTGTCTACTTTTTGTAGATACTATAGATACTGCTTTTAGTATAGATGCTAAGGGGTTTAAACAAAGAAGTGTAGACTCTCCAAAAAACGAAACAGTTATACGTGGTGCACAAGAAGCTTTTACAGAAGCAATTCGTACAAATACTTCTATGATACGTAGATTTGTAAATAATGAAAATTTAGTTATAGAAAGTCTTAGTATTGGTAAAGTAACCAAAACACAATGTGCTGTTTGTTACATGAAAGATATTGCAAATGACGATTTAGTTGCAGAAGTAAAATATAGATTAAATAATTTGGATATTGACTCTATTATTTCTTCTGGTCAATTAGAACAGTTAATTGAAGATAATAGTAAATGTAGTCTTCCTCAAATGCTTTCAACAGAAAGACCAGATAAAGCAGCAAATCATCTTCTTTCAGGAAGAGTTGTAGTTATAGTAAATGGAAGTCCATATGTTTTAATAATGCCTTGTGTTTTTGTGGATTTTCTTTCTTCTGCTGAAGACCCAAATCTTAAATTTCAATATGCTAACTTGCTTAAATTTGTAAGATTAGTAGCTTTTTTTATTACTTTGTTACTTCCAGGTTTATATGTTGCAATTACAAATTTCCATCAAGAAATTATACCTACAGAATTATTATTTGCTATTGTTGCATCAAGAGAATCTGTTCCATTTCCTATAATTGTAGAAATTTTAGCAATGGAAATATCTTTTGAATTAATAAGAGAAGCAAGTTTAAGAGTTCCTTCTCCTATTGGTACTACTATAGGAATTATAGGTGCTCTTATCCTTGGTCAGGCAGCTGTAGAAGCAAGCATTGTAAGCCCAATTTTAATAATTATTGTAGCCATAACTGGTATTACATCTTTTGCTATTCCAGACTTTTATTTAAGTTTTCACTTAAGAATAGTTAGGTTTTTATACATTATTGCTGGTTTTCTTGCAGGCTTTTTAGGCATAGGAATTGTACTTTTCAGTCATTTAGTACTTTTATGTTCTTTAAAATCATTTGGAGTTTCATATTTAGCTCCATTTGTACCTGCTACAAGTAAGAATAACAAAGCCTATTTTATGCCACCTTTTTGGAATAGAGAAAAACGTCCTGACTTTTTAAATACTAAAAGACCACAAAAAGAAGCTCGTATTAGTATGAAATGGAAATATAAAATAGGAGGTAATAATGGAAATTAAACAAATCGGCAATTTTCAAGCTATTGCACTTATTTTAATTATTGTAATAAACCATTTAGTTTTAGGAACTCCCAGAACCTTAATTGCTGAAACAGGTACAGGAACTATTTTAAATATGTTTTATGTTTTTTTAGTTACAATTATACTTGTTTTTATTGTAACTAAATTATTTAATAATTTTAAAGGAAAAGACATTGTAGATATTTCGGAATTTTTAGGTGGAAAAGTTTTAAAATTTATAGTAGGAATAGTTTATATACTATACTTTCTTCTTATTCTTTCTACTACTGTTAGAATTATTGTTCAAGACCTAGAAATTATATATTTTGAAAATGTATCTATTAGTGTACTAACACTATTAATTATTGCTAGTATTGTTTTTGTATATAAATATGGAAGTTCTGCAATTATAAAATGTAATTCTATAATTGCGCCAATTGCTGGAATTATTATTTTAGTTATAGCTTTTTCAAATATTCAGGACTTTTCTTTAGACAGAATTTTTCCTATTTTAGGTTTTGGAGCAAAAGAAACTTTTATAACTGGTGCTTCTAATATTTTTGCTTATAGTGGTCTTGCAATTTTATATTTTATTATGCCAATGCTTAAAGATAGTAGAAATTTTAAGAAAATATCCATTGTTTCTACAATTTTAATTGGAATTCTAATAATAGGAAGTGTTTCTTCTTTGGTACTTTCATTTCCTTATATAGAAAACATAAATGAAATTTCCTCTTTATATGTGGAATCTAGAGATATTAGCTATTGGCAAGTTTTTCAACGAATTGACGGTATATTTGTATTTAGTTGGATACTTGCACTTCTTTCTTATATTTCTGTAGTTTTATTTTTTATAGTTATAATATTTAGAAAATTAACTAATACTAAAAAAGAATTTCCAGTTGTTTTAGCATTTGCAGCACTAACATATGCAGCGACACTAATTCCAAATAACATATTTATGATACGTTTTCTAGAAGATGTGGTTTTTAAATATACCAATATAATTGTTGCAATTTTCTCAAGTTTTATAATTTTAATACTTGCAAATATTAAGTACAAATTTGTAAACAGAAAAAATAACTTAATTAATAATGAAATAAAAGATATGCCAAGCGAAAACTTATATGAAAATAGAAATACTTAAAATAATTATATAAATAATTAAAACATTATATAAAAACTTGAAATAACTATATAAAATCATTTTAAATACGCTATGAACTACTTTAAATAGCTATATAAGTACTTGTACTAAGGTTTATAGGTAACCTTTTAAAAACCTAAATATATACAAGGAGCGTATAATAAGACATTTTATATGTTCTTTATTATACAATGGAAATTATATTAATGGAAAATAAAACTCTAAATAAACTTTTTATAATTATTGCAGTTATCTTACTTATACTTGTAGCAATTTTTTCACGTACATCTTATTCCAATAATATAGATAAACTTGCATATGCAATTGCAATTGGAATTGATGTTGGGAAAAACTCTTCTATGCAATTAAGTATTCAATTTTCTTCAACAAACGAAGCTTCTAGTGGTTCTGGCTCTTCCCAATCTTCTGAAGCTATAGTTTACTCTGTAGAATGTAGTGATATAAATGACGGAATGAATTTAATTAACAATTATTTAAGTAAAAGAATAAACTTAGCACATACAAGAGTTATAGTATTTTCTGAAGAATTTGCCGCAACTGGTGTTTCTGATGTTATATATACATTAATAAATTCTGTACAAATACGCCCAACTGCTAACATTGTGGTTTCTAAATGTTATGCGCGTGAGTTTTTACAAAGTGCTAGCTCCAAATTAGAAAAGCTATCTGCCAGGTACTATGAAACAATTCCTAGCTCTAGTGAATACACTGGTTATACCCAAAATATTTCTATTAGTCAATTTTTTTATGATATACAAAATACTAGAAAAAATGCCTCTGCAATTTTAGGTGCTGTAAACACTGAAGCATCACATTCTAGTGCTAACTCTGAACAGGAATCCGGCAAATATACTGCTGGTCAAGCTCCAATAAATTCTGAAGATCCTGGAATAGAAAATACTGGACTTGCAGTTTTCATTGAAGATAAACTTGTTGGAGAACTAAATAATATAGAAACTATTTGTCATCTTTTAGCAAGTAATAATTTACATTATTGTAATATAACAATTCCTAATCCATTAAATGTTTCTGACACAATAGATTTGCGCTTAAGTACAAATTCACCTGTAAAGAAAAAAATTAAAATAGTAAATGGTAACCCATTTATTATTCTAGATTTTAATATTTCATGTCAATTAATTTCTATGAGTGAAAATGTAAATTACTTTTCTGAAGAAAACATAAGAAAAATTGAAGATGCTGTTAATATATATATAAAGCAAAATATGACAGAATATTTATATAAAACATCTAAAGAATTGAAAGCAGACATTGCTGGTTTGGGAAAAACTGCTATACACCAATTTGTTACTTGGAACAATTGGATAGACTATAAATGGCTAGAAAAATATAAAAATGCTTTTTTTGATATTAATGTAAATAGTGAATTAAAATCCGGACAGTTATTAATAGAAACTTAAAATAAATATTAAAAATAGAAAAAACATTAAAAATTTAAAAGTTCTAAAAATTTTTAAAATTTGAAAATTCTAAGAATTCTAAAATATCAAAACACTAAAAGTATTAAAAATTAAAAAGGTACTAAAATATTAAAAAATAACTACAAATAGATAATTTTATTGGAGGAATTTATTA
>FR901509.1:5233-5411 GCA_000438355.1 Clostridium sp. CAG:273
AGGAATTTATTATATGTTAATAGTTATTATTCTTCTTTCCTTATATATCTTCTTGAGACTACTTATTTATGGAATATACGAAATTAAAGAAAACAAAAATAAAATAGCAGGAATAAGTTTTATAATTCTTTCTTTTGTCTGCCTCATTGCTCCTGCTATAGTCGGAAATTAGGGATAA
>FR901509.1:5444-8284 GCA_000438355.1 Clostridium sp. CAG:273
AAATCACACTTTGCAAGTTTACAAAAAACAAATTTAATTATATAGAATTTATAAAAAAGAGTAGTATTTTTAGTGAAACAAGGTCTTAAAATTTGTGTTTATACAAATTTTAAGTAGCCGTGCGTCCGCAGTTGAACTGAAAAATACTACTCTTTTTTATTATAATTTGCAATTAGAAACGTAAATGTTTAGTGATCTGTCCCTAATCTCCAATCATTTCTTTAAATTGCTGTTCATTTATTATAGTAATTCCTAAATCTTGGGCTTTCTTTAGTTTGCTACCTGCCTCTTCTCCTGCTAAAACATAATCTGTTTTTTTAGAAACTGAACTTGAAGTTTTTCCACCATGGCTTTCTATTAGCTCGCTTGCCTGTTCCCTTGACATTGTTTCTAAAGTTCCTGTTAATACAAAAGTTTTTCCTGCAAATTTTTCGTCTGTTATAACGTTTTTGTCTTGTAAAAGTTTCATATTAACTCCTGATTTTTTTAGTTTTGCTATTAAATCAATTGTTTGGTCTTGCCTAAAAAATTCATATATACTGTTTGCTGTAATTTCTCCAACATCTTCTTTTAAACATAATTCTTCAAAAGTCGCATTCATTAAAGCATCAATTGTTTTATATTTTTTTGCTATTGATTTTGCAAGTTTTACTCCAACATGTCTTATTCCTAAAGCATTTATTAATCTATATAAATCTCGTTCTTTGCTTTCGTTTATTGCATCTAATAAGTTCTGAGCAAATTTTTTACCATTCTTTTTTAATGAAGCTATGTCTTCAAATGTTAAACTATATATATCTGGAATATTTGAAATCAAGCCTCTATTTATTAATTCTTCTATAATAGCATCTCCTAAACCATTTATATCCATTGCATCTTTTGATGCAAAGTGAATTATGCTTCTATATAGTTTAGCTGGACACTCTATACCTATACATCTTAATACTGCTTCTCCCTCTTCTCTTACTGCTTCTCCTCCACAAACTGGGCATACTGTAGGCATTTCAAAAGGCTTTTCTTCTCCAGTTCTTTTTTCTTTTATTACATCTATTACCTCTGGAATAACATCTCCTGCTTTTTGAATTACTACTGTATCTCCTACTCTTATATCTTTTTCCTTTATATAGTCACCATTGTGAAGTGTTGTTTTAGATATTTTTGAGCCAGCTACAAAAACTGGTTCTAATATTGCCATTGGAGTTATTGCTCCTGTTCTGCCGACTTGACACACTATGTCTTTTACAATAGTTTGTTTTTTCTCTGGTGGATATTTATATGCAACAGCCCATCTAGGAGTTTTATATGTTGTACCTACTTTTTCTCTTAATTCTAAATTATTTACTTTTACAACTGCTCCATCTATTCCAAATGTAAGCTTGTCCCTATTTTCTCCAATTTTTTTAATTTCTTCTATTACTTCTTTTATATCTTTGCATAAAACTTTAACTGGATTTACATTAAACCCTAATTCTTCTAGATATAGCAAACTTTCATAATGAGTTTTAAATTCTATTGTATCACTTTTTTGGACATTAAATATATAAATATCTAATGGCCTTTTTTCTGTTATCTTACTATCTAATTGTCTTAATGAACCTGCTGCTGCATTTCTAGCATTAGCAAATTGACCTTCTTCTTCCATAAGTCTGTCTTCATTTAATTTTTCAAAGTCGTCTTTACCTATAAAAACTTCTCCACGAACTGTTATATCTATTGGTTCCGCTAATTTCTTAGGTATTGTTTTTATAGTTTTTAAGTTATCTGTTACATCTTCTCCAACTATTCCATCTCCACGTGTTGCCCCTCTTACCAAAATTCCATTTTTATATTCTATTGCAGAAGAAAGCCCATCTATTTTTGTTTCCACAACATAATCTAATGGAAGGTTATATTCTGCTGATGCTTTTTTCATACGCTCATCAAATTCTATTACTTCCTCAAAAGAGAATACATCTTGAAGGCTTTGTAATGGAACTTCATGTGTAACTTTTTCAAAACCTTTTTTTATACTTGCTCCAACTTTTTGTGTTGGAGAATCTTTTGTAATTAATTCTGGATATTCTTTTTCTATTCCTTTTAGCTCTTTCATTAGCATATCATATTCATAATCACTAACAACCTGCTCATCGTCAAAATATTTCTTTGTATAATATTTTAATAAAGGTTTTAACTCATCTACTCTCTTTTTCGCTTGTTCAAAATCCATTTCTACACTTCCTTTATAATCTATTATAAATAATAAAACCACTCTTAATTTTATATGATTTATAATAATATTATCGTAATTTTACAATATAAAAGGAGAGGCATTTTTTACCTTTCCTTCAAAGTTGCAATAATAATATAAATTGCATTTTTATATTATTTGTCTTTAAATAAATCTTTTCCATTTTTTAAATAATCTATTCCAGAAAAAATAGTTGCTATAATAGAAATACTCATTAAAACTGTTGTTACTAAGTTAAATGCAAATGTAGCACCTGCTAGGTTACCACTAAATATTGCACCAAATGGATTAGCATCTATAAATAATAAAGCTATTGCTACCATTTGTGTTGCTGTTTTAAGTTTTCCCCATATACTTGCTGCAACAACCTTTCCAGATTTTTCTACTGCAATAAGTCTATAACCAGAAACCAAAAACTCCCTTGCTATTACAATTACTGGTATCCATGCTGGCAAACCTTTATATTGAACAAGTAAAATCATTGCTGTTATAACTAAAATTTTATCTGCTATTGGATCTAGAAATTTTCCAAATGTAGTTATTTGATTCCTACTTCTTGCTATGTATCCATCTAATTTGTCTGTGCATGACCCAATTATAAATATTATATCCA
>FR901509.1:8324-13159 GCA_000438355.1 Clostridium sp. CAG:273
CACACCCCATAAGCTTCCGCTTATATTAAAAAATGGTATTATTACAATTATAGGAACTAGAATTATTCTAAAAATTGTAAGTTTATTTGCTAAGTTCATGAGTATCCTCCTTTATTATTTATGCTCCCTGTCCATAATATGTATTCATTAACCATGTATAGTAGTCAAATACATCATTTGTTTCTGGAACTCCATAATCTATTCCATATGTTTCTACTCTTAAGCTTTTAATTACTGGTGGATTTATTGGTCTATCTGCATCTAATTTGTTTCCATCTTTATCTTTTGGTGCTTCTTGTCCTTCTTTTAAGTCACTACTTCTATATGTAACTTTTACATTTTCTATTTTTTCTACAATGTCCATTCCTTCTATAACTCTACCAAATGCAGCATATAATCCATCTAAAGAAGTGTTGTTTTCTGTCATTATAAAAAATTGTGAACCTGCTGAGTTATATCCTTCATCTACTAAAGATGCATCTGTTTGGCTGTAGTCTGATCTTGCCATAGATATAACACCTTTCTCATGTTTTAAAGTGTTTTTTGTATATCCATTTGCTATAAATTCTCCTGGTATACAATATTCTTTATCTTCTGAAACATTATCTTCTAAATCACTTAATTTTGGTGTACCTGTACCATTTCCTGCTTTATCTCCACCTTGAATCATAAAATCTGGAACTACTCTATGAAATGTTAATCCATCATAAACACCTCTATTAGCTAATCTAATAAAGTTTGTTACAGTATTTGGAGCCATATCTGGATATAACTCTATTTTTATTGTTCCAAAACCTTCTACTTCCATTGTAGCTATTGGATTTTTTTCTTCTACTGTTAATTTTTTATAAAAACCATATCCTACAAAGCCAATTCCTAATATTGCTATAATTATTCCTATTATTAATAAAATTCTTAAAAATATCTTCATTTTATTTCCTCTTTCTTTTATTTTTATGTTATATATTTATATTTTATTATTATTTTTAATGCAATTATTTAATATAAACTTTTTTTCATAATTTTATAATACTAAATTGTCAAAAACAAATTGATCTTGCATTCTTCTTAAAGATTGTTTTATTGTTCTTGCTCTTACCTCTCCAATTCCCTCTACATCATCTAACTGTGGTATTTCTGCTGCTAATATATGTTGAAATGATTTAAAAGATTTTACTAAATTGTCTACAATGTTACTTGGCATTCTTGGAATTTTATTTAATATTCTGTAACCTCTTGTGTAAACACCAACTTCGTCATAATTGTCAAAATCTTCGTATCCAAGTGCTGTGGCTATTTTATCTGGCTTTAACAAATCATCTCTACTAAGATTTTTTATGTCATCTAATACTTTTTCTGCTGTTCTTTTCTTTCCTGGTGCTATGTAATCTTTTATTATAAATAACTCTTCTTTATCCATATCTCCTGTAAGTTCTTCAAGTTGCATTTCAACAAGTCTTCCTTCATTTCCAAGCTCATAAATGGCTTTTCTAACTTCATCTATAATTCTCATTGCCATTTCTGCACGTTGAACTGCTATAATAACATTTTCTAAAGTAACAATATCATTAAACTCATATTCGTTTAATATGCTAAGCTTATTATCAAATACTTTTTTGTATTTTTCAACAGTTTGAAGTGCTTGACTTGCTTTAGAAATTACTTGTGAAGTTTCTTCTAATACATACCTTATGTTTCCTTTAAATATTGTAATAATTCCTCTTCTTTGAGATATACTTATTACCAAAGAACCTGTTTGCCTAGCTGTACGCTCTGCAGTCCTATGTCTTGTCCCTGTTTCTGATGTAGAAACACTTGAATCTGGTATTAATTGTGCATTTGCAAATAAAATTTTCTTAAAATCTGCACTTAAAACAATTGCACCATCCATTTTTGCAAGCTCGTATAATCTAGCTGGTGAATAGTCGATGTCTAACTTAAAACCTCCATCTACTAAATCTAAAACTTCTTTTTTATCTCCAACTGCAATAAGTCCTCCGTGTTTTAGCTTTTAAAATATTTTCAAGTCCATCTCTTATAGGTGTTCCTGGAGCTATTAGCTTCAAAATTTCTGTTATTTCGTCGTTCTTAGTTGCCATTAAAACCTCCTTTTACCATTCCAGCAATGTCTTTACCATATTTTATTACATATAATTTTCAAACCTTATCTTAATCCTACTGCTTGAATTGCCTCTTTTATATTACTAACGCCTATTATATCTAATTTATAACTTTCTTTCAATAGTTTTTTGTTACTTTCTGGAATTATACAAGTTTTAAATCCGAGTTTTTCTGCTTCTTTTAATCTTTTATCTATTAAGTTAACTGCCCTTACTTCTCCTGTTAAGCCAACTTCACCAATTACTACTGTATCTGTTGGAATACTTATATTCTTAAAACTCGATGCACAAGAAATAATAATTCCTAAGTCAACAGCTGGTTCTGAAATTTTTATACCACTTACTACGTTTAAATAGACATCTTGATTTCCAAGTGCAAATCCAAGTTTTTTCTCTAATACTGCAATTAAAAGAGTAAGCCTATTATAATCAATTCCATTTGCTGTCCTTCTTGGAAGTCCATAAACACTTAATGTTGTTAATGCTTGAAGCTCTATAAGTAAAGGTCTTGTTCCTTCTATTGCAGCCACAATTACAGAGCCTGGCGGATTGTCTTTTCTTTCTGAAATTAACACAGATGATGGATTTGTAATTTCTTTCATTCCTTCACTTTGCATCTCAAACATTCCTACCTCATTAGTAGACCCAAAACGATTTTTAACTCCTCTTAAAATTCTATAAGAAAAATATCTTTCCCCTTCTAAATACAAAACTGTATCTACCATATGTTCCAAAACTCTTGGACCTGCAATATTTCCATCTTTTGTAACATGTCCTATTATAATTGTTGTAATTTCATTACTTTTACAAACTCTCATAATTCTAGATGTAATTTCTCTTACCTGACTAACAGTTCCTGCAGCAGATGTAATATCTTCTGAATACATAGTTTGAATTGAATCTATAATAACTAACTTTGGGTTAATATCTAAAATATTATTTTCTATAACATCTATATCCGTTTCACCTAAAAATAATATATCACTATTATTAATTCCGAGTCTGTCTGCTCTAATCTTTATTTGTTCTGCCGATTCCTCTCCAGAGACATATAAAACTTTACCATCACCACTCATACTATTACAAAGCTGCAAAATTAAAGTAGATTTACCAATACCTGGTTCTCCTCCAACCAAAACAAGAGAACCTTTAACTAGTCCTCCCCCAAGTACCCTATCTAGTTCTCCAATTCCTGTCTTAACTCTAGCAGCTTCAGCCCCTATAACTTCATTTAATTTCTTAGGAGTAACTATTTTTTTCTCTTTTGTTATACTTCCACCTGTACTTTTTGATAGCTTTTCTTCATAAAAACTATTCCATTCATTACATGCTGGGCACTTGCCTAACCATTTTCCTGACTCATACCCACAATTACTACATACAAAAATTGTACTTGTTTTTGCCATCTTTTCCTCCTTAAATCTAGAGGCAAGTCCCAATTTCTAAGTTTTAGAAAATAGGGAGTTATCCCTATTCTCCAAGTGCTAATATAAACATTGCATGAGACCAACCTAAACCTATTACCCAATTTGGTTCTAGTGAACCATTGTCTACTTGTTCTCCAAGTAAACCATGCTTGTTACAACTCTTTACTACAAATTCTATACATTCTTTTGCTTTTTTGTTGTCTCCTGCTTTTTGGTAATACATTGCCATCCATAGTGTTGATATTGGCCATGGATTTTTTCCACCACGGTAACTATCTTGTTCAAAACGTAAATAGCCTCCTGTATATGTACGTAAAGTTAAATTTATTTTTTCTATTGTATTTAATACTTTTTTCTCTTTTGGTCCAAACATTTCAAATGGATATACACTACCTAAAACGCTTATGTCTGTTTTGTCATCTTCTATATTTCTTTTTAATGTTTTAGTCTTTTCATTATATAAATTTTGGCTTACATATTTTTGCATTACTTCTAATTGTTTTTTTATTCTAACTATATTTTTATGTATATTTTCTAATTTTAATCTATTTTCTTTATATTCTGGTTCTATTATTTCATATATTTTAAGCATTGCATTATATGCAGCATTTATGCTTGCTAAAGAATATAAATGGACTCCTTCATTCATTTCCCATAAATCATAACTCAATGGTAATTTTTCTCTATCTTCTGTATGATATGTTTCTTCTATTTCTTTTTTTACTATATCACTTTCGTCCTTAGTACCCAAAATATTGTCCATGTATCTTTCTAAAAATCTTACTGCTTTGTCACACATTTTAAATGTGTCTTTTATAAATTTCTCCTCTTTTGTTATTTTATAATGTTCGTACACACCATAAATTACACTAGCTGTTTCATCTATTTGGTATCCCCAACAAGGTGCTAAGTTTCCATCTGTATAAAATCTTTGTTCCCACATTCCATTTTTACTTTGAGTATTTTTACAAAATATTTTATAAAATTTTTCTACTTCTTTTGTCATTCCTATTTCGTCAAGTGCAGAACATATAAACACTGCATCTCTTGTCCAGCAATATGCATATCTTCCACATTGCGTCTTTTGCTCATCTGCTTCTGCTGATGCTACTATACCACCTGTTGTTTCGTCCATAAGAAGTGGAAATAATAATATGCTTCTTTTATATATTTTATTTAAATTTTCTAAATATCCTTTATAATTTTTATTAGTTATTTGATATTTTTCTCCTAGTTTATAATGGTCTTTTACAAATTTTCTCCAATATCTAACCACATTTTGCTTTTC
>FR901509.1:13220-21473 GCA_000438355.1 Clostridium sp. CAG:273
TTTTTCTAATAATTCTTTATTATCTCCTTCTGATATTTTATGAACTGGAACTAAAAATAGTACAAACTCTTTTTTCTCCCCTGGTTTAATTATTCCAATATCATAGCAGATAGCTGAATCTGCTGACATTCCAATATAATCCTTGTCTTGAATTACACCGCTTTGTATATTGTTTTGAACATCATTTAGTTGGTGGCTAGCTATTCTATCTTTTGAAAAAGTTGCTAGTGCATAGTCATGACAATATTGTATTAATGCATTATTTTTTATTTGTGCACCAACAGAATTATTTTCTTCGTAAATCAATTTTGAATGCACCAAAAAGTTAACATTTAAATCTATACTACCACCATTTTCAAACACATAATGTTTTATAATAACATCTTTTTTAGTTGAAGCATAATCCATTTGTTTTACTTTTAACTTGTAATATAAATTTTCTATTTCTGTATTTAAAACATTTGTATCTTCTTCATAATATTGATTATATTTATTATTTATATCTTCATGTAAATAAATCATTCCTGAATCATTTATTTTTATTCCAGTTCCAAAAAAGTCTATAAATTGTCTAAAATCCGGATTTGGATAGTATAATCTTAATAATTCTCCGTTTTTGCTATATGTGGCTAGTATATTTTTATTTCCTATAAAAGCATCATTATAATATTTTGTTTTCATTTGTTAACTCTCCCTTAATTTATTCAAAATTTTAGATAATATTTTCATATCCTATTTTTTCATAGGTTAATTTACACTATCAATTTATTATATTATATTTAATTAATCTTTAGTCATTTTCTACAATCTTTAATATTTGATTTTCTAACTCTTTTAGTCTTAATTTCAATTTAGCAATGTCATCATCTGTTGCATCATCTGTTAAGTAGTCACTCTTAACAATTTCTTCCATGTCTGCAAGCTCATTTTTCAAAATTTTCATCTTTTCTATTACTTCTAATCTTGGTGTTTCTTCTCTTTCTGCAACAACTCTTTCTAGCTGACTAATTTTTTCTATTGCTTCATCTTTTATGCTATATATCTCTCCAAACTCTGGAATTGTAACAGGTATTCCTAACTGTTTTACTATTTTTTCTCTTAAAATTTCTTGACCATCTGGTTCTCCATGTACCAAAAAAATGTGTTTTGGCTTTGTTATAAATGAATAAATAAAATTCATTAACCACTCTTGGTCTGCATGCCCTGAATATCCTTCTATGTACTCTATTCTAGCATTTACTGCAATTTCCTCTCCAAATATTTTTATGGTTTTTGCACCATCTACAATTCTTCTTCCTAAAGTTCCAGGAGCTTGATATCCTACAAACAAGATTGTACTATTAGGATTCCATATATGATGTTTTAAATGATGCTTTATTCTACCTACATCACACATTCCACTTGCAGAAATAATAATTGCTGCTCCATCCATCTCATTTAATGATTTAGATTCATCTGCTGTTTTTGTAAATTGCAATCCTGGAAACTCTAGAGGATTATCTCCACTTTGTATTAATTGTTGTGTTTCTTCATCAAATAAATTCATATTTTCTCTAAAAATTTCTGTTGCAGAAATTGCAAGTGGGCTATCAACATAAACTGGAGTTTTCATTAATGTATCGTATTCTTTTTTAAACTCTTCTGAATTGTCATTATTCTTTAAATTATTAATTTCATACAATATTTCTTGAGTTCTACCAACTGCAAATGAGGGAATTACAACAGTTCCGTTCTTTTCTAAAGTCTCAGAAACTATATTTAAAAATAAATTTGCCTTTTCATCATTTCTATTATGAAGCCTTCCACCATATGTAGATTCCATTACTAAATAATCAGTTGTCTCTATCATTGTAGGTGAAGATAAAAGCGGAATATCATTGTTTCCTATATCTCCACTAAATACAATTTTTTTATCTTGACCATCTTCATTTATCCAAACCTCCACAATTGCAGAACCAAGCATATGTCCAGCATCATTAAACCTTATATGTATTTCTGGTGTAATTTCTATTATTTCGTCATAATTTACAGGTTTAAATATTTCCATACACTTTTCAGCATCTTCAGCAGTATAAAGTGGAATCACAATATTTTTTCCTTGTCTCACTCTTTTTCTATTTTTCCACTCAGCTTCTTGTTCTTGAATATGTCCACTATCTGGAAGCATTATAGAACATAAATCCATTGTAGCTTTTTGAGTATAAATTGCACCTCTAAATCCATCATTATATAAAAGAGGAATTCTTCCTGAGTGGTCTATATGTGCATGTGTTAATATCATAAAATCTATTTCTTTTGGGTCATATAAAAATGGCTCATCATTTTTTTCTTCTTCTTTACTTCCTCCTTGATATAATCCACAATCAATTAAAAATTTCTTTCCAGCACCTTCTACTAAAAAATTTGAACCTGTAACAGTTTTTGTTGCACCTAGAAATGTTATTTGCATAAAATTCTCCTTTCGTTAATTAAAAACTTTTATCTTTTTCTTTAATTTTAATTTTTTAAAATCTACACTTTCTTTTAATTCTATTATAAATTCGTTTTCTAGTACATTTGTATCATAATATCGTATCTTTATTCCATTATTAACATATTCAGTTTCTACAATTAAATTGTCTAAATCAATAATTTTGCTATTAAATATATTTACTAATGTTTTTAAATTTACTTTTGGAATTGTACAAATTGTATCTGCCCATTTAAAATTAATTAATTTTTTTATTAATTTTATCATAACTTTATAAAAAGAAACACTTAACTCTTTAATTTCTTTTAATTTTTTTTCGTTATTCCAATTTAATTCTCTAAAATATCTTACTTCATATACAAGTTTTAATAGTTCTTCCCTTGTTTGAGCCTTTTGTACACGTATTCTAAATGTTTTTAGTACATATTTGCACAAATTAATAAGTTTTTCACTATCTATTCCATCTATTTTTAATTTCTTAAAAAAATTATAATCTTTTTCTACACTAGTTTTTCTGATAACATATTTTTTAGGATCTATTAAATCATTTGCTTCTTTAATTTTTTCTAAAAGATTTGCTCTTTCCTCTTCTAAAATTATCTTCAACCTTTTTATACTAAATATTTTATCTTTATTTTCTAATACAGAATTTCTTCTTATATATTCTTCTTTTAATAATTCTTTGTTATTTACAATTTTATCTATTTTGTCTATGTCTGCCCTATATTTCTTCTTTATTAATGTAGTATTTTCAAGATAACCCTTCCTATCATTTAATAAAGTTATTTCTTCTTCTAAATAATTTCTTTTTTCTATAATTTTGTCATTCATTCCATATTCCATTATAACTTTGCAAATTAATGTTATAACTTCATCTGAAAACTCTTTTCCATATAATTTTTCTAATTTATTTTGAGCTATTGCTATATAATCTATCATTCCTTGTTTATTTTCTATCCACTCTGTTAAAAATTGATTTTCGAAAAGATATACTAAACATTGATAAATTAAATTGCATTGTACATCTTCAATTTCTTTAAGATTAGTATTCCATGACCAACCATTAAAATCCCTTAAAACTTCTAATTCGTGCATAATACTGCCAAGTGTTAAAACTTTACAAAATGGAGCTTTTAAAAGACCATACTCATCTAAAATTCCCCACTCTATTTTAGGCAATTTTGTTATAGCTTTAAGAGCATAATATTCATTATCTATTACTGTAATTGCTCCCTTTTCAGTATCTATTACAAATTTTTTATCTTTTAATTCGTCAAATTCTGGCATGCTTGGCATAATAGTATTAAATTCATAACATTTAGTCTTTATAATAGAAATTAATTTTTCCATATATTTATTCCTTGAAAGAACCTCTTGTTTTACTTTTTCATAATCATTATATGAATTTTCAATTTTATAAGACATGCTTAAAAGAAGATTTTTTGTATCCATAGAAAAATTTTTCTTTGCTAAAATCTTCTCTAACTCATTATTATAATCTTTTATATTTAATAGAGAAAAAATTCTCTCTTTCTTCATCTTTTGAAATCCTTTCAGTATAACTGTATTTTATATTATTTACTTTTTTTGTTACTTTTTATCTTTTATTTATTATTTCTTTGCTTTTTTATTAGATGTCTGTAGCTTTCTCTCAATTTAAGAAATTACATATACCTTTCTAATTTTCTTCTTCTGTATTTTCTAATTTAGTCATTTTTAATTCTTGCCATCTTTCTTTACTCATTAGTACTTCTCTAGGTTTACTTCCTTGATAACCAGATATTATACCTCTCTCTTCCATTTGGTCTATTATTCTACCTGCTCTTGCATAACCTACTTTAAACCTTCTTTGTATAAACGAAGTAGATGCTTGCCCTGTTTCTACTACTGTATCTATTGCTTCTAATAAAAGTGGGTCTGTTGTTTGTTCATCATCCTCTTCTTTTAATTCTTTATCTGTTTTATCTGAGTTTTCTATTTGTTCCATTATCTCGTCACTATATGTTACTTCACCTTGTGATTTTAAAAACTCTACTAATTTTTCTACTTCTTTATCTGCCACAAATGCACCTTGAATTCTCGTAGGTTTTGGTGCACCTGATGGATAAAATAGCATATCTCCTTTTCCTAATAATTTTTCTGCACCAACCATATCTAATATTGTTCTAGAATCCACTTGTGAAGATACTGCAAAAGATATTCTTGATGGTATATTTGCCTTAATTACACCTGTAATTACATCTACAGATGGTCTTTGTGTTGCAATTACTAAATGCATTCCTGCTGCTCTAGCCATTTGTGCTAATCTACAAATAGAATCTTCTACTTCTTTTGGAGATGCCATCATTAAGTCTGAAAGCTCATCTATAATTATTACTATTTGTGGAAGTTTTCCTGTTTCTCCTTCTTTTTCTACAGCTTCATTATAACCTTTAATATCTCTAACACCTTTTTTGGCAAATAAATTATATCTATTTATCATTTCTTGAACAGCCCAAGCTAATGCTCCTGCAGCTTTTTTAGGATCTGTTACTACTGGTATTAATAAATGAGGTATTCCATTATAAACTGAAAGTTCTACTACTTTTGGGTCAACCATAAGTAATTTTACTTCACTTGGTTTTGCTTTATATATTATGCTCGCAATTAAAGTATTTATACAAACACTCTTACCAGAACCTGTAGCGCCAGCTATCAAAACGTGTGGCATTTTTGCAATATCTGCTACTACTTCTTTTCCTGCAACATCTTTTCCAAGTGCAAATGCAAGTTTAGATTTATGTCCTTGGAATGCATCTGATGAAATTATATCTCTTAAATGTACAACTTCATTTTCTACATTTGGTATTTCTATTCCTACTGCCTGCTTTCCAGGTATTGGAGCTTCTATTCTTATACTTTCTGCTGCTAAATTTAGTGCAATATCATCCGCTAAATTTGCTATTTTGCTTACTCTTACACCTTCTGCAGGCTTTAATTCATACCTTGTTATTGCAGGACCTACAGAAACATTTTCTACTTTCGCAGAAACTCCAAAACTATATAATGTTTTTTGTAATCTACTTGCTGTTTCTGTAACTGCCTTTTTACCACCCTTTATTTCTTTTACTTCTCCTTGACTTAACAAGTTTATTGGTGGAAATTTATATTCTCTATCTTCTACTGTAACAGTATGTTCCAATTGTAAAACTTCTTTAGTTTTACTTTCTTTTTGTTCTTCTTCTTGTTTAAATAATTTTTCTTCCCCTAAGTAACTTAAGTCATCTTTGTCATGATTATATTTTCTAGGTTTGTCATTAGATTTTGGAGTATTATCATTGTTTAAATTAATAGTAATTTGATCATCTAGTTCTAATGCTTTTCTCTTTGCTTCTTCTTTTTCTCTTAATTTACGCTCTCTTCTAGTTTCTTTTCGTGGCGCTTCTTCTTCCACATTTATATTTACCTTTTCAGGTTCTATTTTCATTCTATTTTGTCTTTCTAATTCTCTTCTAGATACTCTAGCTTGCTTTTTTAATTCCTTTCTTTCATCCAATGCATCTAAGAAATTGCTTATCATTTCTGCTGGTCTTACACCAAACATAAATACAAATAAAACAATTGCAACTCCTATTACTAATATAACTGCGCCTGTTGTTCCAAGTAAATTTATAAGAGGCATTGCAACTGCACTTCCTATAACTCCTCCTCCAATGTCACTTGTACCAAGCTCATATGCACTTTTCATAACTGTACCAAATTCTTTTCCTGCATTTAAGTTTCCACTAGAAAATTGAAATACACTAAGCATTGTAGCAATGCACACTAAAAAAACTACATACTGGATTAGTTTTGCGTACATATACTCTTTTTCATTATGTGTCATATATATTGCAATTAAAAAAGTTCCAATTGGAATTATATACTTTATAAAGCCCATAATGCCTCCAAGCATTGGACTTAAGTGCTCTCCAATATAACCAGATTTAGTATATATTAAAACAAATAAAAGTACACTAATAATAACTAATATTACAACTGCAACATTTATATCTATTGTTTTTTTCTTTCTTCTTCCTTTTTTAGCCAAAGCTATTTCCTCCTTCTATTATATAACTGTCTTAAGAAAATAAATATAAGAATATTCTTCAACACAAGTTATTAAAAAACATATTGTATTAAACAGAAATTAAAGTCAGAATTCGGAAATCAAATATATTTTGACCCTGACCTCCGATTCTGACTTCCTAAATTATTTAAGTTCTTCTCTATTATTTCTTATTACTTTTAAAGCTTCTTCTAATGCTCCCTCTACATTAGATAACAAATTATCTGCATAATCTTTTGTTCCCTTTGTTATCTCTCGTGACATCTCGTTAGCCGTTTCTATAATTTCTACTTTTTTCTCATAAGCTTTTCTTGTAATTTCATGCTCATCTATCATAGAAATAATTCTATTCTCTGCCTCTTTAATAATGCCATCTGCTTCGTTTTGAGCTTCAACTAAAATTCTTTGTCTTTCTTCTTTTATCCATTTTGCTTGTTTTAGTTCATCTGGCAATTTTAATCTAATTTCTTTTATTATTTCTAAAATTTCTTCTTTATCTACTAAACTTTTATGTGTAAAAGGTAAACCTTTGCTTTTTTCTAGTAAATCTTCCAATTCTTCTAATAATGTAAATATTTCCATTATATTTACTCCTTTCGCCTTAGGAATATAAGCTTTACTCTTCCATATCTTTTTACATTGTAAATGTTTACATCTATATTTTTTAATTCTTCTAATTCTCTCTCTTCTTCATCCGTTTCTATAATTATAACTCCATCCTTGGATAACAAATTATTATTTAAAATATAGTCTATACTTTTTACTGCCATATCTAACTTATATGGAGGGTCTATATAAATAATGTCAAAGTAAATATTACTTTTTTTAAAGTTTTCCAATGCGACTTTATAATCTTTATTTATTATGATAGAGTGTTCACAAAACTTTGTCTTTTCTAAGTTTTGTTTTATCATTTTTACAGCTAAAGGATTTTTTTCACAAAAATATACTTTTTTAACTCCTCTACTTAAGAATTCAATACCAATTTGTCCACTTCCTGCGAATAAGTCTAAAACTACTATATTTTCATTTATACTAGATTGTATACTACTAAAAAAAGCCTCTTTTACTCTATCTAGTGTAGGTCTAGTGGAATTACTTTCTATTGAATTAAGTTTAGTTCCTCTGGCTATACCGCTAATAACTCTCATAATAAATATATTTTACCTTTTTTTTATTTAATGTCAATAGTGTTAACGTAATTGTAATAAAGTTTTAACAAGTTTGTAATACATTAAAAATTATATAATACGTTATGTCTATTGTCAACAAAAAAAGCTTTAACAATAATGTTAAAACTTTTTTCATTGTACACTATTTATATTTCCTTAAATGCCTAAGATATTTTACTTAAATCTATTCTTTATTAGAATCTTTTAATAATTCTAATTGAGATATTAAAAGAGATTCCATTTTTGCTTTATAAACATCAAATTGTTTTTGTAAATCGTCCAATTCTTTTGTTTTTATAGCTATATCCTTTTCAATTTCCATTGTTGCTTCTTTTGCTTTTCCTTGTGCTTCTCTTATTAATTGATCTGCTTCTTGTTTTGCAACTTTTTTAATTTCATCTGCTGTAGACTGAGCCATAATTAATGTATTTTGTAAAGTTGATTCTATATTTTTATATTTTTCCAACTCTTGCATTAAACTTTCTATTTTTGTATTACTTTCTGTAGTTTGTTTATATATTTTT
>FR901509.1:21485-24661 GCA_000438355.1 Clostridium sp. CAG:273
TTTGTTTATATATTTTTTCATAATCAACTGTTAATTCATCTAAGAAATCGTCTACTTCTTCTACGCTATATCCATTCATCATTTGTTTTGAAAATTTCTTATTTTCTATATCTAATGGTGTATACATTTATTTTCCTCCTATTAATAGTTGACTTAGTTATTATTGCTATTTCTTAACCATGAAACTGATAATTTGTTTTTAATTTCATCTCTCGCAACCATGTCACTTGTAATGTCATAATTAAATGGTGCTATTAAAAATATTGCATTTGATACTTTTTGAATATGACCATCTAAAGCATGAACTGCTCCACTTACAACGTCTACAATTCTTCTTGCAACATCTTTATTAACATATTCCAAATTAATAATAATTGATTTTTTTTCTTTTAGTAAGTCGCAAATGTCTTCAGCTTGTTCGAAACTTGTTGGTTGACAAATAGCCATTTTTACTTGTTGTACTTGTGGCATACTTACTACTTTGTTGTTTCTTCTTCCAAAAATTTTTCTATCTTCTGGTTCTTCAATTTCTTCCTCTATATCTTTTTCTTCGTAGTTATCTACTTCTTCCTCATCTTCCTCATTATCTCTTGCTGGATCCATTCCTAAGAAACCCCAAACCTTATTCATAATCGCTCCTGACATTTAAACAACCTCCTAAAATTTATTCGTCATTTGTAATTATTTGTCTAAATAATATTACTTGTATAAGTATCTAACTTTTTTATTTTTTTGTCAAGTATTTTTATTGTTTGTCATTATTTTTTAATCTTTTTGTAATATATTTGAAATATTATACAGGTTCTTTTAGTATTTCATCATATATTGTAAGAGTTTTTGTCGATTTAATTTCCTCTGCAGTAAAACCTAACTTTTTCAATTCTTCTTTTGTATAATTAGTTACAATTGAGTATTTATTATTTGTTCTTAAAATTTTTACATAAATTTTATCACTATAACCATCTCTAGTTCTAATTACATATGGTATTTCGTTTTCTCCTTTTTGTTCTTTTGCAATAGATTCATTAGGAATTTTCTTTCCCGAATCGCTCCACCATATAATATCTAAAGATATTTTTCTATAACTAATTAAGTCTTGTACATCTTGATTTACTTTAAAAATTATAATCCTATCATTATCTTCTTTTGATATATACTCAATTTTTGCTGGAATTTCTCTTCCACTATAAAACCTTAATTTTATACTATCTCCAACTTCTGCATCTTTGCTACTTTCTGAAGACAAAATACAAGCTATATAAAAATTAAAATCACTAATTATTTTTCCGCTTTCATCACTTGTAGCTATTATTTGTCCAGTTTTTATATTTATGTCTTCTAATAATTCTTTATTTATAGTATTAAATTTGTCTGGTGATAAAATTTCTTCATAACCATCAATTTTATACGAAACAATTCCACTTACTGGAGCATTTATTTTTTCTACACCATTATTTAATTCATTTTCATATTTACTTCTTTCATCTATTAATTTTTTTAAGTATGAACCTGCTGGACTATAATCTCCAACTATTCTAGATTTTTTGTTTATATATTCATCAACATCCTTTTTATATTCTTTTATTTTTTTCATATCTGTTTCTTTATAAAGTGCATCTATTTTTTCAGTTATTTGCTGTTCTAAAGAACTAATATCTCCATTTGGAATATTAGAACTTTCTTCTTCTTTTTGCATTGCTTCATCTATTTTTTTATCTAAATCACTTATCTTCTTTTCTAATTCTTCCTCGCCAGAAGAATAATATCTGAAAATGGGCTCGTTTTTTGCCACCTTTTCCCCTTCTGACATTATCTGTTCCATTCCGTTTTTATAGTTTTTTCCTTTTACAATTTCTTCATCTCTAATAATATAACCTGTAGTAGTTTCTTCTTGATAAATAGAACCTTCTTCAACCATAAATGTAGCTGTTGGATTTATAATTAACATAATAATCTTATAAACTATAAAAGATATTACAATAAGCATAATAAGTAAAACCACCATTAGTTTTCTCTTATTAATTGTACTATGTTTATTCTCATGTCTTATATTATTTTGCTCAGTTATACTTTTATTTATACCTCTGTTGCCATTTTTATTATTCACCATATACCTCCATAATGGAATTTACATTTTCCTCAGTTTTGTTTAAACCATCTAGCCAAATTATATTTTCTATTCTTTTAAACCAAGTAATCTGTCTTTTTGCGTATCTTCTAGTTTCCATTTTTATTTTTTCTATCATTTCTTCTTTAGAAATATTTCCATCTAAAAATTCTTTTACTTCTTTATATCCCAATCCTTGCATTGCTGTAGGCATATTAGAATACTTATTAATTAAATTTTTAACTTCTTCTATCAATCCTTGTTCTAACATTATATCTACTCTTTTATTAATTCTGTCATACAAAATACTTCTTTCCATATTAATTCCAAAAATCAAGTAATTATATGGAACTTCTTTTCTAGATTTTTTTTCTAATTCTGTTTTATTTCTTCCAGTAGCATTATATATTTCTAAAACTCTTGTAATTCTTTTTTTATCATTAGCACTTACTTTTTCCATTGCCTCTGGGTCAATTTCTTTTGCTCTATTATATAAGACCTCTAAGCCATACTCTTCCGCTTCTTTTTCTAATTCTCTCCTATAATTTAAATCTACTTCCATTTCGTTATATTGAATATTATAAATAAGAGAATTTAAATAAAGTCCCGTTCCACCAACTATTATCGGAGTTTTACCTTTATTAATAATTTCTTCTATAGCCTTTGATGCATCTTCTTTATATTCTGAAACACTATATCTCTTTTCTGGAGACACAAAATCCACTAAGTAATGCTTTATTTCTTGCATTTCTTCCACAGTTGGTTTAGCAGAGCCAATATCCATTTCTTTATAAATTTGCATAGAATCGCATGAAACTATTTCTCCATTTATTTTTTTAGCTAAACTAATTGATAAGCTTGTTTTTCCAGATGCTGTTGGTCCACAAATAACTATTACCTTTGGTTTGTCCATTGCTATTCCGCCTTTTTATTATCGAATTTTAATATTATTTTACTAATATTTTTACAATTACGCCTTATATGCTATTAATTCATTAAATTAGTAAATTACAAATTGCAAATTTTTTATATATTAATGAATTTAATTTTTTTATATTTTAATTTACAT
>FR901509.1:24674-25393 GCA_000438355.1 Clostridium sp. CAG:273
TATTTTAATTTACATTAATATTATTTGTAATAGTATTATTTAAATTATTAGTTATATTGTTTATGTTATTAGTAAAATTATTTGTAACATTTGTATTATTATCTAAAATACTATTTTTATTTTCATTATTTGTATTATTATCCATGATACTATTTTCATTTGAATAATTTATGTTATTGTTTAAAGTATCATTTTCGTTTGTACTATTGTTAATTGTATTTGTATTATTCGTAATATTGTTTTTTGCGTCATTTAAAATTTCTAATGCATTGTTTTGTATATTTTTAAAATAAAAGAATTCTATAACTAATAAAATAATTAAAACTGCAACTAGTACAACACATCTATTTCTTAATATATTAGCTTTTAATCTTCCTTCTTTAAATTTTTTATATGAACTACTTAAAAATGTTAAAACACATAGTCCATTTACTGGTACAAATGTAAATGTTATAAAATCTCTTCCTGCATCTGCTGCATTTTTGTCCATCCCTATGCTACTTAACCAATAAACTACTGAAACTAGCATATACATTATAGCTACACCTACTGCTATAAATATAATTTTTTCTTTGTTTTTTATGTCTTTGCCTAATAATTTATAAATTGCAAATATGTTTATAACATTAATTAATAAAATAAATAGTATAATAAAAATATTCATTTTCTATCTCCTTGAAAATTTCTTTTCTATATCATTTTTACTCATTTTTATGGCA
>FR901509.1:25408-32235 GCA_000438355.1 Clostridium sp. CAG:273
CATTTTTATGGCAGTTGGCCTTCCATGTGGACATGTAAATGGATTTGGTAATACAAGCAATTGTGACATTAGCTTGTCTACTTCTTCCTTAGTTAAAGCCATATTTGCTTTAACAGCTGCTTTACATGCAACTGTTGCTATAAATTTTTCTTCTTTTTCTTGTTTAGCAGTTCTTGCAACAGTATTTATTTCATCCAAAGTCTCTAAAAATAATTCTTTTGTATCCAAATCTAAGCACATGTCTGGTACACCAGTTAATTTTATTGTATTTTCTCCAAATTCTTCTAATGTAAATCCAGCTTTTATAAACATTTCCATATTTTCTTTTGCAATATCCATTTCTTTATGTGTTAAAGTTATAATATCTGGTAAAAGCATTAGTTGTGAATCTTTTTCTTTATCATTATAATAGTTTGCCTTAACTCTTTCATACATAATCCTTTCATGTGCAGCATGCTGATCTATAATGTACATATCATCTTTCATTTGGATTATTATATATGTTGAAAATGCAATACCTATAAATTTATATAATGGAGTTTCATTTTTTTCTAATTCTTTAAAAACAGAAACATTTTCTACTTTTGATATTTGCTTAAAATCGCTAGCTACTTTTCCTAAACTAGAATTATATTCTTCTTGCTCTTCTTTTAATTTTTCTGCTTGAGCTTCTTCTATTTTTCTTCCAAATGTACGCTCATACATTTCATCAAAAGAAAGTTTTTTCTCTAATTCTGTTTTAGGCTCTTCTTTTGCCATAATTTCTGGAAGCTTATCCAATTTCTTTATATTTTCTATAAACTTTTGATTTACTTCATTTGTATCTATAGTCTTTGTTTCCATATTATCTAATTCTTTAATATTATTTACAATTGTAGTGTTTTCGTTAGAAGCTGTATTATTTTCTTTTTGTGTATTTTCTTCTACTTTTGCAATTTGTCTATTTTCAATATTATCTAAAATCTCTTCATTTTCTATATTTAAATCTTTTTTATTTTCTTTTACAATATTTTCGTTATTTTTTAAATTTTGTCTTTCTGCATATATTTGAGCTAAAAAATTATTATTTAATTCTACTCCATTGTTTGTTTTATTATTTAATAAAGTTTCTTCTCTTAATTCATCTGTTCTGTCTGGATTTCCTACTAAATCACCTTTCAATAATGCCTCTTTTATTGCATGATATATAGCTTTGAATACCTTATTGTCTTCCTCAAATCTAACCTCTAACTTAGCTGGGTGTACGTTTACATCTACCTTTTCTGGATTCATATCTAAATTTAATATTACAAATCCATATTTTCCTATTGTTATCATACCTTTAAAAGCTTGTTCTGCTGCACTTGTTAAGGTTTTATCTTTTACATATCTTTTATTAACAAAAAACATTTGGTTTGCCCTATTAGAACGAGAAATAATTGGTTTTCCCACTACTCCAGTTACTTTTATATCATCATATTGATAATCTACTTCTAAAATATTTTCTGCTATATCTTTTCCGAAAATACTATAAATTACTGATTTTCTATCTCCATTACCAGGAGTTTGTATAACAGTTTTTCCTGTATTAATTAATTTTATTGCTATTTGAGGATTAGCCAAAGCAACTCTTGTTATTGCATCTTCTATATAACCCGCTTCTGTAAAATCCTTTTTTAGGAATTTATATCTTACAGGTGTGTTAAAAAATAAGTCTGTAATAGTTATGGTAGACCCCTTTGGGCAACCTGCCTCTATTTTATTTTTTATATTTCCGCCTTCAACACAAATTTTATACCCAATGTCGCTTTCTTCTCTTCTTGAAACAAGTTCTACTTTGCTTATTGATGCTATACTTGCTAAAGCCTCTCCTCTAAACCCCATTGTTTTAACAATTTCCAAATCTGTTGCTTGTCTTATTTTACTTGTTGCATGTCTTTCAAACGCAATTTCCATATCATCTGGTAAAAAACCTTTTCCATTGTCACTTACACGTATATAAGAAATTCCTCCATTTTTTATCTCTACATTTATTACTGTTGCTCCTGCATCTATAGAGTTTTCTACTAATTCTTTAACAACAGATGCCGGTCTTTCTATAACTTCGCCTGCTGCTATTTGATTTATTGTTAGGTCATCTAATAGTACAATATTTCCCATCTATTAACTTCATTCCTTTCTAACTTCTCTTATGTAATTTGTACAAATTATATCACTAACTTTTATTTGTTGTAAAGTAAATCTGTAACACTTTATTACATTTTAGAATAATATATATCATACAAAAGAACAAGACAATTTTAGTTCTTATAGGAGGTATTAAAATGGGATGTTTTGGTAATAACAGTGAACTTTTATGGTTCATAATCCTATTCTTGCTACTTTTCTGCTGTGGCGGAAACAGCTGCTGCAATAACAACAATAGTTGTGGTTGCTAAAAATTACATTAGCTTATAGCTTTTTAAATTTTGAAAGGGGTGAATTTGGATGCAAGAAAATAGAGGATGTGGATGTGGCTTCGGTTTTGGAGATGACTGCATGTGGATAATAATATTAATAATCCTTATCTGCTGCTGTTGTGGTGGAAACAGAGGAGGATGCTGCTAGTAAAGTTTAATTAATTCTAGCATAAAAAAAGTACCTGTATAAAATTACATTTCAGTAATTATTACAGGTACTTTTTTATTATACATATCCAATTTAATGCATAAACAAATTCGCTTATAATTTATGCATTTAGTGCAATATTTTTATTTTGCTTTTCTTACTTTCATTTCTTCATTTGGATCATTTTTTCTTCTTTCTTCTTTTCTATTTCCTTTACTTAATTTTGGTTTTTCTTCTTTTCTTCTATTTGCCTTTCTTCTTTCCTCTATTATATTTCCATTACCATCTACTATCATATTAATTTCTCCTTTGCAATTTTTACTATATTTTTATATTAACGCATTTATCATATAAAATCAAGTATCTATTTTAATATTCCACTATTTAAAACTGGAACACTATATAAAAATAATATATCTTGATTTTCAAATTTTATATATTGTTCAATTAATTTTTCATTAATATATCTAAAATCTATTAATGTTATTTTTCTATAATTTTCTATTAGTAATGGAGCTATGCTACTACCAAATGAATCTCTAAATAATATTAATTCTTTTTTTGTTTTTGTATTTGGATTATCAATAGTTATTATAGATGTTGGTCCAGATAAATATAAATTATACTTGTCTGCTGATGATTGATATTTTTCTAAGTCATATACTTTTCCGCGTTTTACTAGTTTCAAAATTATATGTAGTACAATTTTCTATAGTATCATTTGTTAAGTATCTCATTGTATCTGGTTTTACTCTTACCCCTATTTGTCCATAATACACCCCATAAAATTCACCTAATTCTTTTTCTTCATATTTTATTTTAGAAGTATCTTTTAAATTCATTTCTTTTTCTATTTTTCTTACAGCTTTTCTAATATTTTCTTGTTTCCAATGTATGTCTGTTCTATAATAATCTTCACTACTTAATTCAGAAAATAAATTTATATATACCATATTATTCAAATTTGTTTTCATTATATTTTGCAATTTTTCGTAATCCATCTTTAAATTATCATCTTCTAAAAAATAATTTTTGTCTGGTACAATTGCATAATATACATTCATATTTTTTAAATACTTTTCTTTTATCTGTTCTATTCGTTTTGCAGTCTTTTCTATTAATTCTTCTTTTAATGGATATTCAATTTTATAAATGCTATCATTTTCTATAAATAGTTTATTATTATCTTTTTGTCTATATATTTCAAAATTAAATAATGATTTTATACTTCTTAATAAATCTCTACCTACAAATTGATCCATTGCATATTCTTCAAAATCTTTTGATACTGTTCCATCAAATACTTTTTTAGTTGTAATTTCTGGAAATTGTACTAGCTTTCTTCTTTCAGAAGTTGATATTATTTTATCTTTACTTAAGATATTTATAATAAATACTACAATTAATATTACTACAAAACCTATAGAAATTAATATATTCTTTCTATTTTCTTGCATTATTCACCTCTTAAAACCTGAAATATAAAAATGGGTTAAATGATCCGTCTACAATATAGCTTGTACATATAATAAAAATTAATAATAAATATATAGGCTCTAATATATTTACAATTTTTTTCAATTTCTCATTAGTTAATATATTTTTGCATATTGGTGTTGCTCCTATAATACCTAATATAATTACAATTATATAGCTTTTTAGGTAATACATGCTTTCATTTGTTATTAATGGAATACTTACAAATTTAAATAAGCCTCCTATATTTTCTAATATTGTAGATATTCCTTCTCCATTAAATATAATAAAACTAATCATTACTATAAATAATGTATATATTCTGCTAATAACCTTTGGTATTTTTTGTAGCCACTTTAACAAAAATACTTTTTCTATAATTAATAATACTCCAAAATATAACCCCCATATAACAAAATTCCATTCTGCTCCATGCCACAATCCTGTTAGCATCCATACAATTATTATATTACGAATCCATTTTAGTTTGCTTACTCTATTTCCTCCTAATGGAATATATATGTAATCTCTAAACCATGAGCTTAAAGAAATATGCCATCTTCTCCAAAAGTCTGTTATACTTGTTGCTATATACGGATAGTTAAAGTTTTCTGGAAAGTCAAATCCTAACATTTTTCCTAATCCTATTGCCATATCTGAATATCCTGAAAAATCAAAATATATTTGTATCATTAAAGCTATTGCATATAACCAATAAAATAGTACACTCTTTTCATCACTTACTAAAAAGATATTAATTAGGTTTCCCATTACATTTGCTATCATTACCTTTTTGCCTAACCCTATTATAAATCTTCTTACTCCTATAGAAAAGTTTTTCATGTTATATTCTCTATTTTCTAGTTGATTCTCTATTGTTGTATATCTAACAATTGGACCTGCAATTAATTGTGGAAATAATGATATATATGTAGACAGTTTTATAATGTTTTTTTGTACTTTTGCTTCTCCCCTATATACATCAACTATATAACTTATTAATTGAAATGTGTAAAAAGAAATTCCTATTGGCAATATCACATGTATTAAATCTATTTTGTTTGATAACCATAAATTTATATTTTTAATTATAAAATCTGCATATTTAAAATAAATTAATAATCCTATATTTATAAAAATAGATAATATTAAAAATATTTTAGAATATTTTGTCTTTTTATATTTATCAATTAATATACCAAAAATATATGTAGCAAGTATAGAAAGTATCATAATATATATATTTTTTGGTTCTCCATAAAAATAAAAAATAAAAGACGAAATTAGTAATACTATATTTTTATATTTATTTGGTATTAAATAATATATTATTAAAACAATTGGTAAAAAATAAAATAAAAATGTTATACTTGAAAATACCATAAATCCCCCATATATTCAAAAACAAAGACAGGACATGACTTGAATTTACATGTCCTGTTTTATATTATAATTCTTCTGGTAGTTCTGGAAGTTCTTCTGTTTTTGTATATTCTTCTTGAACTGTTCCTGCCAATGCCTTAAATCCTTCATAAACAGGTTTTGCCCATTCTTCACTAGCCATTACTAGACATACTATATCATTACTACTTGTCGCATAAAGTTTTTCTGCTGAAACACATATCCATTTTCTTGTATCTATTTTTTCTGACATAGTTTTTGCAATATTATTAGCATCAACTCCATCTTTTACCTTTACTAATACAAGTGAATATGCTTGTGAACTCATCATTGGTTCAGATATAGCAATATATTGTAGGTCATTTCCATTATCTAATCCAGTTGCACCTTTTACACTCTCTGTATCTGTTGGTTCTATAAATTGTGTTTGTAATTTAGGTAATACATCTTCTTTTCCTTTATAGATTTCGTCAATTAATGTTGATAAATCTTCCTGTTTTTCTATTGGATTTAAATTTGTGCTACCTGTTTTGTTTGTAGCTTTTTGGCTTATAAATATTATTCCTAAAGTAATTAATATAATTAATGCTACAATAACAATTATTATAATATTCTTATTTTTCATATGTTATCCCTCCCTTTTCAATATAGCATATATTTTATAAATTATCAATAATAATAATGAGTTAATTTATAATAAATTTGTAAATTTTTCTATGATATCTAAACCTTCAATTTTATTAATTCCAAAGCATTTTTTTCCTAAATCTTTTATTGAAGCTCCTAGATGATACATTTCTTTTTTATCTATAACTATAAATCTATCATGAAATTTATTGGTTTTAGCAACTTTTAATATAGGATATTCTTTATTAAATTTTTGAATATCAATTTGTTGTATATTACTTTTATCATAAGTTAGTATTACAACTTCAACATTATTTTTCTTTTTTGTAAGCATTTTTAATATACTGTCATCTATATAATTGTCTATGATTAAGATTTTCTTATTCGCTTTTTTAATAATATCGATTATTAAACTGTATGCATCATATATTTGACCTTCAAAGAATATTTTTTGTTTTATATTTTCTTCATGTTGTAGCTGGTCAAATACTTTATCAAATTTCTTATCATGTTCTAATAATTTATATTCTACATTTGTTAATCTTTCAAATAGTTGTCCATTTGAAGATAAAAATTTTCTCATTTCTATAAAAGTATTAACTATTTTTATACTAACATTTACAGCAACTTCACTTTTCAAAAGACCCGCCAACATTGTAATCCCATATTCAGTAAATGCATAGGGTATATATTTTCTATGTTGCCCTCTACCATTTTTATTTAAGGTGAAATTTTTG
>FR901509.1:32333-37133 GCA_000438355.1 Clostridium sp. CAG:273
ATTTCTATTTAAATCTTTAGTCTCATAATTAAATAATTGTGCAACATCACTGTCTAGCATTACTTGTTTTCCTCTTATAGTATAAATTAAATTTTTTATTTCTTCATTTGATATATTGTCTTGAACTACCAAATTATTTATTTCATTTTCCATAATTTCACATCCTCATATAAAACTATATATAGTATAAAACATTTGTTTGTAGATGTCAAGTGTTTAGCATTACTTATATTTCTAAAAGAATACAATAAATATTATAAAATAATCGGTGTATAAATATCAAATATACTACTTTGAAAAAACTTTATTCATTGTTCAATATAACTTCTTCTAAAATTTATTTCTTCAATTTTATCTTCTTTATAATAAAAGTTGTCTCTTATTTTCAATAAAAGATAACAAAAAAATCAACCTTTTATAGTTGATTTAATAGTTTTTCTTGTCTAGTGCAACAATTATGTCTTTTGGTGGAGATGAGGAGAGTCGAACTCCTTTCCAATATTCTTTCCATATAAACATCTACAAGTTTAGTTTATTATTAAAATTCCCTTAATATAAAGTTAACAAACAAACTTTATATTAAAGTAGCTACTAAATTACCTACTATTTTTGTAGCAAAAAATAGCTTTGTTTCCCACTAATCGTCGCCTTATCTAAAAACGTGGGCATTTAAAGTAAGACGTCGCTGCTAAAACTAGGCAGCGTATGCTAATTCTCTATTATCAGCGTTTATATTTAAATTTTGCCTTTTTAAGTGGCCAGGCAACTCCACTACTTGCCGTTTATACTTCTAGGATACTGTCGAAACCAAATACATCCCCATATAACGTACAATAATTATTATACTATAAATTCAATAAATTTACAATAAATTTTATAAATTCTATGAACCAAAAAATATATATTTAAACTAGAATTTTTTAACTATCTTCCTATTCTATTACTGGCACAGTCAAAAAATTATTTACATTATAAAAGGACGTATGCTATTGCACATACGCCCTTTTTTGTCCTAAAAAGTTAAGACTGTTTACTTTTCCACCTCTGTATTAATGTAAATTAGAGGTTGGTTTTAAGTCCAACATTCAGCTCCATTCCTTCGTTGGAAGGCATCCAGTTACCTTGTTTTACACCATAGTCACCATGCGGTAAAGTCATGGCTTCCAGAAGCTTAGAAAGCTCCTTCATGGTATAACACTGGTCGTCAATCCTCGCAATCGGGTTTTCATACCCAATTTTCTCCAGCTCCTTGCCGATTTTCAGAGCACTATTCATGGATTTGCAGATACCATCGTTTTCGAAGATAGTGAAAGTGTTTTCTCCTTTGAGAACCTTCAGCTCAAACATAACCCGAACTATAGCCAGATTACACTTGATACTACCATTCTGTAGAGAAACAACCGGCTCAATCTCAGCTAATGCTCCCTGAAATCCGTCCTTGTGCTGCTTTTCCAATATAATTCCAAGAATTTGCATAAATGCATATCCCCTTTCTAATTAAAACAGTGGATGGAAAAGTAAAATATTATCCCTCAGGATTACTACTATAATAACATAAATTTGTCATAAAATCAACCAAAATATATACCTATGTAAAATTACATTAGTCATTCATAGTATGTAAATATTATTTCTTATTTAATTAAGTTTGTTTAATTCTATTTTATATTTGTTTACTTTTTTGCATATTTTTTATAAAAAAGGTTGCTTTTTTATAATATAACCTATATAATAAATAAGTAATATATATAGGGGTATAGTGTTAACGGCTAGCATAATGGTCTCCAAAACCACAGGTGAGGGTTCGAATCCTTCTACCCCTGCCAGATTTTCCTAATATGAACCTTATTTATTTTAATGGTGGTTTCATAGTTAGGAAATTTTTATTGCTAAAAAAAATAACGCCTAATTACACATAGGTTATTTTTATTTTGTAATCTTCAAATATTGTATGAAACATTGTAATTTTAGATTTTAAATGCTATAATCAATTTGTTATACTAATTTTAGGAGTTATAAATGGAAAAAATAAAATCAATAATAAAAAAATTTTGTACAAAAGAAGTTATTTCTTACATTATATTTGGTATTCTAACAACTTTAGTTAATATAACAATATCTTTTGTACTAACTACAGCATGTAAAATAGAAGGAAATTTATCTAGCACAATAGGTATTATATGCTCAATTTTATTTGCATATTTTACCAACAGAAAATGGGTATTTACATCATATGCTCACACTTTTAAAGAAAAAATTACTGAATTTGGACGATTTATATTAGCAAGAGCTTTTACTATGGTTGTAGAAATAGTAGGCGTATTTTTACTAAATGATGTTGTTCATTCATTCTATGGATTATTTAGTGACAACATAGCTTATTTAATTAATAAAGTTATAATGACTATTATTGTTATTATCTTAAATTTCTTTTTCAGTAAATTTTTTGCTTTTAAAAAAGATAAGACAATAAAAAATTAATTAAATTTTTAATAACTTTTTTATAATATAAATTAAAATCTATGTAAATTTTAATTTATACATATTTTACACATTAATTATATATTGGGGGCTATTAAATATAATAAGGTTTATAATAATAAAAATTATTATAAACCTTGAATATAATTTCGAAAGGATTGAAATTTATGTTTAATGGTCTTTTTAAATCTTTTTCAGTTATTTTTATTCTAATTTTTATTTTAGTTATTTTTATTTCTTGTTTTTTTTCGCCAATAATTTTATCCAATAATAATTCAGTTTTATCAACAGAAAACATTTTCTTTTCAGATATTAGTCCTTCTGGATATTTATGGCCAACACCAGGTTATACAACTATAAATTCATATTTTGGAAAGCGAAATTCTCCTACAGCTGGTGCAACTTCTTACCACAAAGGTATTGATATTGGTGCTCCTGAAGGAAGCAAATTACTTGCTATTTGTAATGGAAAAATTACTTTTACTGGATTTTTAGGAGGTCGGTGGATACACTATTACACTTTCTGTTAATAGTATTAAAATAACTTATTGTCATGTTTCACCAAATTATATAGTAAAAGAAAATGACATAGTATCTCAAGGAACTGTTATTGGTCATGTTGGTCCTAAAAATGTATATGGTGTTGTTGGAAATCAATATTATGATGAAAATGGTAATCCTACAAATGGAGCTACGACTGGTCCTCACTTACACTTAGGAGTAAGAGTTGATGGAAATTATATTGACCCTTTAACACTTTTCTAATATTTTATTAAGATTTTCATTTATTAGATATAAATTATAAAAAATAATTTATATTAAATTTATTAAATTTTTATTATCATTTTAATTTAATACTTTCTGCATCTTCCCTTTTTCCAAAACCTGTTAATCTAAAATACCCTTCTCCATTTTCTCCAAAACCTGAACCTGGGGTTCCTACTATTCCATATTCTTCTATCATATCATCAAAAAAATCCCACGAACTTTTTCCTTTTGGTACTTCTAACCATACATATGGTGAATTAACTCCTCCATAAGCATTAAATCCTGCATTTATAAATTTTTCTTTAATTATCTTTGCATTTTCTAAATAATATTTAATATTTTCTTTTAATATTTTCTGTACCTCTTCACAATATACCGCTTCTGCTCCTCTTTGTGTTATATATGATACTCCATTAAATTTCGTACAGTGTCTCCTGCTCCAAATTTTATTAATAGAAATTATATCATCATTATTTAAGCTGCTTCTTCTTTCTTCTAAAACTACTTTTCTTTTTAATTCCTTTGGTACAATTGTATATGCACATCTTATTCCTGTAAAGCCTGCTGTCTTAGAAAAGCTTCTAAACTCTATTGCCACTTCTTTTGCTCCTTCTATTTCATATATGCTATGTGGTATATTACTTTCTGTTATAAAAGCTTCATATGCAGAATCAAATAAAATAATTGAATTATTTTTCTTTGCAAAATCAACCCATTTTTTTAATTCTGACTTTTCTAATGCAATTCCTGTTGGATTATTTGGATAACACAAATATATTATATCTGGAATTTTATTTGGAATTTTTGGTACAAAACTATTGTCTTTATTACAAGGCATTAAAATAATTCCTGATAAATTATTATTGTCTAAATCTATATTTTTTATTTCATCTCTCCCAGCAATTATATTAGTATCTAAATAAACGGGATAAACTGGGTCTGTTATTGCTACTAAATTCTCTTTTGCAAACAAATCTACTATATTTCCTACATCACATTTAGAACCATCTGAAATAAAAACTTCGTCTAAATCCAAATTAATTCCTCTTATGTTATAATCATACCTTATTATTTTCTCTTTTAAAAAGTCATAGCCTTGTTCTGGTCCATATCCTCTAAAAGTCTCAATATTTTTCATTTCGTCACATGCCATTTTCATGTTTTCCACAATTATATTAGGGATGGGTTTTGTTACATCTCCAATTCCTAAATTTATAATTTTTTTATCTGGATATTTTTTCTTATATTCTGTTAATTTTCTATTAACAGTAGAAAACAAGTAATTATCTTGTAATTTTAAAAAATTTTTATTTAATTTTACCATTATATCACACCTTTCATTTAAAATTAATTTTACATAAGTTTTATCTTTGAGTGTTTTTCTTTAAAATACTAAACTCTAAAATTAATATTTTATCTATTAATCTATTTTAAATTCTTCCTCTAAATACTGTTGTAGCCGGTCCTGTCATATATACATGACTATCTTCTTCATTCCATTCTACCTCTAATTCTCCACCTAAAAGTTCAACTACCACTTTTCTTTCTGTA
>FR901509.1:37140-40904 GCA_000438355.1 Clostridium sp. CAG:273
TCTTTCTGTATATCCGTTTAAAACAGATGCAACTGTAGATGCACATGCTCCTGTACCACATGCTAAAGTTTCCCCTGCACCTCTTTCCCATACTTTCATTTTTATTCTACTTCTATCTTTTATTTCTATAAATTCTACATTTGTTCTCTTTGGAAATTCACTTCTATTTTCTATAAGTGGGCCGTATTCTTTAACATTAATATCTTCTAAATTGTGCAATCTTATAATTGCATGAGGATTTCCCATTGAAACACATGTAATAGTAAAAATTTTATTTTTTATTACTATTTTTAAATCTTTAATAGGTGGCTCTTCCCTTGTTAAAACTGGAATTTTAACTGGATGTAATATAGGCTCACCCATATCTACTGTAATATTTTCTGTTATGCTTTTATTTAAAGTATTTAATTTTACCTTTCTTATTCCTGCTAAAGTTTCAATTTTAAATTCGTTCTTATCTATTAAATTATAATCATAAACATATTTCGCAAATCCTCTAATTCCGTTACCACACATTTCGGCCTCGCTTCCATCTGAATTAAAAATTCGCATTTTAAAATCTGCTATCTTACTATTGCAAACTAAAATAATTCCATCTGCGCCTACTCCAAAATGTCTATTAGATAGTCTTTTAGCTAATTCTTCTGGAAATAATGGTTCCCTGTTTTTTATGCAGTTTATATATAAATAATCATTTCCCAATCCATGCATTTTTACAAACTCTATCATTTTCATGCATCCTTTCTGTTTTTACTTATTTAATAAATAATATTCAAATTGATAAAGTTTTATAACAAAAATAAGATAGTAAGTACACAACTTACTACCTTATTTTTATCTTACTTCTTATAAAATTAAAATTTTTATTTACCAATCATAAATTTTATAAACTAATGTTTATAATTTTCTATTTATTATTGAATATTTTATTTTTTGGATCCTTTTATAAATTATTTTATTTTTGTACAATAATTATATATCATTCCAGCTGCTTCTGCTCTTGATGCTGTTCCTTGAGGATCTACTTTTGTTCCATTGTATTTTCCTGTTATTATTCCTTTTGCTACTGCCCAGTTCATTGCTGGTCTTGCATATCCTGTCACTTTATACCAATCTACATATTTATTTGTATTTGCTGTTACATTTACATTCTTTCCTTTATATTTCGCATAATTATTTAATATTACCGCTAGTTGCTCTCTTGTTATACTATCATTTGGTCCAAATTTTCCGCTATTATATCCACTTACTATTTTATTCTTTGCTGCCCATCTTACTGCATTGTAGTAGTACTGACCTGTTACATCTGTAAAGTCTTTTATTCCTGTTACTTTTGGCTTGCCTTCCATTCTCCAAAGTATTGTTACTATCATCCCTCTTGTTATTTTGGCATCTGGTCTAAATTCATATTCATTTGCACCACTAATTAGGTTATTTTCATAAGTATATTTTACAGTATCATAATACCAACTATTTTTAGATACATCTGTAAAAGGAATACCATTTGAACTTGTTACAGTATCTTTTATTTTAAAAGATTTTACTATTTCATTTTTTTCTACACTATTTATATAGCTTTTATTTGTAGAACCAAACAATAGTAAATATGAATAATTATCTGATAAAAATTGGTAAACAGAAAAATAATGTGTTATTCCTGTTGAAGTTTCTCTAAATTGAAGTTCTAGTCCAATACATTCGCTCTTTTTAGTAATATTTTTAGAAATTAATGTAAAGTCTGAACCATAAGATTGTTGAAATATACTAATTAAATAATTCATATAATTTTCACTAACAATTAAGTCTGTTCCCTGCTTTTGCGTAACTTCTAATCTAAAAATTGTTGTAATATCTTTTTCTTCTTGTATTGAATCTTCAGTATTTTGTGTGTTTTGATATGAATTTGGTAACCAAATAGTATATTTACTATTATCATATGTTTTTGCCTCAGCTGTTAAATTCCAAATAAATAAAATTCCTACTGTTAAAAATAAACTTAATAGTATTTTGTTTTTTAATTTCATCAAAATTCCCCCTTTTATTTAAATTTTCTAAATTATATCATTATATAACAAAAATTACCACATATTATTATAAAATTGTGGTAATTCTATTTTGACTTTAGATTATCTGCCACCCATTCCGGCCGCCGCCTCCTCCGGCCGCCGCCTCCTCCAGAAAATCCACCTCCGCCACCACTCGATGAGCTAGAATGTGCGCTAATTTCTGATATAGATGTTTTATATGCAGTACCTACACTATTAGTTATGTTATTAATCGTATTTATTGTAACTGCATTATTATAAAATGAGTAAGTAGAAAAATAAATTACTGGGTATTCTTCTATTTTGGTTTCATTCCAAGACTCTTTTATAAATACTTCTGGATAAGCTGCTTTTAATTGTTCTAATACCTTATCCGAAATTCCAAATGCAGTAGCATATACTAAATATTTCTCCCACAATACTAAATCTAAGACTTCTTTTTCATTTAATAATGAATAGTCTTTCATAAAGTTACTTAATCCTTTCCACTTAGCTTTTTCGTCTGCTCCATTTTGAGTTAAAACTGCAATTCTATCTCCAATTTTAGCTCTTAAATTCCAACTATATGTAGCTACTGCAATTAGTGGTAATAAGCAAAGTAATATTATAATCCAACTATTTAAGAAAGTCATCCCAAATTGTATTTCTACTATTCTTCTAAACATTAATGATATTAAATATGTAATAAATGCTTCTCCATATAGAAATAATACCATACTTTTTAAGCCTCTTGCATTTTTACTTTTAACATACTGCTTTTCTTTCGCTTTATCTACTAAATTTAGCTCATACAAACTATTTCTAGCATAATTAACTATATTATTTACAATATGACTATACTGATTGTATTTATGTTTTGCAAATAAGTTTAAGTCGGATATCGGAAATTCTTTTCTATCCTGACTTGTATAATATAGTAAATCATAAACTTGTTGCTCATCTTTTGGTAATTCTTGTTTTCCTTTTAATATACTAACATAAACTTCTTTTTCTTCTACTCTTAGACTAATTACTCTTTTTAAACACAAGTCTAAAATTGTAGAAGAAATTGCTTTATTTTGTATATCCCCTGTATTTAGTCTTTCTTTATTAAATTTATATAGATAACAAGCTTCTGCTGGAGTTGCATTGTTTCTTGGAATTTCTCTAAAGTACTGAATATCATTATAAACTATTCCATCACCTTTTTGTTTATTTAAATTATTATACTTTACAATTCTAGTTATAAAATAAATTATAAGTAATAAATATATTATTCCTATAAAAATATAAGAATTTCTAGCATTTACACTTTTTTCATCTGCTTCATCCGCCCATTTTTGTTCTTCATCAATAATTTGTTTTAAATATGAATATTGCCTAATTTTGTTATAATTTACATTAAACATTTTCTCTTGTGTAGCAATTCTAATTTCTAGTCTTGCTCCAGGGTTTAAATTATTTAACTTAAACTTTACAGTATTATTATTTACTTTTTCGATAATTCCGTTTAGTTGTCCATGCCCCCAAATTTTTAAGTTTTCTGTATTTTTAACACTTTCAGGTAATACTACTGTACCAGTAACTTTTTTAGCTGGAATAGCATTTTTACCTTCTTCTAAAAACTGCCAATAAATTTCTTGGGCATCATTATATTCTGTTACTACATCTGTTACAGTATATGAAATTTGAAATTTGCGATTACCTTTTTCATTGTCCATTCCAACTCCCCAAGCAATT
>FR901509.1:40922-41054 GCA_000438355.1 Clostridium sp. CAG:273
AATTTCAAATTCATATTTACCAGTTTGTAAGCCATAATAACAATCTTTTGTTACATGATACATCTCCTCATCTATTTGTTCAAGTAACTTACCATTTTGTAAATCGATTACTTGTACATCTGTGATATTTCC
>FR901510.1:0-5060 GCA_000438355.1 Clostridium sp. CAG:273
GATACATATTTTAATAATGCACATAAATTTTTTGAAGGTGCTAAAGATGTTTGCTTTAGGGATAAATATTCGTATGACCTATTTTCTGACATTTCAGTTGTAAGATATGCTCCTGACATTATTTTTAGTCTAGATGTAAAAGACTTAGAAAACATTAAAACTAATGAAAAAAGAGCTATTTTTTCAATAGTATCTTGTGAAAATAAAATAGATGCAAAATATGAAGCAAAATATCAAGATGCAATTATAAGCATGACAAAAAAATTAATAAATGATGGTTATAAAATTACATATATGTCATTTTGTAAGGCAGAAAATGATGAACTTGCTATTGAAAAAATTTTAGAAAAATTAGATGATAAAATAAAAAGTGATGTTGAAACTTATTATTATAGAGGAAATATAAGAGAGACACTAAATGTATTAAATAATGCAAATGTAATAGTAGGAACAAGATTTCATTCTATTATACTAGGTATGTTATTAAATAAAGGTGTTATTCCAATTATTTATAGTGATAAAACAAAACATGTATTAGAAGATTTAAAATTTATTGGTAAAACAGTTGATATAAGAGACTTGGACAGCGTTAATATAGAAGACCTTTTTACAGAAGAAAATATAAATTATAGGATAAATATAGAAAGAATAAAAAAAGAAGCGGAAGAGCAATTTAAAGAATTGGACAAAGTATTATATAAGGTAAAAAATTAAATTACTAAAATTTATAATAAATAAAGAAGGAGAAAAAATGAACAGAGAAAAGCTATTGATAAAAAACACAGCTATAGTTTCACTAGGAAAAATATGTACACAATTGATTACATTTTTCCTATTACCATTGTACACTGCTGTACTTTCAACAGAAGAGTATGGTGTAGTAGATTTATTAAATACTTTAGTTGGACTATTTTTACCAATAGTTACTTTGCAAATAGAACAAGGAGTATTTAGATATTTACTTGACTGCAGAGATAATGAAAAAGAACAAAAAACAATTATTAGTTCTACAGTATTTTTCTTAATAATTCAATCCATTATATATTTAGTTTGTTTTTTAATAGTTAGTCAATGCATACATAATGATTATAAATACTTTTTGGCAATAAACTTAATTGCTAACATTTTTTCAGCTGTATTATTACAAATTAGTAGGGGATTAGGTGATAATACCAGTTATGCAATAGGAAGTTTTTTATCTGGAGCTATTACTGTAATATTAAATGTTATTTTTATAGTATTATTTAAAATGGGCGCTTATGGGATGTTAACAGCTACATTATTGGGAAATTTAATTTGTGCTTTATATATTATTATTCGTAAAAAGATATATAAATCAATATCAATAAAAGCAAATAATACAACTGTTTTAAAGAAGATATTAAAATATTCTATACATCTAGTTCCTAATATGATTTCTTGGTGGGTGGTTAATGCATCCGATAGAACTATTATAAGTTCAGTTTTAGGAATTGAAAAAAATGGTATATTTTCAGCAGGAAGCAAATTTTCAGTGGTAGTAACTACTTTATATAGTGTATTTAATTTAACATGGACTGAATCAGCATCTTTAAATATAGAGGCAGAAGATAAAGATAAATTTTTTAGTAAAATGTTTGACTTTAATTTAAGATTTTTTGGTTCTTTATGCCTTGGAATAATAGCATTTTTACCATTTGTTTTTGGATTATTGATAAACGAAAAGTTTGGAGAAGCATATTATCAAATTCCTATATTATTAATAGGTGCTATATTTAATGTAATAGTTAGTTTTTTAGGATCCATATATGTTGCTAAAAAAATAACAAAAGAAATAGCAAAAACTTCAATATTAGCAGCAGTTATAAATGTTGTGGTAAACATTTTAACTATTAAATGGTTAGGGCTATATGCTGCATCAATTTCAACAGTGGTAGCATATTTATCTATGGCGATATACCGTTTTATAGACTCAAGAAAGTATGTAAAAATATCATTAAATTATAAATTTTTAATCTCAATTTTAATAATGTTTGCAATTACAATAGTTGCATATTATGTAAGAAATATTATGATATGTGCTTTAATTGCTGTAGTAGTAGTAATTTACACAATTTTTATAAACAGAAAAAATGTAAAATTTGTTATGAATATGGTAAGAAAATTTATAAAGAAATAATAAAGAAGGTAAAAGATGGAAAAGCAAGAAAAAACATGGATGTATTTATTAAATATTGTTGCTTGTTTTGCAGTAATTATTTTACATTGCTGCACACCAGCATTTTTCTCTTATAAAGAGGGAATAAGATGGGACATAGCTAATGTGCTCCAACAAGTATTTAAATTTGCAGTTCCATGTTTTTTCATGATGAGTGGAGCTAATTTATTAGATTATTATAAAAGATATTCTACAAAAGAATTTTACAAAAAAAGACTGTTAAAAGTAGCAGTACCTTTTATTGTTTGGAGTATTATATGGTATGTATATTCAATAATAAAAGTTGGATTTAAAACAGGAGAATATAATTTTTCAATTATTAATTTTGTTCATCTATTTATGAATAATAAAATTAATAATGTATATTGGTTTTTTTATAGTATTATCGGGATATATCTATTAACACCTGTAATAAAAGAAATTACTAAAAATAGAAAAGTTACAAAATGGTTTTTAATTTTATCTTTTATATATTTAACTATAAATCCAATACTAGAAAACTCTGGAATAGGAAATTATTTTCAGTTACCTATTATAAATAAATATTTATTTTACTATATTTTGGGATATTACATTAAAGATATATCATTAATTAATAGAACTACAATTGTTACTAAGGACGCAAAAAGCGAAAAAATAAAAAACACTAAAATTTTACTTATAGTTGCTGTTGGAGTAATTTCTTTAATAGCATTAATCCTTTTAAACTATTTAAATTTATATTATGAAAATAAAGTTTTAAATATTTTAATGAAAACAGAGCTATTTGGAATTTTATACTATTTTATGATATATATTTTATTTTCACAAATTCAAATTACTAATGAAAAGGTAAGTAGAATATTAAAAGATATATCTACTTTAAGTTTAGGTGTATATTTAATACATCAGCCAATTTTAAATATGGCTATAAGCATATTTAAATTAGATATATATTCTAAAGTTTTATATTTTATAGTGCCTGTGCTTTTATATATTTTCTGTGCTTTAGTAACTAAAATTATAAAAAAGATACCATATATAAGAGTAATTATGCCATAAAAATTAGGAGATGAATATGAAAAAATTAATTAGTATAGTATTGCCAATCTATAATGTAGAAAATTATATAGAAAAATGTATGGAAAGTGTTTTAAATCAAACTTATAAAAATATAGAAATTATTTTAGTTGATGATGGGTCACCAGATAACTGCCCTATAATTTGTGACCAATATGTAAAAGAGGATAACAGGGTTAAAGTTGTACATAAAGAAAATGGAGGACTTTCAGATGCTAGAAATGCTGGTATAAAAGTAGCAAATGGAGATTATATTACATTTATAGATTCCGATGATTATGTAGATAAAGATTATGTAGAATTTTTATATAATACTATAGAAGAAACAGATGCAGATATTGCAATTGGAGGACATAGAGTAATATATGACAGTGGAAAAATAATAGAGAAGGAAACACACGAAAATAGCGTTTTAGAACCCAAAAAGGTTTTAGAAAGAATTTTATATGATGATGGAATTGATTTATCCGCATGGGGAAAACTATATAAAAGATATTTATTTAATGATATTAAGTTTCCAAAAGGAAGATTATTTGAAGACTCTGCTACAACATATATGTTAGTAGATAAAGCAAATAAAATAGCTATAAATTCTATTAGCAAATACAATTATATAATAAGAAAAAATTCTATATCAAATGCTAAATTTTCACCTAAAAAAATGGATTTAATAACTTCAACAAGAGAAATGAGCGAATACGTAAAAAATAAATATCCAGACTTGAAAAATGCAGCAAATAGAAGACTTATGTATGCATATTTATCTACATTATCACAACTTGCTAAATGTAAAGAAAAGTACCCAAAAGAAGAAAAAGAAATGACGGATTATATCAAAACTCATGGGAATGAGATATTAAAGGATAAAAGAGTTCCTAAAAGAGATAAATTTGGAATTATTTCATTAAAATTTGGATTTGGATTTTATAAGTTTATATGGAGATTATATTTAAAGATTACAAAAAGATTTTAAGGATAAAAACACACACCTTATTGATACAAAACCAGTGATAAAATTAAAAATGTGAAACAAGTATAAAGAAAAAAATAAAAAAAGTTTCACATTTTTAAAATTTTGTGTTATAATATAAATGTGAAACAAAATGAAATAAATTCAACAAAAAAGTTTCACATTTATAAGGAGGAAAATCATGGAAGAAAAAATTGAAATTATGAATCTTCTTCAAAGTAAACAAGTTTTTGAACATGAATTACAATCACTTTCATATGGATCAGTAGAAATAAGAGAAAACAATTCAAACAAATATATATATGTGCATTATAGAGAAGACGGAGTAGCTTTAACTAAATATGTTGGAGAATACTCAGATGAATTATATAATTTAATATTAAATAACAGCATTAAAGCAAAACAATTAAAAAAACAAATAAAAGAAATAACAAAAAAATTAAAACAATTTAATTATATCGAAGAAGAGCTTTCTGAAAAAGTAGAACAAAATATAGACTTTGCTAAAAGACATTTAGTAGATACAATTTATAAACAAGCTATATTAGAAGGTGTTGCAACCACATTTGCAGATACAGAAAGTATTATTGAAGGTGGAAAAGTAAATAATATGACATCTGAAGATATAATAAAAATAGTAAATTTAAAACATGCTTGGGAATTCATATTAAATAAAAATGTTGTTTTAAGTGATACAAATTTTGCTTTATTATGCGAAATAAACAAAATGGTAGAAGAAGGATTTTATTATACAGCAGGTAAAGTAAGAAATACACCAGTAACAATAGGTGGAACAACATGGAAACCAGATTTGCCTATTGAAAGTGTAATAAG
>FR901510.1:5073-5640 GCA_000438355.1 Clostridium sp. CAG:273
AATAAGAGAAGAATTAGAAGAAATTCTTAGTAAGGAACTGAATGATATAGACAAAGCAATCGAACTTTTATTATATACAATGAAAAAACAAGTTTTTATAGATGGAAATAAAAGAACAGCAGTAATTTATAGTAATCATTATTTGATTTCAAAAGGAAAAGGAATAATAGCAATTCCAGCAGAATTAACAGAAGAATTTAAGGATTTACTTATTCCTTACTATGAAGGAAGAGATGAAAAAGAGATAAAGAAGTTTATAAAAGAGCAATGTTACATGAGAATATAGAAAAGATGCCCAAAATAAATAGTGTTTAAACTTATAAATATTGCATATAATAATATTGCTAGTAAATAGCTAAAAAAGATTAGAATACCCTTGCTAAAGTAGGGACTTAAAAAAGTAGGAATATCTTTGCCATAGTAAGAACTTAAAAAAGTAGGAATATCCTTGCCATAGTAGGAGATTAAAAGAGTATGTGGCTGTCATAAAAGACAGTCACATTTTTTATTTTATGCTTATATTAATTTTATAATAACACCTAAAACAATTGAAAAAAATATTTCATT
>FR901510.1:5666-12423 GCA_000438355.1 Clostridium sp. CAG:273
CATTAATATATAATTATAGTATATTGAAGAGAAAAATATTAGAAAATGTACTAAAGATGTGTAAGGAGTTATTTTATGAAGAAATATGGTGTTTTAGCAATTATAATAATTGCAATAATTATAATTAATCTGTTAACTAACAGTGTAGTTTTGCTTGCAAATTCAGAAGAAGATACAATTGAAATTTATATTACAGGAACACAAAATTATGATTATGCATATGAAATGCTAGAACTCATAAACAAGGAAAGAGAAAAAATTGGATTAAGTACATTAAAAATGGACGAAAGCCTTCTTACATCATCAATGGAAAGAGCAGCAGAAATCGCTTTATATTTATCTCATACAAGACCAAATGGAAACCAATATACTAGTATTAATTCAAAAGTAAGTGGTGAAAATTTTACAGCAGGGAACGAAACAGCAAGTGAAGCAATGGAAAGTTTTATGGCATCTCCTACACATAAAGCAAATATATTAACTGAAACATTTTCATCTGTAGGAATTGGGCATATAGTGATAGAAGGTATAAATTATTGGGTTCAGTTTTTTAGTCCATATACAGCTTTAGAGCCTGTTCAAAAACCAACAGGAACTAATGAAAAAACATATCATATTAGTTTATTAAAAAGTAATTTAGATTTAAGAATGAAAGATGCAAATACTACAATTACATTAAATATTGGGGAAAAAAGTAGCAAATCTATATATAATTATAATACATGGATTAATGCATTAATAGAGAATTATAATGCAAAATGGACAAGCTCTAATAGAGGTGTTGCAGTTGTAGATAAAAATGGAAATGTAACTGCAGTAAATTCAGGAAGTGCAACAATAACAGCTAAAATAGAAAATCAAACTGTTTCATATAATGTATATGTGCCATATGAACAACTGGCTAAAGTTGAAATATTTAACACAAAGGCGGCAATTAATATAGCAAATAACACAACTAACATAACATCATGGGATAGAGAGAGTAAAGATGCTGTAACTACTATAATAGATAATAAACATAATTTAAACTTTATATATACAAATAGTAATTACGTGTATATAGTAATTACGTGTATATACAAAGATTAAATGAAAATATGGGAGTAAGAGATACTTTAAAAATTCAAAAGCGTTATCCTATTTATGGAGATACAATAGTAGATGATGATGGGAATTATTACATTGCATGGGGACAAAATGATACAAGTCCTGAAAGTACAGGGAAAATTACATTTGTTATTTCTAAATATAGTAATTCGGGAAGCTATATAAGTTCTTATGAAAAAACAGATAGCCCAAAACCAGTAGAAAAACCACCAGCAACAGGAGAACAAGAAGAAATAAGAAAAGAAGAACCTACCAAAACAATATTTGCAAATGGTACATGTAATTTAGATATTAATTCAAAAGGAATTATAGCATATAATTATGCAAAAGAAACAAAAGCAGGACTTCAGTGTAATAGTAGTGGATATATAGATTCAAATACAATGAAAGAAGCTAAAGATTATAAAGTTTATCCATATGCAGCACATTCATGGGCTACTGACGTAATAGCTTTATCAAATGGAGATTTTGCATTTTTACAACAAACAGATATGCAAAAAAGGTCATATGATGTAAGTTTAATTACTCAAAATGTTGATAAAAAGTATACAGAATATAATAGGCAAATGTTTCATTTTAGAGAAGGACTGGCAAAACAAGCAGGTTATTACTATACTTTTTCAAATTATGGTAGTATAGAAGACCTAAAAACTGGCGTAGCTTTAATTGCAAGCTCAGAAAAAACGCTATCTTTATCACCAGCAGGCAGTACTGAAAATGAATCTAGAAACGTATTTATGCAAATATTAAAAAGAGATTATCTTACAGGACATGTTGGAGAAAAGCTCACAGCAGATAGCTTTATGACAGTGGGAGAAAGAAAATCCACAGGAACACAAAAAGCATCTAATGGAGATGAAAAGTACTTTTTAGCAAAAGGAACAACAGATTATGGTGTAAAATGGCTAACTAATTATTCAGGGGATTATACTGTAAAAAATGTAAAATCTGTCGAAACAAATATTGATAGAATAGCAATTTTCTATACAGTATCTAAAAAAGGAAAGTCTATAGCAGAATCGGACAAAGTTTATTATATGGTAATAGATAACGAAGGAGATATTGTTCAAGAACCTTTATTATTAGAACAAGGGATGTTACCTGGATACTCAAAACCTGTATATTATGCTGGATATGTGTATTTTACAAATTCAAATGGTACAAATAATTTAAAAACATACAAAATAAGGATGGAAGATACTCAAGATAAAACTTTAATAACAGTTGAGGATAAAGAAAAAATTGTAAATGGCAGAGATAAATTTAATATTAATGCAACAGTTAATAATAATGCTGTTTTAGAATATAGAACTACAAATTCTGCCATTATAGATGTAGCAAGTGATGGTACAGTAACACCAAAAAGTGAAGGGGAAGCAGAGATTATAATTTCTGCTAAAAACCTTCCAAGAGTACCAGAAGTAAGAGTAAAAATAATAGTAGATAATGAAGTAAGAACTATAAGTTTAGATAATACAGTCCTAAATTTAGAAAATGGTGCAAGTGGGGAATATTTAGAAGCAACAGTAGTTCCAAGTGGAATTGTTACAGATGTAATTTGGACAACTAGTAATGAAAGTGTCGCAACAATATCTAATACAGCTAACGACAATATAGTAAGAATAGTGCCAAAAAATTCAGGTACATGCACAATAACAGCCTATACAAGGGAATTTCCAAACATAAAAGCTACTTGCAATGTAAAAGTTACTACAAGAGTAAAAGAAATTGACATTAAAGATTCAAGGGTAACAATTGAAAGTGGAGATAAATATCAATTGAGTTGGGCAGTAACACCAAAAGATGCTACTAACACAAATGTAGTGTGGAGTAGTAGCAATACAAATGTAGTTACAGTCGACCAAAAAGGACTAATAACAGGCGTTAATGATGGAACAGCTAAGATTATTGCAAGAAGTCAGGACAATTATGTATTAGCAGATATATGTGATGTAATTGTAGATACAGATGTAAAAGTTAAAAGTTTAGATGTAAGTCCATCGTCTATAGAGTTTTCTAGTTTAACGGAAAAGAAGTTAGATGTAAAGATATTACCAGAAAATGCAAGTAATAAAAAATTAGAATTTAGTTCAGATAATACAAGAGTGGCAACAGTTAACGATAATGGAATAATAGAAGCAAAAGGTAGTGGAAGCACAAAAATTACAATAAAAACAACAGATGGAAGTAACATTTCTAAAACTATTAATGTAAAAGTTAATATAAAATGTACATCTATTGTTACTTCTAAAGAAAAAATAGAAATAAGTGGTAAAAATCCAACTTATTTATATGCATATGCAATGCCAACTTCGGCATCAAATACAAAATTAAACTATAATATAAAAGATATTTCTATTGCAACTATAGACCAAACCGGTTATATAAATCCTTTAAAAAATGGGAATACAACAATAATTATAAAAACAACAGATGGAACCAATATAATTAAAGAAGTACCACTAACTATAACAGGAATTGACGATGGCGACAGTGGAGAACAAGGAGGAGACAATCCTGGAGGTGGAGATGATGGCAATGAGGATGATGAAAATAAAGAATTACCATTTATAGATGTAAAAAAAGGAGATTGGTATTATAACGCGGTAGAATATACATATAAAAATGGAATAATATCAGGAGCAACAGACACAGAGTTTAGACCAACCAAGAATATAACAAGAGGAATGATAGTAACAATACTTTGGAGAATGGAAGGCAAGCCAAAAGTAACAGGAATAGAAGATTTCCCAGATGTAACAGGACAATATTACTATGATGCAGTAAGATGGGCAGCAAAGGATAAAATAGTAAGTGGATATAATAGCGGAAAATTCGGACCAAATGATAATATAACAAGAGAGCAATTAGCGACAATACTATGTAATTATGCAAAATATAAAAACCAAAATGTAAATTTATCGACAGATACAAGTAAGTATAAAGACTGGTATAAAATAACAGGATATGCAAGACCTGCAATGGATTGGGCAGTGGCAACAGGAGTAATAACAGGAAAAGAAAATGAAACTAAAGTAGACCCACAAGGAACAGCAACAAGAGCAGAGGCAGCATGCATGATATATAATTATTGTACAAAGATTAGATAATGGAAAAAATGTAAATAAAACAGTAGATACAAGTAAATATAAAGATTGGTATAAAGTAACAGGATATGCAAGACCTGCAATGAGTTGGGCAGTATCAACAGGAGTAATAACAGGAAAATATAATGGAACTAGAGTAGACCCACAAGGAACAGCATCAAGAGCAGAGGCAGCAGGAATGATATATAATTATTGTACAAAGATAAAATAGTAAAATTAAAGTTACCTAATTATAAAATAAGTTTATATAAAAAATAAACTGAATAATTTTAGATATAGTTGTAAATAATTAACAAATAAGTTACATAGGTAATTTTAAAATTTAATACTTGTAATTCTATTTTATAATTGATAAAATGTATTTACTAATAATTTATAGGAAAGGAAATATATTATGAAATATGATTATTTAATAGTAGGAAGCGGACTTTTTGGTTCTATATTTGCATATGAAGCTAACAAAGTTGGAAAAAAATGTTTAGTAATAGAAAAACGTTCACATATAGGTGGAAATATTTACACAGAAAATGTAGAAGGTATACAAGTACATAAATATGGAGCACATATATTTCATACAAGTAATAAAGAAGTTTGGCAATATATTAATCAATTTGCAGAGTTTAATAGATATACAAATTCACCAGTTGCACGTTATAAAGACGAGCTATATAATATGCCATTTAATATGAATACATTTAATAAATTATGGGGAGTTATAACACCAGAAGAGGCAAAGAAAAAAATAGAAGAAGAAAAGAAAGAAGCTGGAATAACAGAACCTAAAAATTTAGAAGAGCAGGCTATTAGTTTAGTTGGAAAAACTATTTATGAAAAGCTAGTAAAGGGTTATACAGAAAAGCAGTGGGGAAAAAGAGCTACAGAACTTCCAAGCTTTATAATAAAAAGATTACCTGTAAGATTTATATATGATAATAATTATTTTAATGATAAGTATCAAGGTATTCCTATAGGGGGATATACTCGGAATTATAGAGAAAATGTTATATGGAATAGAAGTAAGACTAAATTATGATTTTTTTGAGCATAGAGAAGAACTAGAAAATATAGCAAGTAAGATTATATTTACAGGTCCTATAGACAAGTTTTATAATTATAAATTTGGAGAACTAGAATATAGAAGTTTAAGATTTGAGACAGAAATACTAGATAAAGAAAATTATCAGGGAAATGCAGTTGTAAATTATACAGAATATGAAGTACCATATACAAGAATAATAGAGCATAAGCATTTTGAATATGATGTAGATACTACAAAAACTGTTGTAACAAAGGAATATCCAGATAAGTGGGTACAAGGAAAAGAACCTTATTATACAATAAACGATGAAAGAAATAACAATTTATATCAAAAATATTCAGAACTTGCTAAAAGTGATAAAAATGTTATTTTTGGTGGAAGGCTAGGACAATATAAATATTTTGATATGGATAAAGTCATTGCAGAAGCATTAAATTGTGTTAAAGCAGAATTATAAAGAGGGGTTTATATATTGACAAAATTAAAGGAATTTTATAATAAAAGTTCATTAATAGGAAAAAGTTTTTTTATATATAGTTTGATATTTATAGTATGTGCGCTATTATCAGCACCGTTTGACTTATTCTCGAAAATATCGCTATACTTATTTAATATTTGGACAATATTTTTTATAATATATGCTATATATAAAATAGGGAAAATAGCAAATGTTAAATTTAATAAAAATTATATTTTAATAATGGGAATTGCAATTATACTAATGAGTATAGTATATATTGTAATAATTAATTGTAGAGAATATGTATACACATGGGATAACAGCACTTATTATCGAAATCAACTAAATCTTATACCTCACTTTGAGGAAAGCTTTGGGCGAGGAATAAAAGAAATTATCAGAACCATAATATACGAAGATTATAATTACTTTTTGTTGTCTTTTACAATTGGAATATATTCATTAACTAATATGACACCAGAGGCTTTTAATATAATTTCATATTTTGTGGGTATGGTGCCAACAGTAATTTTATTTTTTATGATAATAAAAAAAGTTATTGATAATTTAAATATAAAAAATAAGTTATTGATATTCGGACTATCAGCTTTGTTTTTAATTAGCTTTTGGCCTTTACATGGAGCGTGTTTATCTGGACAACCAGATATAATAGGAATGATATTTATATGCTTTATAATTTTACTAACAATGGATTATGACTTTTCATATGTGGATTGGAAAAGATGGATTTATATACTGGGAAGTACATTTGGCTTGGTAATTACAAGAAGATGGTATATGTTTTTTGTGCTAGGCTATTTTATATCATATGCAACTACTTTATTAATTAGAGTTTTAATTAGTAAAGATAAAGAAAAAATTAAAAATACAATATTTAATGGTTTAAAATTTGCTCTAGTAGTTGGTGGAGGAATTTTATTATTATCTTCTCCAATAATAATAAAAACTTTAAAAAATAATTACCAAACAAGTTATACAGCATGGAACTTGGGTGGTCTTGGTACAGAAATTATACAACAGTTT